>NZ_JASGES010000023.1:0-5289 GCF_047606205.1 Propionicimonas sp. | reverse complement strand
GGACACCAGTTCCGAACCCACCACCACCGCGCGGGTGCCGACCCTGTGCCCGAAGACGTGGACGTGGTTCTACACCACGGGGGAGCTGCAGAACCACGTCCACGTCTTCGGGCACAGGGTCGGCACCCGCGCGGTGGTGGTGGGTTCGGAACTGGTGTCCTGGTCGGCGGTGCTGACCCTGCGCCACGCCGGAGCACGGACGGTGCTGATGGCCTCTCCCCGTCCGGCCCCCGACACCTACGCCGCCGTCAGCCTGGCCGGCCGGATCGCGTTCGGCGTCCCCGTCGCCGCCGCGACCACGGTCGAGCGGGTGATCGGCAAGGGCAGGGTGGAGGGCGTGGAGGTCCTGGATCATGCGACGGGCAGGACCAGGGTGGTGGCCTGCGACTGCGTGGTGTTCACCGCCGACTGGATCCCGGACAACGAACTGGCGGTGCAGCTCGGCCTCGAGCTCCAGCCGCGGTCCCTGGCGCCACTGGTGGACACGGCACTGCGGACCGGGTTGCCGGGCGTCTTCGCGGCCGGGAACCTCCTGCACCCGGTCGACACCGCCGACAACGCCGCGCTGGACGGCCGCCACGTGGCCGCCTCGGTGCGGGCATGGCTTGCCGGACGGGAACAGCCGCCGTCCGGGGTGCAGCTGCGGGCGCGGGCGCCGCTGACCTGGATCGCGCCGGGAGTGGTCCGTCCGGGGGACCCGGCACCCGTGGGCCGTCGGCTGAGCGCCTGGACCTCGGAGTACCGGCGATTCCCCACGCTGGAGGCGAGCCAGGACGGCAGGGTGGTCGGCCGGGTGAGGACTCCGTGGCCGGCCGCGCCGGGCCGGGTCTTCCGGATCCCGTTCGCGCTGTTCGACGGCGTCGAGCATGGCGGGCCTCCGGTGGAGGTGGGCTTCGTCGACTAGCCCCTGGACCTCCTTGTCCGTGATCCGACAACCGCACGATCCCCTCCGTGCCCGGTGGACGGACAAGGATCCGCCGGCTGCGGGATCTGGGTCCCGGTCCCGCGGCCGGACGGGGCGGAGGCTGCTGGAGCCTCCGCACTCACGGCGTGGCCGCTGTGGGGGACGATAGGGGGGTGCCTGCACCCGACTCCGCCGACTACCCCGCCTCCGCCACGGCGGCCACGTCGCTGGACGACCTCGGCGCGCTGGTGGTGGAGTGCCGCGCGTGCCCCCGGCTGGTGGCCTGGCGGGAGGCGGTGGCAGCCGAGAAGCGGGCATCGTTCCGCGACCAGGAGTACTGGGGCCGCGCCGTACCCGGTTTCGGCGACCCCATGGCGTCGATCGCGATCGTCGGGCTCGCCCCTGCCGCCCACGGCGCGAACCGGACCGGACGCATGTTCACCGGCGATCGCTCCGGCGGCTTCCTGTACGCGGGGCTGTTCCGGGTCGGGCTGGCGAACCAGCCGACCTCGGTCGCCATCGACGACGGGCTCGAGCTCACCGGAGTGCGGATCACCGCTCCGGTGCGCTGCGCGCCGCCGGCGAACCAGCCCACCCCGCAGGAACGCCGCACCTGCGCACCCTGGCTGGCGCGGGAACTGGAGCTGCTCGGGCCCACGGTCAGGGTGCTGGTCGCGCTCGGCGGGTTCGGGTGGAAGGCACTGCTGTGGACCCTGTCGGATCTGGGCTGGACGGTGCCGCGCCCCGCGCCCGCGTTCGGGCACGGCGTCGAGGCCGACCTGGCTTCGCCGGACGGGCGTGCGGTGACCCTGCTCGGCTGCTTCCACGTCTCCCAGCAGAACACCTTCACCGGCCGGCTCACGCCGTCGATGCTGGATGCCGTCCTCATCCGGGCCGTGGAACTGTCGGGCGCTGATCACTTTCGGCGCGCACCGCGGGGGGCTCGGGAAGAGCAGCCCCGGTCCTCCTGAGGGAATGGTCTTCACTCACCGCTGCCGCTCTTCCCTCGGCAGAGCCTTCCACAGGCGGCGCGGTGCGTTCACGTCGTGGCGCCAACAGTTATTGAAACGTTACTCGTTCAGTGAACGGGTCGGTCGGCGACCCGGCGTCGGGCCGCTCAGGCGGCGGCCGGCCAGTCCATCTCGTGACGGCGCAGGGCGGTCTCGAAGATGGTCAGGCCCTCCATGCCGGGGAGCTTGGCGATGTTGGCGTCGATGCGGCGGATCTCCGCGAGCCCGTCCTCGCCGTTGAACAGGTGTTTCATGACGTGGTCGAGGTCGGCCTCCTCCGAGATCGACGAGCCGACCGGACGCCACGCCTTCGCCAGCACGAGCCGGGTCAGCGTCCTGGCCATCGCGGACTTCTCCAGCCGTTTGCGGGCCTGCGTGGCGTAGAACGCGGTGTGGCGGGTCTCCTGCTGGCCGATCCGCTTCAGCAGCGGCGACAGCGCAGGGTGCTGCTCGAGCGCCGCCAGCCGGCGGTAGGCGGCGGTCGCACTCCACTCGTTCGCCGCGCCCCAGCTCATGTGCACGGCGACGAAGTCGTCGCCCACGATGTTTCCGAGGATCGACTGCTTGAGCGGGGCGAGCTTGTCCCGCCACTCCAGCTTGACCCGGGCGGCCTTCAGCTCGTCGTAGTCGACCGTGATCCCGTGCCGGCCCAGCACCGCGGCCAGCGCCTCGCCGTGCCAGTACTCCTCCCGGTTCCACATGGTCATGAACGCGCTCACGTCCCGCTCCTTGTGGGACGGGGTGACCAGCAGGTCCCTGAGGTAGCACACCGTGTGGTACTCGACGTTGCACATGTAGCGGACGGTGCGCAGCGTGTCCTCACCGAGCGGGTCTTCGTCGAACGCGTCGAAGTCGAGGTCCTCCCAGGTGACACCCTCGGAGTTCTCGGCGTACTGGTCGATGTCGAACGCCATCACTGGCCTCCTGGATCCGCAACGAAGGGTTCGTCGTCGGGAGCGCCCGTCCGCTTCCACTCCACGACCTCCCAGTGCCTGCCGCGGGCGAACACGTAGAGCCGCTGGTCGGGATTGACGGCGACCGGGTTGCCGACCAGCCGCAGCCACGACGTGTCCGCCTGGCTGTCGCCGTAGCCGTAGGACTTCGACAGGTCGAAGCCGCGGCTCTCCGCGTACTGTCGCAGCCAGGCCGCCCGGGCCTCGCCCACGATCGGCGGGGCGGCCAGGTAGCCGGTCAGCACGCCGTCCCGCTCGTGCAGCCCGCTCGCGACGACCTCGTCGAAGTAGGGCGCGGCGACGCCGGCGAGCAGGTCGACCCCGCCGGTCACCAGGACGGTGTGGTGGCCGGCAGCGCGGTGTTCGGCGACCCGCGCCAGGGCGTCGGCCAGCAGGTGCGCGCGGAGCTTGCGTCCCGCGCTGCCCCGGACGTACCGCTCGACGTCGGCCACCCTCATGCCCGCATGCAGGCGCAGGAAGCTGCGGATGAACTCGCTGCGGTCGCGCCGCTCCGCGGCCAGGTAGCGGGGGAGCAGGGCCAGGATCTTGGTGACCTCGCGCGGCACGGACGTCATGTCGCGTTCGGCGTCGCGCAACCACAGGTACTGCTGCACGAGGTTCGCGTGCAGCACCGTCCCCTCCAGGTCGAAGACCGCGAGCACGCCGGGGCCGGACGCCAGCGGCTTCTGGGTCCGCTCGCTGCGCCCCGAGCGCCCGGCCAGCGCCCGTGGCAGAGAGGTGATCGCCGGCAGATGGACGTCCTGCAGGTAGTGGCTCCAGTCGATCGCGGTCACGTCGAAGCCCGCGTCGTCGTCGGGGCCCGCGGACACCTCGCGGTCGAGCGCACGGGTGGAGGCGTCGTCGAACAGCACCTCCGACTGGACGTAGGCCTGGTAGAGCCCCGAGAACTTCCGCAACAGTTGCAGCTTGGAGCGCGCGGAGTGCAGCGAGTCCGCCCAGTCGCGCGAGCCCGAGGTGGCCGGCAGCTTCGAGATCACCGCGTCGGTGAGCTTCGTGCCCAGTTCCTTGCGCTTGAGCCCGGCCTCGAACCGGATCCCGCCGGGGAACTGCCAGGTCGGCAGGCTGCCGGGCCCGTCGGCGCCGGGGATCGGGTGCGCGCTGAAGTAGGACCGGATGTTCTCCACCATGTGGTGCAGCGGCAGCGGGTTCGACGTGCCCGAGACCACGTGGAAGTAGCGGGCACGGTCCCGGGGGGCCTGCGTGGCCGCGGCGGCGAGGACGGCGTTCACGACGAAGTCGACCGGCACGATGTCGAGCACGCTGTCGGGCAGGCCGGGGAACTCGGGCAGGTTGCCGCGGCCGTAGGCCACGATCAGCGGGTCGGCCACCTTGAAGCCGTCGATCCAGCCCGGGAACGGGTGCCGCAGCGCGCTCTCGATGATCGAGGGACGCACGATCGAGAGCCGGTGGCCGCCGCCGAGCCACAACTCCTCCGCCAGCCGTTCGGCCAGCGCCTTGGTGAGGGTGTACACGTCCGTCCAGCCCAGGCTCTGGGCGCGGGTGAGACCGTAGGAGACCAGCTCGTCGTTCACCCATACGCAGCGGGCGGCCTCGGTGGCCTCGGCGACGGCGCGGGGCCCGACCTTGCCGACCTCCTGGTTGGCCTGCTTGAGGAAGCGGCGCAACTGCTCGGGAGTGCGCGACAACTCCTCGGTGCGGACGCGGGCGGACCGCGCGGCGGCCTCCTCGGCTCGCCAGTCCGCCTGGTGTTCGACCGGACCCTCGGTGACCAGGCCCTTGCGGGCGGCGTTGACGTAGGCCGTCGACACGTGCACGACATGCGGATCGGCGCCCGCCTCCAGCAGGCCCTGGTACAGCTTCGAGACGCCGGTCACGTTGGTGGCGAAGGCCGCGTCGATGGGGTCGTCGAAGTTCACGCTCGACGCGCTGTGCAGCACGATGTCGAGCCGTTCGGGTTCCGGGCCGAGCGTGCCGAGGCCGCCCTCGACCACGACCACGCGCTCGGCGAACTGGCGGCGGGCCTCGTCCTCGCCGACGGCATCGAGCCAGCGCGAGAAGACCGGCTTGCGCAAGAGGTTCTCGACCCGGTGCTGCGCACCGAGTGAGCCCTTGGGCCGGGCCAGGACGACGATCGTCGTGCCGGGGTGGCTGCTGAGCAGTCGCTCCAGGATGGCCTGCCCGACGAATCCGGTGCCCCCGGTGAGCAGGATCCTGGCGTTGCCGAGTTCGACGCTCACCGGGCCGCCGCCTTCCTCGCCCGAGCGGCGGCCGTCCGGACCAGAGAAAGCCCCTGGAGTCCAGGCAGGGCGTCCACCCTGGCGTCGAGCAGGGCGAGGTCGGACGCGGTCACGACCCCGCCGAGGAGCGCGGCCAGCCGAGCCGGCGGCTCGTCGGCCGAGCCGAGTGGCCAGGCCAGCCTGGGCAGGCGGCGCCGGGCCAG
>NZ_JASGES010000022.1:0-12274 GCF_047606205.1 Propionicimonas sp. | reverse complement strand
GCCCTGGTGGTCGCCGGGTCGGCGGCCGGCCTGGCCTGGTGGCTGCCGCTGGTCGCCGTCGGGCTGGCCGTGCTGGCCTGCCTGTGGCTGCTCGCCCGCTGCGTCCGCCGCTTCGGCGGCATCACCGGCGACGTGCTCGGCGCACTCGTCGAGGTGGCGGCGAGCGTCCTGCTGGTCGTCCTGGCGGCCAGCCCCGTCCACGCCTGAGCGGGGACAGGGGCAGGCGGCCTGGAGCTCAACCCCGGCGCGTCGCGACCAGGGCGAGGCACGTCCAGGCGACCGGGACGGTCCCGCCGCGGGCGTCGATCGCGGCCGCGACCCGGGTGAGCACGGCCGACTGCCGCGCCGCGTCCAGCCGGGTCATCGCGCCGCTCGTGCGGAGCTGGTCGAGCCACTCCTCGCTGCGGTACTCCGCCCGCCAGTCCGCGCTCCACTGCTCGGGATCGGCGAAGCGGCCGTCCACACGGATCGCGTCGGCGGCGCGGTCGAGCACCGGCTGGTAGGACGCCGCACCGCCCGGCCGGCCGCGAAGGTCGAACGGCGCGTCCGGGACCGCCGCGGCGAACGCCTCGGCGAACGCGACCGCGACCGCCGGGTCCGGCGTGGACACGTTCCACAACGGCACCAGCAGCCCGTCGGGACGCAGCACCTCCGCCGCCCGCGCCGCTCCGGCGCGGGGATCGATCCAGTGCCATGCCGTACCGGCGAGGACCCCGTCGAAGCTCCGACCGGCGTCGTTCCAGTCCTCGAAGCGCGCCACGTCGACGTCCAGCCCGCCCGCGCGGGCGAAGCCGGCCATCCTCGCGTCCGGCTCGACACCCCGGACGAGACATCCCGCGGCCGCGAGCTGCCGGGCGAGGATGCCGGTGCCGCAGCCGACGTCGAGCACCTCGGTGCCGGGCAGCGCGGCGATGACCCGGGCCAGGAGATCGGCCGGGTACTCCGGCCGGGTGCCGTCGTAGAGGCCCGCGTCCACCCCGAAGGACTCGGCCATCGCCCGGGCGTCGTGCGGTTGGCTCATCCGGCCTGCTCCTTCGTCGGGTAGCGCGCGGCCACACCGGCGAGCACCACGTCGAGGTACGCCTCGAACCGCTCGGCGGGGTCCTCGAAGAGGTAGCGACCCGAGGCGCGCACCAGCGGGGCGTCGTCGCCCAGGGCCGCGTCCCGTTCGGCCAGGGGGTAGCGGTCGCCCGAGCGCTCCTGTTCCTCGATCACGAAGCCGACCACGAAGGCCGTCACCAGCTGGGCGGCCGCGACGCCGTGTTCGAGGCTGATCCCGGAGGCGACGAGGCGCTCGAGCCACGGCTCCTGCGCGCGCAGGACGCCGGGGTCGGTGAGCTTGGTGCCGCTGAACGTGCGGGCGCCGTCGCGGTGGGCGAGGTACTCCCTGCGCAGCACTCGCGCGTAGGCGGCGAGACCGTCCGACCAGGTCTCGCCCTGCGGCTCGTCGCTGAGCGCGGCGGCCACGCGGCGGCTGATCTCGGTGCCCATCTCGTCGAGGATCTCCTGCTTGCTGGCCATGTGCCAGTACAGGGCGGGGGCCTTCACCCCGAGGCGGTGCGCGAGGGCCCGGGCGGTCACCCCGTCGATGCCCTGCTCGTCGAGGAGGTCGAGTGCCGTCTGCACGATGAGCTCGCGGCTGATGCCCTTGGCCACGTTGACAGTTTAACAGTGTTAAGGCACGCTGGAAGCGCAACTGAACTTAGTTAAGGAGTTGTCATGAAAGCAGTCGTGATGACCGCGCCGGAGACGAGCCCGACCGGCGGCACCTTCGGCGAACCGGAACCGCGGCCCGGCGAGGACGTCGTCGAGCTGATCGGCGCCGGTCTGCACCAGGTGGTCCGGTCGAGAGCCTCCGGAGCGCACTACAGCAGCGCGGGCATGTTCCCGAACGTCCCCGGTGTGGACGCCGTCGCGCGCACCTCTGACGGGCGCGTGGTCTACACGGGCTGGATCCGTCCGCCCTGGGGCACCATGGCCGAGCGAATGGCGGCGCCGGCCGGGATCGAGCTGCCCCCGCGGGCGGACCCGCTCGCTGTGGCGGCGGGGGTCAACCCCGCGATGTCGGGCTGGTTCCCGCTGGCAGGGCGGCGCGAGGAGAACGGCTCCCTCGGGACGGTGCTCATCGTCGGCGCCACCGGCATGTCGGGACGCCTGGCCGTGCAGTCGGCGTTCGCGCTCGGCGCCGATCGGGTCGTCGCGGCTGGACGCGACGCCGGCCGGCTCGAGGAGGTCGCCGCCCTCGGTGCCACCCCGGTGTCGCTCACCGGGCCGGACGCGGCGTCCGCCCTGGCCGACGCGCTGGCCGGCGAACGCCCGTCCATCGTCCTGGACTATGTGTGGGGACCCGCTGCGGAGACGGCCTTCGAGGCCCTGAACCGGTCCGGCTTCGACGAGGACGGCGGTGTGGACACCGTGTACACCCAGATCGGTGGACTGGCCGGACGCACGGCCGCCGTGCCCGCGGACCTCCTGCGCAGCCGGCCGATCCGGATCCTCGGCAGCGGGCTCGGCTCCGTGTCGAACGAGAAGCTCCTCGCCGGCCTGCCCGGCGTGATCGGGCTGATCGCCGACGGCACCCTCGCCGTCCCCTACACGCCGTTCCCGATCGAGGACGCGGCGGCGGCCTGGGCGCACACCGGCGATCGCGCCGTCATCGTTCCCTGACCGCCGCACGCCGGCGTCCGGCCCGGCCCGCGGCCGGGGCACGGAGGGCGGGCTGTCACCGAGGGCGACCGAGCCGGTCGCAGCCGGGTCACAGGGTCAGCGGGCGGCCGGCCACGAGCAGGACCACCTGGTCGCAGGCCGCGCCGATCGCCTGGTTGATCCGGCCGAGATTGTCGGCGAACACGCGTCCGGCGCGGTACTCCGAGACCAGGCCCCAGCCCACCTCGTTGGTGACCACGACCACGTCGTGCGGGTGGGCACGCACCGCCTCGGCGAGCGCACCGGTCTGGGCGGAGAGCTTCGGCAGCCAGTCGGCCTCGTCGGCGTCCCAGGCCTGCCAGCTGTCCAGCAGGCGGGTCAGCCAGGTGCCGAGGCAGTCGATCAGCACCGGACCGCCCGCCGCGGCCAGTTCGGAGGCGAGAGCGAGTGTCTCCACGGTCCGCCACGCGCCGGGACGCCGCAGCCGGTGAGCGGCCACCCTCGCCGCCCATTCGGCGTCCCGAGCCGGGTCCGCGGGGTAGCCGGGGGTGAGGTAGCTGACCGGCGCCTGCGCGTCCATCAGGGATTCGGCGTACCGCGACTTGCCGCTCCGGACGCCGCCGGTGACCAGGACGTGAGCCATGCGTCGAACCCTACTGACCCCGGGGCGTGCGTGGCTGGTCCGCGGTGTGCAGGGGATCCGCGTGCCGACCCGCGCGGGCAGCCTCAGAGCTGGCCGGCCCGGAGCCGGTCCGCATCGGCCCGGTAGCCACGGGCATGCCCGGCGAGGTCGGGGTTCGCGAGTCGCACGGACGCGGCGTCGCTGAAGTCGGCCAGCGCGAGCAGCCGCTCGACCACCACGGGCAGCAGGTCGTCCGGTGCGAGCACCGATCCGTAGGCCGCCAGCAGGCGCTCCAACCGCGCCCGACGAACCTCGTCGCCGGCGGGCTCGTCCGGCTCCGACCAACCGGTCAGCGGCACCAGGCGATAGGCGAGGTGGGCGAGGTCCCACTCCCTCGGCCCGGGCGCGGCGTAGTCGAAGTCGATCACACCGGCCAGCCGGCCGCCGGCGAAGACCAGGTTGTAGGGGGCGAAGTCGTTGTGGCAGACCACCTCGGCGGGCTCGCGGACGGGGGAGCGCCAGCCGTGGCGAACCCCGGCCAGGGGGACGGACGCGTCGTGCAGCCGGCGCAGGAGGACGGCCGCGTCGCGGATCACCCCGTCCGACCACAGCCAGGCCGGCATCGGGTAGCCCGGCACCACGCCGGGGACGAAGCTGAGCCGCTCGCGACCGTCGGCGGTGCGTCCCCGCGGACGCGGCGTCCCCTCGATCCCGGAAGACGCGTACAGCGCCAGCAGCCGGTGCACATTCGGCGTCCAGGGGCCCGCGACCCGGCGCACCTCGTCGCCCAGCCGCGTGACCGGTCCCATGTTGCCCCCGGCGAGCGGCTGTTCGATGTCCATTCCCGGATGCTACGACGCCACCGCCCGGGCGCGTTCAGGCCGGGCCCGCACGGTGCTCCTCGGTCGCCAGCCGGACGCACGCGGCAGCCACCCGCATCGCCGTTCGCACCTCGTCGAGCGGCGGACGGGTCGGCGCGATCCGGATGTTGCGGTTCTCCGGGTCGTGCCCGCCGGGGTAGGTCGCGCCGGCCGGCGTCAGCGAGACGCCCGCGGCCTTCGCCAGCTCGACCACGCGGGACGCGACCGGAGCCGTGGTGAACAGCGAGCTGAAGTAGCCGCCGCGGGGCGTCGTCCAGGTGGCGTAGCTCCCGTCCAGACCGAGTTCGGCCCCGAGCACCTCGTCCACGACGGCGAACTTCGGCGCGATCAGCGCGGCGTGCGCGCGCATCAGCCCCTCCAGCCCGCCGGGACAGTCCTCGAGGAAGCGGACGTGGCGCGCCTGCTCCACCTTGTTCGGGCCGATGCTCTGGGCGGCCAGGTAGCGGGTCAGCCAGGCGATGTTGTCGACCGAGCTCCCGACGAAGCCGAGCCCTGCGCCGGCGTAGGTGATCTTGCTCGTGCTGCCGAACACGAAGGCCCGATCGGGTCGCCCCGCCGCGGCGCACAGGCCGACCAGATCGACGGTCTCGACCGGTTCGCCGAGATGGTGGGCGCGGTAGGCGTCGTCGGCGAAGATCGTGAAGTCGGGTGCGGCGGCCTCGATGGACGCCAGCCGCGCGGCCTGCTCCGGGCTGATCGTCTCGCCGCCGGGGTTGGCGTAGGTGGGCACGAACAGCACACCCTTGACCCGCGGGTCGGACGCCGCGGCCGCGATCGCGGCCACGTCCGGGCCGTCGGGCTGCATCGCGACGGCCACCAGCTCGAAGCCAAGGGTGCTGAGCAGGTCGAAGTGCCGGTCGTAGCCGGGCGTGGTGACGACCATGCGCGGCCGCTCGTGGACCCAGCCACCCCGCGAGGACCGGACGCCGTGGAGCAGCGCGAAGCCGAGCACCAGACCCTGCAGTTCCAGCGAGGAGTTGTTCCAGACCACCGTGTTGGCCGCGTCCAGCCCGAGGTAGCGGCCGAACAGCGCCCGCGCGGCGGGCAGCCCCGCCACCCCGCCCGGGTAGTTGCGCAGGTCGAGCCCGTCCTGGGTGGTCGTGCCCGGCGTGACGGCCGACAACAGCCCGTCGGAGAGCGCGAAGTCGGCGTCCGAGGGCTGCCCGCGCTGAAGATTCAGGGTCAGCCCGAGTGCCGCGAGCTCGTCATAGCGGGCCTGGGCATCGGCGAACGGCGTGGTCATGAGCTCTCCTCCGAACGACCGGGGACGGTTCCTCTTTCGGTCCAGGCTCCGGTGGACCGAAAGAGGAACCGTCCCCGGATGCCGATCAGTAGCCGACGGCCTTCAGGGTCGCCCTGATGGCCGCGGCCGACTTGTTCAGCAGAGCGATCTCGTGGGCGTCCATCGGGAACTCGTAGACCCGCTCGATGCCGGTCGGCCCGACCAGGCTCGGCACGGAGAGCGCGATGCCGGAGATGCCGCGGTAGTCGGTGAGGACGCTGGAGAGGGGCCAGATCTTGTGCTGGTCGCCGATGATCGCCTCGACCAGCCGGGCACCGGCGAGGCCGATCGCGTAGTTGGTGGCGCCCTTGCCCTCGATGATCGAGTACGCGGCGTGGACGGTGTCGTAGGCGATCATCGCGAGCTCCTCCTCGCTGAACAGCTTCTGGCCGGCGTCGTCGGTCCAGTCGCGGATCGGGATCTGCGCGATCGACGCCGATGACCAGATCGGGAACTCGGTGTCGCCGTGCTCGCCGAACATGGCCGCGTGGACGTTGGACAGGGACACGCCCGCCCGCTTGGCGATCGCCCAGCGCAGCCGGGAGGTGTCCAGCAGCGTCCCGGTCGACAGGACCCGGTGCACGGGCAGCCCGCTCACCTTCTGGGCCACCACGGTGAGCACGTCGCAGGGATTGGTCACCAGCACCAGCACCGCGTTCGGTGCCTGCTCGAGGAGCTGCGGGACCAGCTTGGTCATGATCCCGGCGTTGACACCGGCGAGGTCGAGCCGGGTCTGGCCGGGCTTCTGCCGCGCTCCGGCGGTGATGATGATCACCGAGGAGTCCTTGACGACCTCGATGTCGGCGCCGCCGCTGACGATCGAGGTGGGCGTGAACTGGGTGCCGTGGGCGAGGTCGTGGACCTCGGCGTCGACCTTCTTGGCGTCGATGTCGTACAGCGCGATCTGGCGGGCGGAGCCGCGGATCAGCGCGGCGTAGGCGATCGAGGTGCCGACCGAGCCGGCTCCCACCACCGTGAGCTTGGAGTTGGCGAGGTTCAGGCTGGCGACGGACTCTGCGGTCATGGCCGCCAGCCTAGTGCTCAGCCGGCTCCCGCGAGGGCCGGCGCGGAGTCGTCGGGGAGCACGACGACCGCACGGACGAGGCGCTCCATGCCGGCCCGCCAGGCGTGGTCGCTGTCGGGTTGACCGGTCAGGATCGCGTCCAGCCGGGTGCGCTCGCAGTAGGCGTCGAGAGTGAACAGCAACTGGTCGATCGGGATCAGCAGCCGGGCCCCGTGCCGTTCCAGCGCCTGGGCGAGATCGGCGATCGAGAGCTGGATGGCGTTGCCCTCGATCTGCACCAGGGCGGGACGGAAGCTCGGGTGGCGGAAGGCGTACAGCCGCAACTCGGCCCGCACCAGCACCCAGTTGTCGTCGAGGGTGATGCCGATGTCGAGCACGGCCACCACCCTCGCGATGATCTCCTCCAGCAGCGCGGCGCTCACCGGCGCGTCCGGGATCATCCCGAGCGCGCGTCGCGTCGTCTCCAGGAGCTGCTCGCCGCGCTGCCGCACGATCTCGAGGCAGAGGTCCTCCTTGCTCTCGAAATTCGAGTAGAAGGCTCCCCGGGTGAAACCGGCGCGCTCGCAGATCTCCTCCACGCTCGCACCCTCGATGCTCTTCTCCGCGAACAGCGCCGTGGCCGCGTCGATGAGCAGGTCGCGGGTGTGCTGGCGGCGGCTGCTCACTGTTCCCGTGGTGATGGCACACCTCCTCGTCGCCTCGCCGTCGGCGTCGATACACCAGTGTATCGGATGCGTCAGTGTATCGGATACAGTTCTGTATCGCGTGGGTCGCGAAAGGGGATCAGGTGTCGTCGTTCCTGTATCGGATCGGTCGGGCGAGCTATCGGCGTCGCGGGCGGGTCCTCGCCGGCTGGCTGCTGGTGCTGGCTGTCCTCGGCACGCTGGCCGCCACGCTCGGCGGCTCGTTCAACGACACCTTCGAGATCCCCGGTGCCGAGTCGACGACCGCACTGGCCGAGCTCAAGGTGACCTTCCCCGAGGCGGCGGACGCGACCGCCACCGTCCTGATCACGACCCCGGAGGGCAAGCTCCTCACCGACAAGGACGTGAAGAAGGCCGTCGAGGCATGGTCGGACTCCCTGGAGGACATCCCCTGGGTGAACGGGGTGATCGGCCCCTACAGCGACTACGTGGACGGCCTGATCAGTGCCGACGACACCAGCGGACGGGTGATGGTCCGCGTCCAGGGCACCTCGTCCACCTTCACCGACGCCCAGCGCGAGGAGCTCACCACCGCCGTCGAGACGCTCGAGCAGACCCTGCCCGGTTCCCGCGTGCTCATCGGCGGGGAGGTCTTCTCCATCCACGTGCCCCACATCACGGTGGTCGAGGCGCTCGGCCTCGTCGTGGCGCTGGTCGTGCTGCTGATCACCCTCGGTTCGGTGGTCGCGTCGATGATGCCGATCGGGACGGCGATCGCAGGCGTCGGCATCGGCGTGCTGGTCGTCCAGGTCGCCGCGGGAGTGATCACGATCAGCTCGACCACCCTGATGCTGGCGATCATGCTCGGCCTGGCCGTCGGCATCGACTACGCCCTGTTCATCCTCTCCCGGCACCGCGACCAGCTCGCCGGCGGTATGGACCCGGAGGAGTCCGCGGCCCGGGCGATCGGCACGGCCGGCTCGGCCGTGGTCTTCGCCGGCCTGACCGTGATCATCGCCCTGATCGGGCTGAGCATCTCCCGCGTCCCCTTCCTCGCCGTGATGGGCATCTTCGCTGCCGTCACGGTCGCCTTCGAGGTGCTCCTCGCGCTCACCCTGTTGCCGGCGTTGCTCGGCTTCGCCGGCGAGCGGCTGCGGCCCAGGCCCAAGCGCTCCCGGGCCGTCGCGTCCGCCCCGCCCGCCGCCGACTCCTCGGAGTCTCTGCCGCCCACGACCGGCTCGGCTGCTGACACCTCGGCCAAGGCGGGGGCCAGGGAGGGGGCACGGCGGTTCAGCGCGTCCGCGTGGTGGGTGGGCGTGGTCACGAAATGGCCGGTGATCACGATCGTGCTGGTTCTGGTCGGGCTGGGGGCGCTGGCGCTGCCGACGAAGGACCTCTACCTGGCGCTGCCCACGTCCGGGCGCTCACTGCCGGGAACCCAGGACCGGGAGACCTTCGACGAGATCTCGCGCATCTTCGGCGTCGGCTTCAACGGCCCGCTGATCGTCACCGGCTCGATCGTCGAGTCCGACGAGCCGCTCGACATCATGGACTGCCTGCGCGACGACATCACCGCGATCCCGGGGGTGCGGATGGTCGCCTCCGCCACGCCCAACGAGAACGCCGACACGGGCATGGTGCAGATCATCCCGACCACCGGCCCGGACGATCCGGCGACCGCCGACCTCGTGCAGGAGCTGCGCAGTCGTCACGACCACTGGCAGCAGACCTGCGGCATCGACACCTCCATCACCGGCTTCACCGCCGTCCAGATCGACGTGACCAACCAACTGTGGGGGGCGCTGCTCCCGTTCGGCGTCTTCGTCGTCGGCCTCTCGCTGGTGCTGCTCACCATGGTGTTCCGCTCGATCTGGGTACCGATCAAGGCGGCCGCCGGCTACCTGCTCAGCGTCGGCGGCGCGTTCGGCGCGACCACGCTGGTGTTCAACGAGGGCTGGTTCAAGGAGGTGATCAACCTGCCCGAGGCGGGTCCGGTGATCAGCTTCCTGCCCATTATCCTGATGGGCCTGCTGTTCGGCCTCGCGATGGACTACGAGGTGTTCCTGGTCTCCCGGATGCGGGAGGAGTTCGTGCACGGCAACACCACCCGCTCGGTCGAGGACGGGTTCGTCCACTCCTCGAAGGTCGTCGTCGCCGCGGCGCTGATCATGTTCAGCGTGTTCGCGTTCTTCGTTCCCGCCGGCGAGGGCGCGATCAAGCCGATCGCCTTCGCGCTCGCCGTCGGGGTGGCGTTGGACGCGTTCGTCGTCCGGATGACCCTGGTGCCGGCGGTGATGAAGCTGCTCGGACGCCACGCCTGGTGGCTGCCGGCCTGGCTGGACGCCCGGCTGCCGGCGCTCGACATCGAGGGCGAGGCGCTCACCCGGCAGGTGCACCTGGCCGACTGGCCCGCGGCAGGGGACACGGCGGCGATCGTGGGCGAGGGGCTCAGCGCGGAGGTGGGCGAGCGGACGCTGTTCGCCGATCTCGCGGTGCGGGTCGAACCCGGTCAGGTCCTGGTCGTCGAGGGCGAGCACGCGCCCCGCCGCGCGCTCCTGCTCGCGCTGGCCGGCCGCGTCCGGCTCAGCGGGGGCAACCTGAAGGTGCTCGGTCGGGTCCTGCCGGAGGAGGCGCCCGTGGTGCGCAACCACATCCCGGTGCTCGGGGCGTCGGTTCCGCACTTCGGCCGCGTCCTGAAGCGGCAGGCCGGCGGCATCGTCGTGGTGGACGGGGCGGACGAGCTCTCCGACACCCAGGACCGGTCGCTGCGCCGCGCGCTGGCCGCGTCGGCAGGAGCAACGGGGGAGGGGGAGCCGGTCACCTGGGTCCTCGGCGTCCTGCCCGGCTCTGATCTCGAGGCCCAGCTCCCGGTGCCGTACCAGGTGCTGAAGCTGGCGTCGCACCTCGCTCTGGAAGGAACGAACCGATGAACGTCGAACGCCTGGACGCCGGTCCCGTGCGCTGGTACACGCTGCTGGGGCTGGTGCTGGTGCCGTTGCTGGTCGCCGGCGGGTTCCTGCTCGCCGGGGTGAACGCGGACAGCCGCCTGCACACCGTGCAGGCCGCGGTCGTGAACCTCGACGAGGCGGTGACGATCGACGGGCAGTACACGCCGTTGGGCCGCCAGCTCACGGCGAACCTGGTGGACTCCGACCGGACCGAGAACCTCACCTGGGTGCTCCAGAACGAGACGAACGCCCGCGCCGGGCTGGCCACCGGCGAGTACGCGGCGATGGTGGTCATCCCGAAGAACTTCTCCGCCGCGGCGACCTCGTTCTCCGACAACGACGGGGACACCGCGGAGCAGGCGACGATCCAGGTGTACACCTCCCCGGTGGCGGGCGTGGCGGACGCGACGCTGGGCCGGCTGGTGGCGAGCGAGGCGGCGTCCACGCTGAACTCCACGCTCACCGAGGCCTACCTCACGCAGATCTACCTCGGCTTCAACGAGACCGGCAAGCAGTTCGTCACCCTCGCCGACGGGTCCGACCAGTTGGCCGACGGGGCCCGGAAGCTGGCCGACGGGATCAGTGCGGCGTCCGACGGAACCCGGAAGCTGTACACCGGCCAGCGTGCGCTCGCCGACGGGCTGGGCGAGATGGCCGGGCGGACGGCGTCGATGCCGAAGGACATCCGCAAGCTCGCGAACGGGGTGAGCGACTACGTGGACGGCGTGAACACCCTCGTCGACTCCTCGACGGCGGGCCAGCAGACGATGATCTCGACGGTCAAGCAGTTCGAGGCCGGGGCCGGCCAGCTCGCGACCGCGTTCGGTGATTTCGGCTCGAACACGCAGCTCGTCCAGGGCGCCACCCAGGCCGCCGAACAGGCGGCCGGCCAGGTGTCCTGCCCGACGTTCAGCGACGACGAAGCCACCCAGACCGCGATCTGCCAGGGCTTCAAGGCGGGTCTCACCGCCGGCGCGGACGTCGGTGCGAACGTCGGCGTGGCGGCGGCCGGCCAGGCCGCGCAGCAGGGCGTCGAGCAGTTCGGGGCGGGGCTCACCCAGTTCCGCGAGGGACTCGAGTCCGCGGCGAACGACAAGGACACCGCCGCCCAACTGGCCCAGTTGAAGGCCGGGGGCAGGAAGCTCGTCTCCGGGACCGACGAACTGGCCGACCAGATGCCGGCCCTGGTGAAGGGCATCTCCCAGAGCGCGGACGGGGCGTCCCAGCTCGCCGACGGCATCGACTCCCTCGGTGCGGGGCTGATCAGCGCGTCCGACGGCGGCCAGAAGCTGGCCGACGGCATGCGGGAGATGGCCGACGGCATCGCCGACGGCAAGGACCAGCTGCCGAGCTACAGCAAGTCCGACCGGGAGAGCCTCTCGACCGTGGTCGCCTCGCCGATCGACACCTCCGCGCTGAGCGGGCTCGCGAACGCCAATGTCGGCTGGGTCAGCCTGCTGCTGGTGCTCGCGCTGTGGCTCGGTGCGCTGGCCACCTACTCGGTGGTGAAGGCGGTCGGTACCGGTCTGCTGAACTCGGCGGAGTCGACCGCCGTCCTGATCGCCCGCGCCCTGGTGCCGGGTCTGGTCATCGTGGGCGTGCAGGCGGTCGTGGTCGCCGCCCTGGCCCAGTTCGGGCTGGACCTCTCGCCGCAGAAATGGCTGGCCGTGACCGGCGTGCTGCTGCTGGCGGGGGCGACGTTCGTCGTGGTGAACCACGCCCTGGTCGCGTGGCTGAACGGGGTCGGGCGACTGATCTCGATCCTGTTCGCCGTCCTGACGTCCGCATCGGCGTTGATCGGGGCCGCGCCGGAGGCGTTCGCCGTCCTGCGGGGCTTCTCACCGCTGTCGCCGGCCTTGGACTCGATCCGCGCGATCGTCACCGAGTCCAGCGGAGCCACCACCTCTGCGTTCGTCCTGGTCGGCTGGCTGCTGCTCGGGTTCACCGCCAGCGCCGTCGCCGTCGCCCGCCGTCGCACGACCACCCTGGCCGCCGTCCTCGCCGCGGGCTGACCACTGGTTGCCTGCTCGGTGGGTCGGCCACGGACGGCGACGCGGACCCGGAGACCCGGACGGCGTGGGGCGACCGGGTGAGCGGCTACTGCTGCGGGCGGGAGTTCACCGACGGCGGCTGGCCGGGGGCGTCGAGGGCTTGGCCGGGGGCCTCGACGGGCTCGGGCGGCGGGAGGGCCGTGACCCCGGTTCCGACCTCGGCCTGACGGGACGCG
>NZ_JASGES010000021.1:0-2829 GCF_047606205.1 Propionicimonas sp. | reverse complement strand
GCCGGCGACGCCCGCACCGGCGGCCGTGCGGGACGCGGCGGCCGCGGCGGTGGCGGGGGAGGTGCTCGGCTACACGGTCTCGGCCGGCGTCCCCGAACTGCGCGGGGGGATCGCCGCCGAGTACCTGCGGCGCTACCGGGTGGCCGTCGATCCCGACGAGGTCCTGGTGACCACAGGATCCTCAGCCGGCTTCCAGCTCGCCGTGCTCGCCGGCTTCGACGCCGGCGACACCGTGGCGATGACGCGCCCGGGCTACCCCGCCTACCGCAACACCCTGCTCGGCCTCGGGTGCCGCGTCCTCGACCTCGACGTCGGGCCCGCGACCCGGTTCCAGCCCACCGTCGCGATGCTGGAGGCGCTGCCCCGGGTACCGGCGGGACTCGTGCTGGCATCGCCGTCCAATCCGACCGGCACGATCATCGACCCCGGAGAGCTCGCGGCGATCGCCGGGTGGTGTTCCGCGCACGACTGCCTGCTGCTGAGCGACGAGATCTATCACGGGATCTCCTACGGACGGCGCTGCGCGAGCGTCCGTGAGTTCTCCACGCAGGCCGTCGTGCTCGGCTCGGTGAGCAAGTACCACTCGATGACCGGATGGCGGCTCGGCTGGCTGCTGCTTCCCGGGCCGCTGCGGCGTCCGGCCGAACTTCTGCAGGGCAACCTCGCCATCTGTGCTCCTGCGGTCTCCCAAGCCGCGGCGCCGGCAGCGTTCGGGCCGGGGGCCAGGGCCGAGCTCGACGGCCACGTCGCCCGCTACGCGCGGAACCGCGACCTGTTGCTGCGCCGGCTGCCCGAACTCGGCATCACCAGCTTCGCCCCGCCGGACGGCGCCTTCTACGCGTGGTGCGATGTCAGTCATCTCACCGACGACAGCCGGCGCTGGTGTGCGGAGGTGCTCGCGGACACCGGTGTCGCGCTGGCCCCCGGCATCGACTTCGACCGCGCCGAAGGGCACCGCCTGGTGCGGCTCAGCTTCTGCGGGGCGACGGCGGAGCTGGACGAGGCCCTCGATCGCCTCGCCACCTACATCGCCGGCTCCTGACCCGGGGCCGAACCCCCTCGGCCCCCGCCGTCCCAGCGAACGGAATGGGGGACAGACCAGCGAACGGGAAAGGAACCGTCCCCAATCTCGTTCAGGGGACGGTTCTTTTCCCGTTCGGAGGTCTGTCCCCTTTGCCGTTCAGGGGACGGCTCGGTGTCCGGTCAGTCGGGGGCGGCGCCACCGGCGGACGCGGAGTCCCTGATGCGAGCTCAGTGCTCGGCGGGCGCGTGGGCCGGCACCGGCGCCGGCTGGCCGATCCCGGCGAGCAGGTCGAGGTACCAGTCCTGGCTGATGTCGAACGGCTTGCCGCCCTTGATCCGGTCGAAGGCGATCACGCTGAGCAGGTCGCCCGCCTCCTCGTCGTGGCCGACGACACCGGGGTTGCCGGCAAGGGCGGAGTCGACCGCCAGGTCGGTCATCTCCCGGATCAGCGCCAGATCGAAGGCGTTGGCCGCGGCGGAACGGGAGTAGTAGCCCGACTTCTGCACCAGGACCTTCTCGGAGTTGAGCATCTTCGAGAACTGCTTGGCGAACCAGGCGCCGGGGTTGATCCGTTCGAGCCGGATGTGCCCGAACGCGTCGCGGGCCACCTCCTGGCCGCTCCGCTCCATCTCGGCGACGATGTCGGCGATGCCGGCGCCCTCGGAGAGGAAGATGTTCACGCAGCCGACCTCGTCCATCACCTTGATCAGGCGGGCCGCCTCCTGCTCGATGTTGATCTCCGCCTCGGGGACCAGGATCGCGTGCACGTCCCAGGCATCCTTGGACAACCCGATCTCGGGCAGCCACTCCACGCTCTCGACCCACTCGTGGTACTTGCGGGCAGTGGCGGCGGTGAGCCAGCCGCAGTTGCGGCCCATCACCTCGTGGATAATCAGGATCCGCGTCCCCGCGTTGTGCTCGGCCATCACGTTCTTCGCGAACCGGGCGCCCATCTCCGCGGCCGTGTCGGCGCCCAGGGACTGCCGGATCGGCACCACGTCGTTGTCGATCGTCTTGGGCAGGCCGACGACGGTGAGCCCGTAGTCGTGCCGGGCGAGGTAGGCCGCGAGGTCGGCGGCGGTGGTGTTGGTGTCGTCGCCGCCAATCGTGTGCAGGACATCGACCCCGTCGGCGACCAGCCGGTCGGCCGCGACCTTCAACGGGTCGTCGCCCTCGGCGACCAGACCGCGCTTGACCAGGTCCTTCGCGTTGGTGAGCTTCACGCGCGAGTTGCCCAGCGGCGAGCCACCGTAGTTGTGGAGCAGGCTCGCCTTGGCCCGCACCTCGTCGGTGACGGTCAGGAAGTCGCCGGTGAGCAGTCCCTGGTAGCCGTTCTTGTAGCCGATGATCTCCACGTCCGGAGCCAGCTCGGTGTACCGCTCGATGAGGCCGCCGACGGCGGAGGACAGGCACGGGGCGAAGCCCCCGGCGGTGAGCAGAGCGACTTTCTGGACCATCGTGGGAATTCCAATCATTGCGGGATCTTGAGCGTCCCACAGCCTACCGATTCCGATCGCGAACAAACCTGTGCACAACTCTCGTGGACCGGGGTCGGCGGGCGCACAATGGGTCCCTCGGAGAGGGGTGCGGATGGCCGGCGACCAGCGGGGAGTATCGATGTCGGCGTTCTTCGCCGTCGTCGTGCTCGCGCTGCTCCTGGTCGCGGGGCTCGTCGTGGACGGGGGAGCGCAAGCCGTCGCAGCCCGCAGGGCTGAACTCGTCGCGTCCGCGGCGGCGAGGGCGGCGGCGGACGAGACGGCCGCCGCACGCCTGGCCGGGCGTGCGCCGAACGCCGGGGCGGCGAT
>NZ_JASGES010000020.1:0-3163 GCF_047606205.1 Propionicimonas sp. | reverse complement strand
GGCGGCGGCGACAGCACCGGCTGACCCCCCGCCGCCGTCCTCGCCCCGCCGCTTGCCTCGCCCCGCGCGTTCGCTCCCGAAAGGCGGCTTTGCTACCGGAATTCCGGGAGCAAAGCCACCTTTCGGGAGCAAGGGCGTGGGGGGAGACGTCGATGCCGATCAGGTAGTCCTTGCCGCGGATGCGTGGCCGGCGGCGGTGGGGGAGTCGGATTCACTCCGGTGGCACGTGGCTGTCACAGGAGGCTCACAAGGGCGACGCGTGAACTGGTCGCATGACCGCACAGACCACGTCGCAGGCACCCGACACGACCGGGGACGGCCCCCGGGAGTGCGCGGCGCCACCGTCCGGGTCGGCTCCGTCCACCGCGGCTCCGGCAGGGGACGGGAAGCGCTCGCGCCGGCTGGGCCGGCGCACGTTCCTGACGGCGGGCCTCGGCGGGCTGGTCGCCGTCGGAGGAGGCGCCGCGTGGGCGCTGGACCGCTACGTCATCGAGCACGTCGAGGTGACCAACGCCTCCTCGCAGCAGGCGGGCGTGACCGTCGCCACGGCGGACGCGGGCGGCACCAGCACGGCCGACAGCTACACCTCCGACACGGCGTCCATCCGCGTCACGAAGCACACGTCCGGGTCGGGGGACGAGGCGCTGGCCTGGTTCGTCGCCGACATCACGGTCAGCGACGCCACCATCGTGCGCTCGGCCTTCGCCGACGACGAGTTCGGTGAGAACATCATCGCCGACCCCTCCGACATCGCCGCGGACGTCAACGCCGTGCTCGCCATCAACGGCGACTACTACGGCTTCCGCGACACCGGCATCGTGATCCGAAATGGCGTCGCCTACCGTGACGTGGGGGCCCGTCAGGGGCTCGTGTTCGGCACGGACGGGTCGATGCGGCTCTACGACGAGACCACGACCGACGCGGCGCGGCTGCTGGCCGGTGGCGCCTGGAACACCCTCTCCTTCGGGCCGGGACTCGTTGCGGACGGAGCCGTCGTCGAGGGGATCGACGACGTCGAGATCGACACCAACCTCGGCAACCACTCGGTACAGGGACGCCAGCCCCGTACCGGCGTCGGGGCGATCGCGGACAACCACTTCCTCTTCGTCGTCGTGGATGGACGCAGTACCGGCTACAGCCGGGGCGTCACCATGAGCGAGTTCGCTCAGCTCTTCGTCGACCTGGGCGCCGATGTCGCGTACAACCTCGACGGCGGCGGTTCGTCCGCGATGGTCTTCAACTCCACGTTGGTGAACAACCCACTGGGCCGAGAGCAGGAGCGCGGCACCTCCGACATCCTCTACGTGGCGGGGTGAGGCCGTGATCGTCCTGATCCCGAGCTACGAGCCGGACGAGCGGCTGCCACGGCTGGTGGCCGACCTGGCCGGTGTGGCCGGCCTGCACGTCGTGGTGGTGGACGACGGCAGCGGACCCGCATCCGCGCGCCATGTCGACGCCGCCCGCCGCGCGGGCGCGGAGGTACTCACCCATCCGTACAACCGGGGCAAGGGCGCGGCGCTGCGGACGGGGTTCGCCCACATCCGCCAGGTGCGCCCCGGCGAGGCGGTGGTCTGTGCCGACAGCGACGGACAGCACACCCTGCTGGACATCCTCAAGGTCGCGGCGGCGGTCGACGACGCGTCCGACATGGTGCTCGGCGCGCGCCGGTTCACCGGTCGCGTCCCGCTGCGCAGCCGGTTCGGCAACGGGGTGACCCGAGGCGTGTTCGCCCTGGTGACGGGAACGCGGGTGCGCGACACCCAGACCGGGCTGCGCGGCTACCCCCACCGCATGCTCGGTTGGCTGCTGGACGTGCCCGGCGACCGGTTCGAGTACGAGCTGGAGCTCCTGCTGCGCGCGAGCCGGGAGGGCCTGCGCGTCCGTGAGGTCGACATCGCGACGGTGTACCTCGCCGGTAACGCGTCCTCGCACTTCCGGCCGGTCCGCGACTCGGTGCGGATCTACCGTCCGCTGCTGGCATTCGCCGGATCCTCGCTGGCCGGGTTCGGCGTGGACGCGACGCTGGTGTTCGCGCTGTACGCGCTGACCGCGAACCTCGCGCTCTCCGTCGTGGCGGCCCGGCTGGTCAGCGGCTCGGTCAACTTCCTGCTCAACCGCCGCCTCGTCTTCGCTGCGGCGGACGCGCCGCTGTGGCGCTCCGTGCGCCGGTACGCACTGCTCGCCGCAAGCGTCCTGCTGGCCAACCTCACCCTGATGGAACTGCTCACGCCCGTGCTCGGGGTGGTGCTGGCCAAGCTGGTCACGGAGACGTCGCTGTTCCTGGCCGGCTTCGTCCTGCAGCGGCGGCTGGTCTTCGCCCGGAGGCCGGCCGCAGCCTCGAGAGCGGCAGTGCCGTCCCCGCCGCGGCCGGCGAGCGTCCGCGCCCGGGTGCCCGGGCCGCGCTGAGCGATGGCCAGGACGGCTCAGCCGGGTCGGTTCTCCCCGGCGAGCCCGGCCTCGATGCCGTCCATCACGAGTTCGAGGCCGCCGAGGAACTGTTCCCGCTCCCCGTGCCGCCGGTAGAGCGGGATCGTCCGGCTGACGAACGGGAACTCGGCGGGGTCGAGGGCGGCGAGCTCGCCGGCCCCCCGGCTCAACCGCGCCTCCCGGTCGTCGCTGCTGCGGGCATTGTTGACGGCGCCCAGCCCCGCCACACCGAACACTCCCATCAGCGCCGTGACCGCGCCGAACGTCGCCTCATCGCTCAAGCCGAGGGAGGTGAGCAGCTGCCCGATCCGGTCCCAGACCAGGATCACGATCCAGCCGCGTTGTTCCCCGGCCATGACCTCCACCACCCAGGGGTGGCCCTCGATCACCTCGAAGATCGCCAGTCCGGCCGCGCGGACGCCGTCCCGCCAGGTCCCGGGGTCGATCGGCCGCTCCAGCGCCGCGCGCACCGGCGGGCCGGCGACGGCCTCGTAGGCCAGCCGGAGCAGCTCGTCCTTGTCGTCGACATGCCAGTACACCGACGCCGCGCCGGCGCCGAGTTCTCCGGCCAGCCGGCGCAGGGTGAGCCCGTCGACCCCGTCGGCGTCGAGGATGTCGATCGCCCGGGCGAGGATCGCCTCCAGGGTGAGGGACGTCCGGGCGCCCCGGGGCGCGGGGTCACGGCGCTCGCTCGGCCTGCGGCGGGCGGACGCACCGGTGCCGCGGCGGCGTTCCG
>NZ_JASGES010000019.1:0-20970 GCF_047606205.1 Propionicimonas sp. | reverse complement strand
CGGCGCTCGTGCGCGCCAACCGGACGGGCGCGGCCGCAGGCCCGCGCCGGCGCCGGCGACACCCGTGGGCGGGTGGCCTGTACGCGCTGCCCAATGCGGTCTTCCTGATCGGCCTGTTCGTCCTGCCGCTGCTGCTCGTCGTGCAGATGTCGGCCTCCAAGTGGCCGCTGCTGGCCGGCAACCAGGGCTGGAACTTCCCGTCCAACTACGTCAGAGCGGTCAGTCATCGGCTCTTCGCCGACTCGGTGGTGTTCACCCTGAAATACACGGTGCTGGCCACCGTCCTGCTGATCGGCATCGGGCTCGGGCTCGGTCTGCTGGTCCAGGAGACCAGCCGCTGGAAGGGTTTCCTGCGCACGTCGTTCCTGCTGCCCAGCGCCCTCGGGCTGGCCTCCGCGTCCCTGCTGTTCTACGTGCTCTACTCGCCGATCGCGGGTCCGTTCGCCGACCTCATGCAGCGCACCGGCTTCACCTTCCTCGGCACCCCCAACGCCGCGCTGCTGTCGACGACGTTCCTGATCGTGTGGCGGTTCGCCGGCTTCTACATGCTGCTGATGCTGGTCGGGCTGCAGGGCATCCCGATGGACGTCTTCGAGTCCGCGCGCGTGGACGGCGCGTCCCGCTGGCAGGTGTTCCGGTTCATCACGATCCCGCTGCTGCGGCCCACCCTCGCGCTGACCACGGTGATGTGCGTGACCGGTTCGCTGCTGGCCTTCGAGCAGTTCTACATCCTGACCAAGGGCGGCCCCGACAACTCGACGATCACCGTCGTCGAGCTGATCTACTCGATGGCCTTCCAGGGCATGAATGACCTCGGCGTCGCCGGCGCGCTCTCTGTGATCGTGCTGCTCGCGCTCGTTGCCATCAACGTCGTGCAGCTGCGCGCCTTCAACACCAGTGGGGACGAGTGAACACCATGACCACACCCGCGTCGGCCCGGTCCCGCCGCCATCCTGCGACCTCGCTCGCCGGCATCGCCCTGCGCACGCCCTCCTACGTCCTCACCGGTGGGATGGCCATCCTGTTCCTGTTCCCGCTGGTGTGGACCGCGGTCTCGTCGGTCTCGCCGCGGCCCGGCACCGCCCAGGCCGAGGGCTTCGGCTTCGCGAATTACGTGACGCTGGCCAACTACCAGGCCGGTATCTGGGTGTACCTGTTCAACTCGGCCGTCGTGGCGCTGCTCACGGTGGTGCTGACCCTGGTGGTCTCCACGCTGTCGGGCTACGCGTTCGCGCGGTTCGCCTTCCCGGGCAGGAACCTGCTGTTCATGGGGACGCTGGCCATCCTGATGGTGCCCTACGCCACCCTGCTGATTCCGCTCTACGTCCTGCTCACCCGCGTCGGCCTGCAGAACTCGCTGGTCGGGGTCGCCCTGGTACTGACCATGTTCCAGCTGCCGTTCTCGGTGTTCATGATGCGGATCTCGTTCGAGGCCGTCCCGAAGGAGCTGGACGAGGCGGCCCTGGTCGACGGCTGCTCCTCCGCCTCCGTGCTGGGACGGGTGCTGCTCCCGGCCGTCAAGCCCGGCCTGATCACGGTCGGGTTGTTCGCCTTCCTCGCCGCGTGGAACGACTTCATGGCGCCGCTGATCCTGATCAACGACACCAACCGGATGACCCTGCCGCTGGCGGTCTCCAACCTCCGCGTGCAGGTGCAGGGAATCATCGACTACGGCGCCACCGAGGCCGGCGTGGTCATCCTCGCCGTGCCCTGCTGCATCCTCTTCCTCCTCCTCCAACGACACTACGTGCGCGGGTTCATGTCCGGCGCGCTGAAGGGCTGAACATGCCGATCACCCGCGTTCCCGCCGCGCCCGTCCAGCCCCGCACGGGACGACTGCATCCGCTCGGCATCGACGAGGTGCGGATCACCGGGGGATTCTGGGCGGAGCGCCAACGGACGAATGCCTCGGCGACGTTGCCACACATCTTCGCGTGGCTGGAGCGGGAGGGCTGGCTCGGGAACTTCGACCTGGCCGCGCGGGGTGGGCTGCCGCAGGGGCGGCGCGGCCGGGAGTTCTCCGACTCCGAGGTCTACAAGTACCTCGAGGCGGTGTCCTGGCAGCTCGGGAACGGGCAGGACGCGGCGCTGGAGGCGAGGTTCCGCGCGACCGTGGCGCGGGTCGCGGCCGCCCAGGAGCCCGACGGCTACCTGAACACCAACTTCGGGCGTCCGGGGCAGGGCGCGCGGTGGTCCGACCTGGCGATGGGCCACGAGCTGTACTGCCTCGGCCACCTGTTCCAGGCCGCGGTGGCACGCGGACGCACCGCGCCGGGCGCCGACGACGGGCTGCTCGGCATCGCCGTCCGCGCGGCCGACCTGGTCTGCGGGGTCTTCGGCGAGGGCGGGCTCGCCGCGGTGTGCGGTCACCCCGAGGTCGAGGTCGGCCTGGTCGAGCTGGGCCGGCTGACCGGCGACCCGCGCTACGTCGACCAGGCTCGGCTGTTCATCGAGCGCCGCGGCCATGGCGCCCTGCCCGACCACGAGTGGGGTCGGGCGTACTACCAGGACGACGTCCCGGTCCGGGAGGCCGATGTGCTTCGCGGCCACGCCGTCCGGGCGAACTACCTCTCCGCCGGCGCGGTGGACGTGGCGGTCGAGACCGGAGACGAGGACCTGCTGGCTGCGCTGCGGCGGCAGTGGTCCCGCACCCTGGCGCGACGCACCTACCTGACCGGTGGCCAGGGCTCCCACTACCAGGACGAGGGCTTCGGCGAGGACTGGGAGCTGCCGTCGGACCGGGCGTACGTCGAGACCTGTGCCTCGATCGGATCGACCATGTTCAGCTGGCGACTGCTGCTGGCCACCGGCGGCCCCGGCTACGCCGACCAGATCGAGCGGGTGCTGTACAACGTGGTCGCGACGGCGGTGTCGCCCGGCGGCGACCGCTTCTTCTACACGAACACGCTGCACCGCAGGGACCCCGGTGTCGCGCCCGATCCGGAGACTGCCTCGCCGCGGGCGTTCTCGAGCCTGCGGGCACCCTGGTTCGAGGTCTCCTGCTGTCCGCCCAACATCGCGCGCACGCTGGCCAGTGTCGCCGGCCTCGTGGCGACGACCGACGCCGACGGCCTGCAGGTGCACCAGTTCGCGCCCGCCACCATCCGGACCACGCTTCCCGACGGCGCGCCGATCGGGGTGCGGCTGGAGACCGACTACCCGTCCAGTGGGGTGGTGCGGATCGTCGTCGAGGAGGCGGCGGGGCGGCCGTGGACGCTGACCCTGCGCGTACCAGGATGGGCGAGCGGGGCGACCCTGACGCGGGTCGACGGCGGTGAGCGGACGGGGCCGTCGGGAGAGGGCACCATCCGCATCTGCGGTGACTTCGCGGTGGGCGAGGAACTCCGGCTGGACCTGCCGATGGCTGCCGTCTTCGTCCGCCCCGACCCCCGGATCGACGCGATCCGCGGCTGCGTCGCCGTCCGGCGCGGGCCGGTGGTCTACTGCGCGCAGAGCGCGGCCGGCGTCGCGGGCGCACCCGATCTCGCCGGGGTGGTCGTGCGTACCGACCGCACGCCCGAACCGGTGGATGCCGGCATCCGCGTGGCGGCCGACTGGCCCGCCCAGGTCGAGGCCGCCTGGCCCTACGTCACCACCGAGGATGCGGCACGCCCGGCCACGGTCGGCGACCTCGTCCTGATCCCGTACCACGACTGGGGGAACGCGGGCCTGTGCACGATGCGGGTCTGGCTGCCAGCGGCGCGCGAAGGACGGTGACGTCCGGACGGCGACGGCACCCGGGCCGGACGGGTTCAGGCACTGCCGGCGCCCGGGCGGTGAGACGGCGGATCCGGCCCGTGGTCGCCCGCGGCGCGGAGGTGCTACCCTTTTCAACATGTTCACCGCACCGGTTGCCGCTCGCGTGGCTGTGGTGCGCATGTGCAGCTGTTGTCGCTGTTGCTGATCTGCCCGACAACACATCCTGACCGCTTCCGTCGCCGGAGAGCCACGGCGGTCACCACCTGAACCCGACGGTCTGCCGCGGGATGTGCTGTCAGGGCCCACGCCCCTCCCGACACTTCCGAGGACCTTTCATGTCATCCACATTCGCACCCGCCCCAGACCAGGTCGATCCCCGCAGCCCGCGCTTCGGCGCGGGAATCACCGCTGTGCTGCTTGCCCTCGTCCTGATCCTCGGCCCGACCTCGGTCGCCGGGCTGGTGCTGCTCCTGATCCAGACTGTCGCCTTCGCCGCCGGATCCCTGCTGGGGCTCAAGGCGCAGCCCTGGGGCATCCTGTACCGCCGGTTCGTGCGGCCCCGGCTCGGCCCTCCGGCCGAACTCGAGGACGCGCGTCCGCCCCGGTTCGCCCAGACCGTCGGCCTGGTGTTCGCCCTCGCCGGGCTGGCCGGCTGGCTGTTGGTCCTGCCGGTCCTGTTCTCCATCGCGGTGGCGTTCGCCCTCGTCGCCGCGCTGCTGAACGCCGTGTTCGACTTCTGCCTCGGCTGCGAGCTGTACCTCCTCGGCAGGCGGGTTCTCGGCGGTTCCCACGCCGCTGCGGCGAACTGAGCCCGGCGATGACCGGGCTGTGGATCGTCGTCGCCGCCGTGGCGCTCGCCCTCGCCTTCGGCGGCTACCGGAGGCTGACCGATGGGCGTGCCCGCGCGGTCGCGCCGTCGTCGGCGCCCCGGCTCGACGCGCGGCGCCTCGGCCGGGACCTGGGCCCGGAGGCGACCTTCGTCCAGTTCTCCTCCGCCGTGTGTGCGCCCTGTCGCGCGACCCACCGGCTGCTCGCCGATGTCGCCGGCGCCGACCCCGGGGTCGCCCACGTCGACGTCGACGCCGAGACCCGCCTCGACCTCGTCGAGGAGTTCGGCATCACCCGCACGCCGACCGTCCTGCTGCTCGATGCCGAGGGCGTCGTCCGGCACCGGATCGTCGGGGCCGCCCGCAAGGCGGATGTCCTGACCGCCCTCGAGGGGGTGTCCGGCCGCGCCGCGGCCTGACCACGAGACCGACCAAGAAGAAGCCTGACCAGAAGAAAGAGGAAAGAACCCATGGTGTACTACAAGGATGCGACCGAACTGATCGGCCGCACCCCGCTGGTGAAGATCAACCGGCTCTACGGGGACAGCCCGGCCACGGTGCTGGCGAAGCTGGAGTACTACAACCCGGCCAACTCGGTGAAGGACCGGATCGGCGTCTCGATCATCGACGCGGCCGAGGCCGACGGCTCGCTGCAGCCGGGCGGCACCATCGTCGAGGGCACGTCCGGCAACACCGGCATCGCGCTGGCGTGGGTCGGGGCGGCCCGCGGCTACAAGGTGATCATCACCCTCCCCGAGACGTTCTCCAAGGAGCGCCGGGCGGTCCTGCGGGCCTTCGGGGCCGAGCTCGTCCTGACTCCCGCTGCCGATGGCGTCCCCGGCGCCAACCGCAAGGCCGAGGAGATCGCGGCCAACACACCCGGAGCGATCGTCGCCCACCAGTTCGACAACCAGGCCAACGTCGACGTCCACCGGCGCACCACCGCAGAGGAGATCTGGAACGACACCGACGGTGCGGTCGACATCGTGGTGTCGGGTGTCGGCACCGGCGGCACCATCACCGGCGTCGGCCAGGTCCTGAAGGAGCGCAAGCCGAGCGTGCAGCTCTACGCCGTGGAGTCGGCGGAGTCGGCGGTGCTGTCCGGCGAGCCCAAGGGCCCGCACAAGATCCAGGGCATCAGCCCGGGCTTCGTTCCGTCCATCCTCGACCGGGAGGCCTTCGACGGCATCATCAAGGTGACCTCCGACGACGCCCTGGAGTGGGCGCGCCGGGTCGCCAAGGAGGAGGGCCTGCTGCTGGGCATCTCCTCCGGCGCCGCGCTTCGGGCTGCCGCCGACCTCGCCGCCGACCCGGCGAACGCGGGCAAGACCATCGTCGTGATCACCCCCGACTGGGGCGAGCGCTACCTGTCGACGCCGCTGTACGCCGACCTGCTCGACTGAAAGCCCGGAGGGTCACGCCGGCTCGTGCCGGCGGGACCCTCTGCGGTGCCGTTCGCCAGCGAGGACGAGCATCCCCGCAGGGCCGGTTGCCCGGCGGCTCAGCCTGTCGGCAGGCCCGCCTCGACCCAGGCGCCCATGCCGCCGTCGACGCTCCTCACGTTGGAGTAGCCCTGCGCCTTCAGCAGCAACAGAGCGTAGAGCGAGCGGGTGCCGGCCGCGCAGATCGTCAGGATCGGGGCGTCGTGGTCTCCCGGGAGCCCAGCCAGGCTGCCGGCCGACAGGTCCGGCAGCGGGAGCTTCACGGCTGCGGCCACCTGGGCGCGGGCGACCTCCTCGGGGTTTCGGACGTCGACCAGCGTGACGCCGGCGTCGAGCAGCCGGGCGGCCTCTGCCACGTCGACGCGGTCCGGCCCGGTCCGCGCGAGCGTGAACGCCGCCTCCAGGTGCTCGGCGAACGGGTTGGCCGGCACGGCCGGCTCGGCGTCCTCGGCAGGAAACAGGTCGGGCAGGTGACGGCGGAACGACGACAGGTACTTCCAGGCGTTGTCCGGGAACATCACCACGGCCACCACTCCGGGCTCGTCGGGCACCGCCCTGAGGGCGCCGGCGAGCGCGAGCCCGCAGCTCGGCCCGGCGATCAGACTCTCCTCGACGTGCAGTCGGCGGCACAGCCCGTACGCCTCCTCGTCGGTGACCTCGAGGATCGCGTCGTACTCGTCGGGGACGAAGAAGTCGGTGAGCGCCAGGGCGCGGCGACTGCGGACTCCGGGGATGTCATGACCCTGCGTGGGATGCACGCCGACCACCCGGATGTCCGGGTTCTGCTCCTTCAGGAACCTCCCGGTACCGGTGATGGTGCCGCAGGTGCCCAGCGAGGCGACGAAGTGGGTGATCGAGCCCCCGGTCTGGCGCCAGATCTCCGGACCGGTGGTGCGGTAGTGCGCCTCCGGGTTGGCCGGGTTCGCGTACTGGTTGAGTTCGGTCCAGCCGGGCCGGCTGCCGAGCTCCTCCGCCCTCGCCATCGCGCCCTCCGGCTGGCCCGGCATCGGGCACAGGTCGTCGTCGAGCTCGACCAGGTCGGTACCGAGCAGGCGCAGCGCCGTCCGCTTCTCCAGCGGGATCGCCGTCGACAGGGTGGCCGAGAAGCCGTACCCGCGGGCGTTCGCCACCATCGCGAGCCCGATCCCGGTGTTGCCGGAGGTGGGCTCGACGAGGTTCTCCAGGTGCTCGCCGCGGTCCTCCGCGTCCCGGACGAGACGGGCTGCGACCCGGTCCTTCACGGCTCCGAAGGGGTTGTACCACTCGAGCTTGGCGTACACCCGGGCGTGTGCGAACCCGACCACCCGGTGGAGCCGGACGATCGGCGTCGGGTTGTCGGCGCTCGGGAGGAGGTCGAGGATCGACTCGTAGGCGCGCAGTCTGTGGTCGGACACGAGAGCCCTTTCGGATGGTCGGACGGACGCGGGACGGCTGCCGGCCCTCGTGGAGGAAACGAACGGGTGTCCGTCTTTCTTCCCGCTGCGTGGTGGTCCACCCCGAGTTGTCGTCGGCGCCGGCGATCGCTACCGTGGCAGGCGTGTTCCACGCCGTGCGCCGTCCTGTCAGCCTGCGTCTCCTGACGCCGGCCATGATGTGCGCGCGAATGTGTTGTCGCTGATTCTGACCCGGCAGCACGTCTGGATCGGTCCGTCGTCGACCTGATCCTCGTTCTCTCCCGGACGCCCTCGGGCGTTCCGCCGCGTGCTGACCGGTTCCGGCCTCACCCACCTGTGCCGTCGCAGCGATTCGCGCGCGTCCGGCCCGAACCAGGAGAAGTCCGTCGTGATCGCTGTCACCGACCTGAAGAAGGTCTACCGCCAGGCCCACCGCGAGGTGAAGGCCCTGGACGGGGTCACCCTCGCCGTCCCCGACAATGCCGTGCACGGGGTGATCGGCCAGTCCGGAGCGGGCAAGTCGACGCTCGTGCGCTGCCTCGCGCTGCTGGACCGGCCCACGCAGGGCACGGTCGAGATCAACGGGGTCGACCTCACCGCCGTGCGTTCGGACGAGCTGCGCCGCGCCCGCCGCCGGCTCGGCCTGGTGTTCCAGCAGGCCAACCTCTTCGACGCACGGACGGTCGAGGGCAACGTGGCCTACCCCCTGGAACTCGCCGGGATCGGACGCGCGGAGCGCACGGCCAGGGCCGGGGAGCTGCTCGGGCTGGTCGGTCTCGCCGACGCGGCCGGCGCCCATCCCGCGCAACTCTCGGGCGGCCAGCGGCAGCGCGTCGGTATCGCCAGGGCTCTGGCCACCGAGCCGGACGTGCTGCTGTGCGACGAGCCGACCAGCGCGCTCGACCCGACCACCACCGACGAGATCCTCGACCTGATCGGCACGCTGAAGGCCCGGCTCGGCCTGGCCGTCCTGGTGATCACCCACGAGATGCACGTGGTCAAACGGATCTGCGACTCGGTGTCCCTGCTCGAGGACGGCCGCGTGGTCGAGTCCGGCCCGCTCACCGAGGTCGTCGGCGCGTTCGGCAGCCGGCTCAGCGAGACCCTGATCGGGCTACCGCCGACGCCTCGTCCCGAACCCGGTGCCGGCACGACCATCGAGGTCCTCGACGTCGCCGCCGACCACCGGCTCACCGCGCTCACCGAGGCGTCCGGTCACTTCGGCGCCGAGTTCGCCGTCGTCGCGGCCACGGTCGAGCGGCTCGGCGGAACCACCTTCGCACGGTGGCGCGTGCTGGTCCGGCCACCGCTCCGGGCGCAGGAGGTCGTCGCGCACCTGCGCGGACGTGGTGTCCGAGCCTCCCTCAGCACGCCGGAGGAGGTGGCGTGATGGGGGACTGGCTGACCTCGCTGCTGCAGAACCCCGCGATCACGACAGCGCTGTGGCCCGCGTTCCTCGAGACCGTCCAGATGGTCGGCATCGCAGGGATCGCCACCGTTGGGGTGGGACTGCCGCTGGGCGTCGTGCTGTTCGTCACCCAGCCCGGAGGGCTCGCGCACAGCCGGGTGCTGAACCTCGTGCTCGGCGGAGTCGTGGTGAACATCACCCGGTCGGTGCCGTACGCCATCCTGATGGTCGCGCTGATCCCGTTCACCCGACTCGTGGTCGGAACCTCGATCGGCCCGATCGCCGCCGCGGTGTCGCTGACGATCGCCAGCGTCCCCTTCTTCGCCCGCCTGGTCGAGGCGTCGCTGCGCGAGGTGCACCCCGGCAAGGTGGACGCGGCCCACGCGATGGGCTCGACCCGGCTGCAGACGGTCGCCAAGGTGCTGCTGCCCGAGGCTCTGCCGTCCCTGGTGGCGAACGTCACCACCACGGTCGTCGCGCTGATCGGCTACTCGGCGATGGCCGGACTGATCGGCGGCGGGGGTCTGGGCCGGCTCGCCTACAACTACGGCTACCAGCGCTTCCAGCCCGAGGTGATGGCCGTCGTGCTGGTGATCCTCGTCGTGCTCGTCCAGCTCGTCCAGCTGGCCGGCGACGCCCTGGTTCGGCGGGTCGACCACCGCTGAACCCCACGATTCCCGGCGCAACCCCGCCGGTCCGGCCGCGAGGCCGGGAAACCACGGCCCCGACCCAGGGCCACGACCAGAAGGAGCCTTCCATGGGATCACTACGCACGCACCTGTCCGTCGCCGTCGCGGCTGCGGCCGTCATGGCGTTGACGGCGTGCTCCAGCACGACAACGGCCGCGACTCCCGGCCAGGAAGCCTCCTCCGCCGCGGCGCTCACCACGGTGACGGTCGGCGCGAGCCCGGTGCCGCACGCCAAGATCCTCGAGTACATCCAGCAGAACCTCGCGGCGAAGGCCGGCATCACGCTGAAGATCGTCGAGTTCGACGACTACGTGCAGCCGAACGAGGCCTTGGCCTCCGGCGAACTGGACGCGAACTACTTCCAGCACCTGCCCTACCTGGAGGCCCAGATCAAGGAGAAGGGCTACGCGTTCGAGCACGGCGCGGGCGTGCACATCGAGCCGTACGCGCTGTTCTCCGACAAGTACAAGGCGCTCTCTGAGGTGCCGGACGGGGCCAGCATCGCGATCACCAACGACGCGTCCAACCAGATCCGCGGCCTGCGGGTGCTGGAGGACAACGGGCTGCTGAACGGGATCAGCGACGACTCCACCGTCCTGAACCTGACCAAGGCGCAGAACCCGCACGGGTTCACCTTCATCGAGAACCAGCCCGAGGTGATCGTCCAGCAGCTCAGCGACCCCAAGATCGACCTCGCCTTCGTCAACGGCAACTTCATCCTGACCGCAGGGCTGAGCACGAAGGACGCCCTCGCGGTGGAGAAGGTGCAGGACAACCCCTACGCCAACCTGCTGGTGTGGCGCACCGACAACACCAACCCCGGTGTGGCCACGCTCGAGGAGCTGCTGCACTCCCAGGAGGTCAAGGACTTCATCACGACCACCTGGCCGTCGGGCGACGTCATTCCCGGCTGACACAGTGGGGGCCGTGGGTTCGTCCACCGGGCACGGTGGACGAACCCGCGGCCGGCGCGGGCGGGTTCCCTACGATGGCGGACGTGTCCCGCCATCTCGAGGCCCTGCGCGATCTCCAGGAACAGTTCGGCCGCTCGATTCCGCTCGTCGATCCGGCCACGCCCGTACCGTGGTGCGGAGCCTGGACGGTACGCGACCTCGTCCTGCACCTCGCGGAGATCCACCAGTGGGCGGCCGCGAAGGCGGCCCGCAGGCCGGGGCCGCTCTTCACCCCCGACGCCGACCTCGTCGGCACCTACACCGCGTGCGCCGCGGAGTTGTGGGACGTGCTCTCCTCCCTCGACCCGGATGCGCGTGCCGACACCCTCCTCGACGACGGGCTTCCCGCTGGCCAACGCACCGGTACCGTGCGCTTCTGGCACCGCCGCCAGGCGCTGGAGACGCTCGTGCACCTGTGGGACCTGCGCACCGCGGCCGGCCTGCCGTTCGAGCCGGGTCCCCACGCCTGGGCGGACTGCCTGGACGAGGTGGTCACGGTCATGCACCCCCGCCAGCTGCGGCTGGGCCGGGTTCCCGCGCCACCGGCGCGGGTGCGGCTCCTGGCCACCGACGCGGCCGCCGAGCACGTGCTCCGCGGATCTCCTGCTGCCCCGGAGATCGTCGTGGCGGGTCCCGTCCGCAGCCTCGCACTGCTGGCCTGGGGACGCCTCGCGCCCACCGACCCGAGCCTCGCGATCTCCGGCGAGGTCGCGGTGCTCGACGCGGTTCTCGCCCACGGCCTGACGCCCTGACCGCGACGGTGTGAGGCCGCCCCCGGGCAGGGTGGACGGTCTCACCGCGCAGGAGTCGGTGTGGACAACGGCGCGGGCATCGGCGCCCGCACCGCCCACGACCGCGGGTCCCGATCGAGCGGCGTTATTGAATCGTTACGAAAGTCGGCGCGCCGACCCCCTTGTAGATCGCTCTACGCGATGCGTAATGTGCTCTGTGTGGCGAGTGTAGAACGGTCTACACATCAGCGGGGAGAGGTCAATGACGATCCAGTCGAAGAACTCGATCACCATCGAGGACGTCGCCTCGGCGGCGGGCGTCTCCCGCGCCGCCGTCTCCAAGGTGATCCGCAACGCCTACGGCGTCAGCCCGGAGATGCGCACCAGGGTTCAGGCCGCCATCGACGACCTCGGCTATCGGCCGAGGGCCTCCGCCAGGGCGATGCGGGGCTCGTCCTACACGCTCGGGATCGAGATCCCGACCGTCAGGAACCACTTCTTCACCAAGATCATCACCGGCGCCACCGCCGCGCTGGTGGGGACGCCGTACCAGCTGATCATCGCCCCCGCCGGGCCCAACCACGACGGCGGACCGCAGGCCATCGAGGCACTCGCCGACCGCCAGGTTGACGGCATCCTGGCGATCTCGCCGGCGGTGGAGCCGGAATGGCTGGAGCGGCTAGCCCGGACCACGCCGCTGGTGATGCTCGGCCGCCACGACCGGTCCGTGCACTACGACACGGTGGTGGACGACGACATCGAGGGTGCCCGGATCGCCGTCCGGCATCTGTACGACCTCGGTCACCGCAGGATCGTCCATCTGACCATCACCCCGGAGGCCGAGCACAACCTGCCCTCGGCGCCGCACATCGTCAGGACCGACGGCTACCGGCGGGCGATGGCCGAACTCGGTCTGGAGCCGACGGTCGCCCTCGTCGACCCCAACGAGATGGCCTCGCGCGAGGCCGCGCTGGCCGTGCTCTCCGGGCCGGACCGGCCGACCGCGATCTTCGCCGGCCACGACGAGCTCGCCCTCGGCGTCCTGCAGGCTGTCGCCGAACTCGGCCTGAGCACGGCGCAGGTGTCGGTGATCGGCTACGACGACACCGACATCGCCGCGCACCCGCTGGTCTCCATGTCGAGCATCAACCAGTCCGGCACGCAGATGGGCGAGATCGTCGTCCGGCTGCTGCTCGAACGCATCGCCGGCCGCACCGACGCCGTCCACGAGGTGATCCAGCCCCGACTGATGGCCCGCAACTCGACGACCGCACCGAGGTCGTAGGGGGCAAGACAACACCGAAGGGCGGCCCGTGTCGGGCCGTCAGACCAACCAGGAGGTACAAAGAAGTGTCATTCCGAAAGCGGGCCCGCGTGGCCCTCGTCGCCGGCCTGGTGGCCGGCGGCCTCAGCCTCACGGCGTGCGCGCCGGGATCGCTGGGCAGCAGCACCGGCAGTGGGTCGACCTCGAGCGCAGCACCGGTGACCATCACGGTGCTGGCCGACAACTCCGACCAGACCACCAAGCCGTTGCAGGCGCTGATCGACGCCTTCAACGCCAAGAACACCGGCGTCACGGTGAAGCTGGAGAGCCGCCCGCAGGGCACCGACGGCGACAACGTCGTCAAGACGCGGCTGTCCACCGGCGACATGGACGAGGTCTTCCAGTACAACTCCGGCTCGCTGCTCGCCGCCCTCGACCCGGTGAGGAACATCGTCCCCCTGACCGACGAGGCCTTCATGGCGAACATCGACGACTCGTTCAAGACCTCGGTCACCACTGACGGGCAGGTGTACGGCGTCCCCCTCGGCCAGGCCACCGGCGGGGGAATCCTGTACAACAAGAAGGTCTTCGCCAAGCTCGGCCTGTCCGTGCCGAAGACCTGGGCGGAGTTCATGGCGAACAACGCCAAGATCAAGGCCGCAGGAATCGATCCGGTCATCCAGACCTATGGCGACACCTGGACGTCCCAGCTGTTCGTGCTGGCCGACTTCCGCAACGTCACCGCCGCTGCCGCCGACTGGGCGGCCAAGTACACCGCCAACGACCCCAGCGCGAAGTACGCGGTCGATCCGGCGCTGAAGGGCTTCCAGCGACTGGAGGACGTGTACAAGGCCGGCTACCTGAACAAGGACTTCGCCTCGGCGAAGAACTCCCAGGGTCTGCAGAAGCTGGTGAAGGGCACCGGAGCGCAGTACCCGATGCTGAGTTTCGTGATCGGCACGTACACGGCCATGTCCGACACCGCCGCCGAGGACATCGGCTTCTTCGCCCAGCCGGGGGACGACGCGGCGACGAACGGGCTGACCTCCTGGTCGCCCGGGGGCCTGTACATCCCCACCAGCATCAGTGCGGAGAAGCAGGCCGCGGCCAAGAAGTTCCTCGAGTTCGTCGCGACGCCCGAGGCCTGCGACGTGCAGACCAAGGCCGTGACCCCGTCCGGTCCGTACATGGTGAAGGGCTGCACGTTGCCTGAGGGGCTGCCGGCGGCGGTGAGCGACCTCCAGAAGTACTTCGACGAGGGCAAGGTGAGCCCCGCGCTGGAGTTCCTGTCCCCGCTGAAGGGGCCGAACCTGGAGAAGATCACCGTCGAGGTGGGTTCCGGGATCACCTCGGCCGCCGACGGCGCCGCCCGCTACGACGAGGACGTGAAGAAGCAGGCCCAGCAACTGGGTCTCCAGGGCTGGTGAACCAGACGGTTCGTGGGGGCCGGATGGAGCCCGGCCCCCACTCCCCGCACTGAACCTATCGCCACAGCCGCCGGCACGGGCATCGCGCCCGTGCCGAGGGCTGGAGCCGGGCCCTGCCCCTCCGGCCACCCCTCCTGATCCCCACCGTTCCGGTGGAGGTCGTACCCGCCGCTCCGCGGCGCCAACCTGAGCCAGGACACACCATGACTTCCATCACCTCGTCGCGCGACGGCCGGCCGGTCGAGCTCGCCAGGCCTCCGCGGGCCTCCGCGGAGCACGTCGACAAGACGTACCCGCTCTGGTTCCACCTCCCCGGCGGGATCATCTACGTCGTGCTGTTCGTCGTCCCGACCGTGCTGAGCTTCTACTTCGCGTTCACCCGCTGGACCCTGTTCAGGTCGACGTTCATCGGGTTCGACAACTTCGTCCTGTTCTTCTCCGAGCCCGGCCTGATCGGCTCCCTGCGGAACACGCTGGTCTACGGCTTCCTCACCTCGGGGGCGAAGGTCGTGCTCGGCATGCTGCTGGCTGTCGTGCTCAGCGCGCCGATCATCGCCCGCGGGTACCTCCGTTCGGTGACGTTCTTTCCCGTCCTGGTGTCGGCGGTCGGCGTCGGCCTCACCTTCCAGGTGCTGCTCGACCCGTTCATCGGGATCCTGAACCAGGCGATCACCGCGGTCACCGGCCACGACGGCCCCGGCTGGCTGACCGATCCGAGCATCGCCCTGCTGAGCGTGGTGGGCATCGACGTGTGGAAGGGCATCGGCCTGGCCACCCTGATCTACATCGCGGGCATCGCGGCCATCCCCAACGAGTACTTCGAGGCCGCCAGGGTGGACGGCGCGGGCTCGTGGCAGATGTTCCGCAACATCATCCTGCCGCTGAGCTTCCCGGCCACCTCGACGGTGATCATCCTCTCGCTGATCGGCGGCCTGCGGTCCTTCGACCTGATCTGGACGACCACCCAGGGCGGGCCCGGCTTCGCGTCGGACGTGATCGCCTCGGTGATCTACAAGCAGTACCAGGCCGGGTTCTACGGCCTGTCCACCGCCGGCAACGTGATCCTCTTCGTCGTGGTGACGGCGATCGTCTACCCGCTGAGCCGGTGGCTGAACTCCAAGGAGACGGTCCTGTGAACGCCATCCGCACCCGGACCCGCTGGCTGGCCGGCCTTGTCGGGATCCTGCTCACCACGGCCCTGTTCCTGGTCCCCTTCGCGTTCATCCTCGTGACCGCGGCCAAGGACGCCAACGACGCCTCGCTGCTCCAATTCTCCTGGCCGGTGCACTTCCAGCTGTGGGAGAACATCGTGACGGTCTTCGCCGCCCGCGATTACATGCTCGTGATCGCGTTCGTCAACTCGACCATCCTCACCATCGGTAGCGTCGCGCTGATGGTGGTGTGTGGGTCGATGATCGCCTACGTCCTCGATCGCAGGAAGTCGAAGCTGAACCCGCTGATCAACGGCATGGTCCTGGCCGGGCTGATCATCCCGCCCGCGGTCGTGCCCACCATCTGGGTGATGCAGGCTCTGCACCTCTTCCGGACGCTGCCCGGCCTGATCCTGGTGGAGGTCGCCTTCGGCCTGTCGTTCACCGTCCTGACGATGCGAGCGTTCATCGCCACCATTCCGCGCGAGCTCGACGAGGCCGCGATCGTCGATGGCGCCGGGCCCCTGCGGCTGTTCTTCCGGGTGATCTTCCCGCTACTGCGCTCGGTTATCGTCACCATCGTGGTCGTCCAGTCGATCTTCGTGTTCAACGACTTCCAGAACCCGCTCTACTTCCTGCCCGGCAACCAGAACGCGACCGTCCAGCTCACCCTGTTCAACTACATGTCGCAGGCGGGCACGACCTACAACCTGCTGTTCGCGAACATCCTCGTGATCACGATCCCGATGCTTGTGATGTACATCCTGTTCCAACGCCAGATCGTGGCCGGCATGACCTCCGGCGCCGTCAAGGGCTGAGCCCGCCACACCCCGATCCGTTCCACCTCCGCGAGAAAGTGCCTTCCATGCCAACCGTTGTCGATTCCGTCCGGCTCGAGTACCAGGCGGGCTCGCGCACCCCCGTCCCCGCACCCCGGCTGTCCTGGGTCACCGGTAGCGACGTTCCTGGCTGGCGGCAGCTCGCCGCGGAGATCGCCTGGGACGACGCCACCCGGGTGACCAACTACCAGGTGGATGGCGACGAGTCCGTGTTCGTCGAATGGCCGTTCGCGCCGCTGGCCGCCCGGCAGCGCGGACGGCTGCAGGTGCGGGTGCTCGGTGTCGACGGCTGGTCGGAGTGGAGCAGCCCGCAGGAGGTCGTCGCTTCCTTCCTCGACGAGGGGGAGTGGCAGGCGGAGTTCATCGGGGTGCCCGACCCCGTCCGGACCGCGCAACCCGCGCTGCTGCGCACCGAGTTCACCGTCGGGGAGGGGTTGGAGCGCGCCACCTGGTACGCGACCGCGTTGGGGGTCTACCAGGCCGAGGTGAACGGCACCGCCGTCGACGACCAGCTGCTCAAGCCGGGCTGGACGCCGTACCAGTACCGGCTGGTGCACGAGACCACGGACGTGACCGCCCTGCTCGTCCCCGGTGCCAACGCGATCGGCGTCGCGCTGTCCGGGGGCTGGTACACCGAGAGCTTCGGCTTCCAGGGTCTGGCCAAGCCGTTCTACGGCACCCAGCCCTCCTTCGCCGGCCAGCTGCTGCTCGAGTACGCCGACGGGCGTGCCGAGTGGTTGGCCACCGGCCCGGGCTGGCAGGTGACCGGCGACGGGCCGTGGACCAGCGCCGGGATCTACGCCGGCGAGGCGTTCGATGCCGGCCGCATCCCAGCGGGCTGGTCGTCGGCGGGATTCCCCGGGCATGGCTGGGTCGCGGCGAAGGCGCGCCCGGCCGGCCCGGTGCCGGGACCGCGGACCGGGCCGCAGGTGCGGGTCACCGAGCAGGTCCGGGTGGTCGAGGTGTCGACCTCGCCGTCGGGGACGCTGCTGCTCGACTTCGGCCAGAACCTGGTTGGACGGCTCCGGATCCGGGTGCGGGGAGAGGCGGGCACGACGGTCAGGCTGCGGCATGCCGAGGTGCTCCAGAACGGTGAGTTGGGCGTGCGCCCGTTGCGGGTGGCGGCGGCGACCGACAGCTACACCCTCGCCGGGGACGGGGTGGAGGAGTGGGCGCCGGCGTTCACGTTCCACGGCTTCCGGTACGCCGAGGTGACCGGCTGGCCAGGTGGCTTCGACCCGGAGGCGGTCGTGGCGGAGGTGGTCGGTTCGGACATGCTGCGCACCGGCTGGTTCGCGTGTTCCGACGATCTGGTCAACCGGCTGCACGAGAACGTGGTGTGGGGCATGCGGGGCAACTTCCTGTACCTGCCCACCGACTGCCCGCAGCGGGACGAGCGGCTCGGCTGGACGGGCGACATCCAGGTGTTCGGGCCGACCGCGTCCTACCTGTTCGACTGCGCCGGCTTCCTGGCGTCGTGGCTGGTCGACGTGTCCATCGAGCAGAGTGCAGCGGGCGGGGTCCCGTTCATCGTTCCCGACGTGCTGGACTCGGCTCGGGTGCCTGCCGCGGCCTGGGGGGACGTCGCCGTCCTGCTGCCCTGGCTGCTCTACCAACGCTTCGACGATCCAGGGGTCCTGGAGGTCCAGTACCCCTCGATGCGGGCGTGGGTCGAGCAGGTGCTTGCGATCGCGGGGGAGCGGCACCTGTGGGAGGGCGGCTTCCAGTTCGGCGACTGGGTCGATCCGGACGCGCCGCCAGAGCTGCCGGGGAAGGCGAAGGCCGATCCCGATCTGGTCGCGTCCGCCTATCTGTACCGGTCGACGTCGACGCTCGCCCAGGCCGCTGCCGACCTCGGCGAGACGGCGGACGCCGAGCACTACGCCGCGCTCGCCGAGGTGATACGGCAGGCGTGGCTGGCGGAGTATGTGACTCCGGCCGGACGGATCCTCTCCGACGCCCAGACCTCCTACGCTCTGGCGATCGAGTTCGGCATCGCCCGCGGCGACCTGGTCCGGCTGATGGGCGACCGTCTGGCCTGGCTGGCCCGGCGGGACGGGTACCGGATCAGCACCGGCTTTGTCGGCACCCCGCTGATCTGCGACGCGCTCACCCGCACCGGCCATCTCAGGGAGGCCGGACGGATGCTGCAGCAGACCGAGTGCCCGTCGTGGCTGTACCCGGTCACGATGGGCGCCACCACGATCTGGGAACGCTGGGACTCGCTGCTCGAGGACGGATCGATCAACCCTGGCGAGATGACCAGTTTCAACCACTACGCTCTCGGCGCGGTCGCCGACTGGCTGCACCGGGTCGTCGCCGGCCTCGCACCCGCGGCGCCCGGTTACCACCGAATCGAGATCGCCCCGCAGCCGCTGCCCGGCCTGGACTGGGCCCGCACCAGCCACGACACCCCCTACGGCCGGGCTGCGGTGGAGTGGCGCCGCAGCCGGGCCGGGATCGAGATCACCGCGACCGTGCCGGCGAACGCCTCCGCGCACGTCCGGCTACCCGATGGGCAGGAGTTCGACGTCATGGCAGGCACGCACGCCTGGACCGTGCCCGCTGCCGCTGAGCCCGCCCCGGTTGCGCTCACGACCTCCACGTCGTTGGCCGCGATCATGGACGACCCCGCCGCCTACCGGACCGTCCTCGACGCGTTCACGCGGATCGATCCCGCCGTCGCGGAGGACTTCCGCAGACGAATGGCATGGGTGCCCAACCAGCCGCTGTTCGGCGCGTTCAGCCTGGTCTCGCCCGCCGTCGTCGCCGAGGTCGAGGGCAGTCTTGCTGCGCTCAACGCCCAGCGGGGAGTGTGAGGTGCGGGGCCGGACGTGGCTCGATCCGTCGCTGCCGCTGGAGGACAGGGTGGCTGCGCTGGTCGCCGACCTGACGGCGGAGGACAGGTCCGGGATCGCGCTGGGGGAGTTCGACAGTCTGGTCGCCCGCGGCGTCCCCGCCCCCGACTACGTGGATGCGGGAACCGGGCTGCGGGGAGTGCCCGGCGCCACCGCGTTCCCCGCAGGGATCGCTCTCGCGGCGACCTTCGACCCCGAACTGGCGGCCGACTACGGCTCTGCGGTCGCCGACGAGGCCAGGGCTGCCGGCTTCACCGTTCTGCTCGGTCCGACGCTCGACCTCGCGCGCGACCCACGGGCGGGCCGGATCCCGGAGGCCCTCGGTGAGGACCCCCACCTGTCGGGGCTGATCGGGGCCGCGCACGTCCACGGAGCGCAGTCGCGCCACGTCATCTGTCAGGTGAAGCATTTCGTCGCCTACAACGGGGAGGACCGGCGCACGGGGTACGGGCTGGGTACCGATCGCGGCGACGCCGTCGACGTGCGGGTCTCCGCCGCGGTCCTGCACGATGCCTACCTGCGCCCGTTCCGGGCAGCGGTCGAGGCCGGAGCGTGGTCGCTGATGAGCTCCTACAACCGCGTCAACGGCAGCTATCCCGCCGAGGATTCCGACCTCCTGGCGATCCCGCGCACGGACTGGGGCTGGCGCGGCTTCTCCTGCCCCGACTTCCTGTTCGCGGTGCGCGACCCCGGAAGAGCACTCGGCGCAGGGCTCGACCTCGGCGCACTGGGTGGGCCGGGCGGCCGGACCCGGCAACTGCTCGCGGCGGCCGGGCCGGGGGTCGTGGACGGCCTGGTCGCCAACCTGGTTCGTGCACTGATCGGCTCCGGCCTCCTCGACGATCCGCCGCCCGCGCGTCCGTCCCTGCCGCCGCCCTCGCCCAAGACTCACCGTCGGCTGGCCGAACGGTGCGCGATCGGCGCGTCCGTGCTGCTCAGGAACGATCGCGCCACGCTGCCGCTCGGGCCGGAGGTTCGCTCGGTCGCCGTGATCGGGCCGTCCGGCGAGGACGCGATCTTCGTCGTCGGCGGGTCGGCGGCCGTGGACCCGGGGCCCGGCCGGCTGGTCACCCCACTGGAGGGTATCCGGGCCGCGGCCGGGGGCCGGGTCGTCGAGGTCGCGCAGGGAAGTCGAGGGGATGTCCCGCTGCCGCTCGTCCCTCCGGAGGTGTTCGCTCTGCCCGACGGCTCGCGTCCGGGCGTCCGGGTGGAGTTCGTCGACGAGGAGGCAGGCGCCTGGACGGAGGAGGCCGCGGCGATCGACCATGCCGTCGACCCGGAGCACCCGCTGGCGCGATGGCCGCGGCGCTGGACCGCCCGGCTCACCCCGCGCCGCACCGGCAGGCATCGCTTAAGCCTCTCCCTCGGCGGGCGGGCCACCGTTCGCATCGACGGACGGACCGTGATGACCGGCTCCCGCGAGGCCGCCCGGTTCATCCAGGGGCCGCACTGCCCGCTGCAGGCGGTGGTGGACCTGGTGGCGGGCGAGCCGGTCCTGCTCGACCTGGACTACGAGCCCGGTCCCTCCATCGTGATCCCGCCGATGGGGCTCGGTCCCGAAGTGCGGCTCGGCTGGCAGGAGCCGGACGACCTGCTCGTCGCCGCGGCGGCCACCGCGGCCGGCTGCGACGCGGCGGTGGTGCTGGTGAACATGGCATCCGGCGAAGGGATGGACCGTGACACGCTGGCACTGCCCGGCGACCAGGACGCGCTCGTCCACGCTGTTGCCGCGGCCAACCCGCGAACCGTGGTGGTGCTGAACACGCCCGGGGCGGTGCTGCTGCCCTGGCTCGACGAGGTGGGAGCAGTGCTGCAGGTCTGGTACCCGGGCGAGCGGTTCGGTGCGGCGCTGGGGGCGATGCTGTTCGGCGCGGCCGAGCCGGGCGGCCGGTTGCCGCTCACATTCCCGCGCGCCCGGGAGGACCTGCCCGGTGGCGACCACGGTCCCGAGGTGGTGTCCATGACGCTCGACTACGACGCCGACGGAGGCATCGGCTACCGGGCACCCGGCGTCAGGGAGCGCGGGTGTGTGTTCGCATTCGGACACGGGTTGGCCTACGCGTCCTCGACCTGCGAGGTCGGCGCGGTCGGGGTGGACGACGGCGAGGCGGTGCTCGACCTCGTGGCCTCCCACCGCAGCGGTGGCGACACCGTCCACGTGGCCCAGGTGTACGCCTCCGTGGCCGGCGCGGCGCCCGAGCTGGTCGCTGTCGCCCGGCTGCCACTCCGCGTTGGAGCGGGCGCGGCGGCGCGGGTGCGGCTGCGGGCGGATGCGTTCGCGCGCTGGG
>NZ_JASGES010000018.1:0-26913 GCF_047606205.1 Propionicimonas sp. | reverse complement strand
GGCTTTGCTCCCTGAATTCGGGGAGCAAAGCCGCCTTTCGGGAGCAAAGAAGCAGCGGACGCGGCGGTCAGCGCTTCTTGACGATCAGGCCGTAGATCCACAGGACGAGGACCGAACCGCCGATCGCCAGCAGCCAGGACCACAGGGAGAAGAAGCCGGTGACGCCGTGGTCGAACAGCGCGCTGCCGATCCAGCCGCCGACGAGGCCGCCGACCAGGCCCGTGAGCAGGCTGGACAGCCAGCCGCCCTTCTCCTTCATGATCGACTTGGCGATCGCTCCGGCGATCAGCCCCATCAGAATCCATGCGATGAAACCCATGCCCCGAACCTAGCCGCCACCGGCGTCACCGGCCCATGGGGAGGGTCCACCACCCGACCCTGAGCGATCCCGGAGGGCAGGCGGCGAGCGGTGTTCCGGGCGGTCGAACGGGCGAGGGCGCATTAGTCTTGTCCAGCCATGTCTGACACGTTGTTCCCCGACCTGTTCACCACCCCGGCTCCGGCTGCGCCCACGGAGTCCGGGGGTCCGGCCGAACCGGCGCAGCGCCGGCACCGGATCACCGAGGAGGAACTGCTCGCCGACCTCAACCCTCCGCAGCGGGCGGCGGTCGTGCACGCCGGCAGTCCGGTCCTCGTGGTCGCCGGCGCCGGGTCGGGCAAGACCCGCGTCCTGACCCGCCGGATCGCCCATCTGGTCAGCCAGCGGCACGTCCACCCGGGATCGATCCTTGCCATCACCTTCACCAACAAGGCCGCGGCCGAGATGCGGCACCGGGTGGTGGACCTGGTTGGCAACCGGGCGAGGCTGATGTGGGTCTCGACCTTCCACTCGGCCTGCGTGCGGATCCTGCGCGCCGACGTCTCCCGCTTCGGGATGGGCCGGAACTTCTCGATCTACGACGACACCGACAGCAAGCGGCTGATGACGCTGGTGCTGCGCGACCTCGACCTCGACCCGAAGCGGTTCGGAGTCCGCGCGGTGATGAACTGGGTGTCCAACTGCAAGAACGAACTCGTCGACCACGAGTCCGCCCGCAGCAGGGCGCAGGAGGGGACCGCCGAGGAGACCTACGCCGATGCCTACGCCGAGTACCAGCGTCGGCTGAAGGCGGCCAACGCGCTCGACTTCGACGACCTGATCATGACCACCGTGCACCTGCTGCAGGCCTTCCCCGACCTGCGCGAGCAGTACCGGCGCCGGTTCCGCCACGTCCTGGTCGATGAGTACCAGGACACCAACCACGCCCAGTACGCACTGGTCCGTGAGCTGTGTGGCGTCCACCCCGCCGCGCCGGGGGACGCGCCGGAGGTCGAGCCTCCCGAGCTGATGGTCGTCGGCGACTCCGACCAGTCGATCTACGCGTTCCGGGGTGCGACGATCCGCAACATCCTCGACTTCGAGACCGACTTCCCCGGCGCCACCACGATCGTGCTCGAGCAGAACTACCGCTCCACCCAGAACATCCTGAACGCGGCGAACGCCGTGATCACCCGCAACCCCGGACGCCCGGAGAAGCGGCTGTGGTCGGACGCGGGCGACGGCGACCTCCTGGTCGGCTACGTCGCCGACACCGAGCACGACGAGGCCCAGTTCGTCGCCGAGGAGATCGACCGGCTCACCGACGAGGCGAAAGCGAAGCCGGGGGAGGTGGCGGTGTTCTACCGCACCAATGCGCAGTCCCGTGCGTTCGAGGAGGTGTTCATCCGGGTCGGCATGCCCTACCGGGTGGTCGGCGGCGTCCGCTTCTACGAGCGCAGGGAGGTCCGCGACGCGATCGCCTACCTGCGGGCCATCGCGAACATCGACGACGACGTGTCGGTGCGCCGGGTGCTGAACGTGCCCCGGCGTGGCATCGGCGACCGTGCGGAGGCGATGCTCGAGGCATTCGCCGCGTCCGAGCAGATCTCCTTCGGGGCGGCGCTGAACCGGGCCGCGGACGCGCCGGGGCTGGCCACCCGCTCGCTCAACCAGGTGCAGGCGTTCGCGTCCCTGCTGGCCGGCTACCGCGCGAAGGTCACCGAGGGGGTTCCCGCGGACGAGATCCTGGCCGGCATCCTGAAGGACTCGGGCTATCTCGGCGAACTCAGCACCTCCACCGACCCGCAGGACGAGAGCAGGTTGGAGAACCTGGTCGAGCTGGTCAGCGTGGCCGGGGAGTTCGTCGCGGCGGCGCACGCGGTGGACGTCCCCGAGGACGAGGGCGAGTTGTCCGCGGGCGCCCCGGAGCCCGACGACTCGCTGCCGGCGTTCCTGGAGCGGATCGCGCTGGTCGCCGACTCCGACCAGATCCCCGACAACGACCCGGACGCGGCCGGCGTGGTCACGCTGATGACGCTGCACACAGCCAAGGGACTGGAGTTCAACACGGTCTTCCTCACCGGCTTCGAGGACGGGATCTTCCCGCACCAGCGCGCGATGACCGACAAGCACGAGCTGGAGGAGGAGCGCCGGCTCGCCTACGTCGGCATCACCAGGGCACGACAGCGGCTCTACCTGACCCGCGCGACCGTCCGCTCGCAGTGGGGCTCACCCCAGTACAACCCGGCGAGCCGGTTCACCGAGGAGATCCCCGCGCACCTGATCGACTGGCGCCGGCTCGCCGCCGCTCGCACGACCTACGCCTCTTCCGCCGCGGCGCGCACCGACCAGTCCCGGCGCGCCACGCTGAGTTTCGGGTCGCGGCCACCGATCCGGACGGTCCCGTCCGTGGACGTGGGGGACCGCGTGCTGCACACCGTCTTCGGCATGGGCACGGTGATCGCGACCTCAGGAGCGGGCGAGGGGGCGAAGGCGGACGTCGACTTCGGATCGGTGGGGGTCAAGCGGCTCTCGCTCAAGCACGCGCCGATGGAGAAGCTGTAGCCGCAGACCCTGCGGGAGGCCCCACTTCGGGGTCGCCGCCCGGTATCGCTGCGGCGGGCCGCAGGATCGCGGGCGGGGTCCGTGGGGAGGCGGGGTGGGTCGGTGAGCGGCGGCTCACTCGCCGTGGCCGTTGCCCTTCTTCTTGGCCTCGGAGTTCCACCCGATGTAGGTCATCGGGTCGGACTCGACGCCGTTGCGCTTGATCGAGAAGTGCAGGTGGCATGCGGTGGACATTCCCGTGCTGCCCACGTACCCGACGACGTCGCCCTGATCGAGCTTCTCGCCGACCTTCACGATGTACTTCTCCATGTGGAGGTAGCCGCTCTGCACGTCAATGCCGTCGATCTTGCCGTGCTCGATCCAGACGTTGTTGCCCGAGCCGCCGTTGTAGCCCATCTCGGCCTTCACGACCACGCCGGACTGGGCGGCGTAGATCGGCTGGCCGCACTTGCCGCCGATGTCGTCGCCGTCGTGCATGCGCAGGTAGTGCAGGATCGGGTGCATCCGCATCCCGAACGGAGAACTCACCGTGCCTGCGGTGGGCCAGATGAACTTGGGCAGATTCTCCAGCCGGTCGATCTCCTTGGTGATCAGCGCGGCCTCGCCGTCGAGGGCGCTGCTGCGGGCATCGGCTGCCGCGCTCTGCTGGCTGTCGGAGATCGTGTCGCCGGCCTCGGCCAACTGCGCGGACCGGGCGGCGGCAAGATCGTAGATCGAGGTGGCCGAGCTGGTGGCGCTGGCGGCCTGGACGGCGGGGATGCTGGAGATCGCGAGGCCCTGCGCCGCGAAGGCGATCCCCGCTCCGCCGGTGGAGGAGGCGGTGAAGGCCGAGACGCCGGCGATGGCGATTCCTGAGACCACGACCACGGTGGCTGCCCGCTTGACGATGTTGCGACGACGCGACCCGGTGGGAGCGGCTGCGGCGCCGTCGGCCACCAGCTCCGGAGGGAGCGCCCGACGCGGCTTGTCAGCTCGCAGTCGCAGTCTGTTCACTTGGTTCCCCGTAGCCACTCTTGAGTACGCCATGTGCCCGGCCCGGCCGAGCGAGAGCCACCTTAGCATTTCTTAGGCTGTTTCTCAGAATCTGTCGGAAACTGGGTATGAGGCGTCGGCCGTCCCGGATCCGGCTTCGCTCGCATGCGCGGTGAGCAAGGGTCGAGCTAGGCTCTGCACCGCATCAGCTGGCCGAGCCAGAACGAATGATGGAACGGAGTCGGAGTGGATCTGTTCGAGTACCAGGCGCGGGATCTGTTCGAGGCGCACGGCGTCCCCGTGCTGCGCGGCATCACCGCGCGCACGCCCGAGGAGGCCGGCGCCGCAGCCGAGCAGCTCGGCACGCCCGTCGTGGTGGTGAAGGCCCAGGTGAAGACCGGTGGACGGGGCAAGGCAGGCGGCGTGAAGCTCGCCCGGTCGCCGCAGGAGGCGGCCGATCGGGCCTCCGAGATCCTCGGGATGGACATCAACGGGCACACGGTCGACACCGTGATGGTCGCCGAAGGCGCCGACATCGCCGAGGAGTACTACTTCTCGCTGCTGCTGGACCGCTCGTCCCGCAGCTACCTCGCCATGTGCTCCAGGGAAGGCGGCATGGACATCGAGACGCTCGCCGTGGAGCGTCCCGAAGCGTTGGCGCGAATCGCGGTCGACCCGATTGTCGGCCTCGACCAGTCGAAGGCGGAGGAGATCGTCGCCGCCGCGGGCTTCGAGGAGGCCGACCGGACCGAGATCGCGCGGGTCCTCGTGCTGCTCGGCGAGGTGTACCGGGCCAACGACGCGACGCTGGTCGAGGTCAATCCGCTGGTGAAGACGGGCGAGGGCCGCATCGTCGCGCTGGACGGAAAGGTCAGCCTGGACGCGAACTCCGCGTTCCGGCACCCGGAGTGGGCAGGCTACGCTGACGAGTCGTCCGACGACCCACTCGAGGTCGAGGCGCGCTCCAAGAACCTCAACTACGTGAAGCTGGACGGGTCGGTGGGCATCATCGGCAACGGCGCCGGGCTGGTGATGAGCACACTGGACGTGGTGGCCGCCGCCGGCGCGGACCTGCCGGGCCAGCCGAAGCCGGCGAACTTCCTCGACATCGGCGGGGGCGCGTCCGCGCAGGTGATGGCGAACGGCCTGGACATCATCCTCTCCGACACACAGGTGAAATCCGTGTTCGTGAACGTCTTCGGTGGCATCACGGCCTGCTCGGAGGTCGCCAAGGGCATCATCGACGCCCTCGCCATGCTCGGCGACCGGGCCACCAAGCCGATCGTGGTGCGGCTCGACGGCAACGCGGTCGAGATCGGCCGCCACATGCTGGCCGAGGCGGCGCACCCGCTCGTCGAGGTGCTCCAGACCATGGACGATGCGGCCCGCAGGGCCGCCGAGCTGGCCGCCGCGGCCGAATAGGAGATCAGCGCACATGTCGATCTGGTTGGACCAGCGTTCCACCGTCATCGTCCAGGGGATGACCGGCTCCGAGGGGCGCAAGCACACGCAGCGGATGATCGGGGCCGGGACCCGCATCGTCGCCGGCGTCACCCCGGGCAAGGGCGGCCAGTCGGTCACGTTCGAGGAGGAGCCGGTGCCGGTGTTCAACACCGTCGCCGAGGCGAAGGAGGCCACCGGCGCCAACACCTCCGTCGTGTTCGTGCCGGCAGCCTTCACCCGGCAGGCCGTGATCGACGCGGTGGACGCAGCCCTCGACCTCACCGTGGTGATCACGGAGGGCGTCCCGGTGAAGGACACCGCCGAGTTCGTCGACTACGCGAGCCAGTCGGGCCACACCCGGCTGATCGGCCCCAACTGTCCCGGCCTGATCAGCCCCGGGAAGTCGAACGTCGGGATCATCCCGCCCACCATCTCGGGCCCCGGCCGGATCGGGCTGGTGTCGAAGTCGGGCACGCTGACCTACCAGATGATGTTCGAGCTGCGGGACATCGGCTTCTCGACCGCCGTCGGCATCGGTGGCGACCCCGTCAACGGAAGCACGCACATCGACGCCCTGGCCGCGTTCGAGGCCGACCCCGACACGGATGCGATCGTGATGATCGGCGAGATCGGCGGGGACGCGGAGGAGCGGGCGGCCGCCTACATCGCCGAGCAGGTCAGCAAGCCGGTGGTGGGCTACGTGGCGGGCTTCACCGCGCCGGTGGGCAAGACGATGGGTCACGCCGGCGCCATCGTGACCGGCTCGGTCGGCACGGCCAAGGCCAAGAAGGCCGCCATGGAGGCGGCCGGCGTCCAGGTCGGACGGACCCCGAGCGAGACCGCGTCGCTGATGCGCGAGGTCATCCGCAGCCTCGCCTGAGCCGCGGGCCTGGTCGTTCGGGCCGGACGGTCAGGACTGCGTGGCCCGCTGGCCGGCGCGGAGCGTGATGGCCTTCCACTGGCTGTCGCTGAAGTCGTAATCGGTGGAGGGGTTGGCGAGCAGGTAGACCACCTTGGTGCCGGCGGTGATCACGGCCACGCGGTACACCACCGTGGTGGTGGCGGTCTTCTGCGTGACCAGGTAGGTCGAGCCACTGACCTCGGTGTCGTTCGCGCCTGTTCCCTTGGCGGTGGGTCCGACCTTCACGGTCGCGGTCGGGGCACGGTCGGCACAGCCGGCGATGTTCTTGGCCAGCTTGGCCGAGAGCGCGGAGGCGTCGTCGTCGGCGCCGAAGGTGTAGACGACCATGTCGACGCCGAATCCCTGGGGCGCCTTCGCGTCCTCGGCCAGCAGCAGCGTGCGCTGCCCGACCGACGTGGTGCCGGAGACGGTCTCCAGGTTGATTCCCTCGCACTGGCTGCCCGCGATCGTCAGCGTGGTGAACGGGTCGATCGCTCCCCAGCGCCCGGTGCCAAGGGTGATCCGGGGCAGGTCGGCCTCGACCAGCCAGCCCTTCGGTTCGCCCGCCGGCGGTGCCTGGGTGGTGGCCTCGATGCTGGCCGGGCAGGTGCCCAGGTCGCCGCCGCACTGGCGGCTCAGCGCCTTGCCCACGACGGTGGCGAGATCGAGCGCGTTCACCGCGTTGTTCGTCGTGGCCAGGTCGACCAGACTCACCGATCGGCCGGTACGGCTGATCAGGAGGGTGTGGAACACGTTCGTCTCGTCCTGTACGACGAGCTTCACGGCCTCGGCCGAGTCGGCCAGGCCGGTCACCGCGCTGGCTCCGGTGAGCCACGCGGCGTCGTTCGAGCACGTGCCCGCCTGGGCGAGCCTCAGATCGTAGGCCTGACTCGCGGCCGCCTCGTCGGCGTAGGTGTCGACGACCTGGAGCAGGCCGTCCACGTCGGAGCCCGCGACCGGAGTCCTGCGCGAGGTCGAGCGGGTCGGCGAGGGCAGCCCCGAGGCGGTGTCGGGCAGACAGGTCGGCGTGACGGCGTCGGCGGTGCCGGTCGCCTCGACCCACGTCACGTCGCCGATCGTGCCCAGGTCTGCGGCGGTGACCAGCGGATCGAGGGCGGAGGAGGTGTTCGGGTTGGTCGGGTCGCCCGACGACGCACCGGAGCGCAGGGTGAGCACCCACACGCCCGCGGCCACGAGCAGGACCACGGCGGCCACGGCGGCGATGATGATCACGGCGGGGCGCGCCGTGCGCGTGCGCTGCTCCTCGACCGCGGGCCGCGCCGTGGCCACGGCAGCGGTCTCCGCCGCCGGGATGGGCTCGGACAGGACCGGTGTGGGGACAGCGCCGGCGGGGTCGTTCTTGCCGGAGCGCCGGGCCTTCGCCTCGGCCTTCCTCGCCGCCGCCTCCGCCTTCCTCGCCTCGGCTGCGGCGGCGGCCTCGGCTTTCCTCGCTTCCGCGGCGGCGGCTTCGTCGGCCTTCCTCGCCTGCGCGGCCGACCGTGCCTCGGCCCTGGCCAACGCCTTCTGGCCGCGGCGGCTCAGCGGGGCCTCCGCGGTGTCCGTGGGGCTCGGTGCGGACGCGGGGACCGGGGCGGCCACGACCGGCGACCCGGCAGCAGGGACGGAGCCGCCCGGTGCGCCGAACGGTGTCGGGCCGGTCGCGGGCGCGGTCGGCGCGGTCGGGACCGAACGGGGATAGGACCCGACGGCGCTCGTGCCGCCCGGCGGGGCCAGCGGGCTGCCGGCTGCGGGGCTCGGGGCGAACGGCGACGGGGTGAACGCGGGCGGGTTCGTCACAACCGCGGGGGTGGACCGCCGCGTCGTCCGGGGGAGGAACGCCTCGGCGGGCGACGGCGGCGAAGAGACACTGACCGCCGAGCGTCGGGGCGCGGCGGAGATGAACTCGGAGGGCTCTGCGCTGGCGGAGAACCGGCGCCCCGCCGAGGCGGGAAGCGACGACTCGGGTTCGGGCAGCACCGGTGCGGGCGGCGGCACCGGGGTGGTGCCCCGGACGTCGAGGGGGTCGGGCGGGCTGGCCGGGCTCGCCGGGCTGGCGGCGAGGCGTCGCAACCGCGCGGTGCTGGTCAGCGGGGAGGGCTCGTCGGGGGAGAAGGCACGACCGAAGCGGCCGCCGGTCGGAGCGTCCGGCTCCTCGGGGAGCGGCCCGAGCGCCCTGCGGGGCGTGGACGAACCCTCATCTGCCACGGCATTCCCTTGTCGCTCGACGCGTTGATGACGCGGCCAGTGTAGCGACGGCGGGCGTGTCCCGCCGACGGGAGCGGCGCGCCTGCGCGAGCATGGATGCACCATGCGCATGCCCAGGTTCCGCGATTCCGAGCGGCTCAGGCTGACCACTTCCTCCACGCGGACGGTCCGGCTGGCCGGCGCACCCGAGGGTCCGCCGCTGCTGCCATGGCCGGTGGCCGCCGTCGGAGGCGGCGCGCTGGCCGCGCTCGCCGGGGTGGTCCTCGTCGCGGGGGTGGTGCTCGTGGCCTGGCTGAGCGCCATCGCGATCGCGCTCCCGACCGTCCTGGGCTTTGCCGCGCAGGTGTGGCTGCTGGCCCACGGGGGCGTCCTGGTCATCGGCGATGTCGGGGTGAGCCTGGTGCCGCTCGGGCTGACCGTCGCGTTCGTCCTGCTCTGCATGCCGGTCGGGCGTTTCGCCTACCGGCAGGGACGCCTCGCTCGCACCGGCGAGGTGGGCCCACGGGAGAACCTGGTGCTGGTCGCAGGTTCGGTCGCGCAGGTCGCGATCGGCTACACCCTCGTCGCCGCGGCGCTCGCGTGGGGCTTCGAGGGGCCGGCGCTGGTGTGGCGGCCTGCGTGGGGCGCGTTCGCGGTCAGCGTCCTCGGCGGGGGGATCGGCGCGTACCGTGCGTCGGGCTACCGGCCCTGGGCGAGCTGGCCGGCCTGGCTGCGCGGAGGGTTGCGGGGAGCGGCCGCAGGGGGGCTGGGCCTCGTCGTGGTCTCGAGCCTCGCCCTCGCCGTCGCCGTCGTGGCCGGCGAGGCAGGGATCTCCACGCTCGAGCAGGCGGTCGGGTTCGACGCGGGCGGCGTCTTCGTGTGGGCGCTGGTCACGCTCGCGTACCTCCCGACCGCCCTCGGCTGGGCGCTGTCGTGGCTGCTGGGAGCAGGCTTCACCGTCGGCACCGGGTCGCTCGTCTCGCTGTCGGGCACCCAGCTGGGCATGCTGCCCTCGATCCCCTTGTTCGGGGCGCTGCCCACCGCGGGCGTGGCCGACGCCTGGATGCTGGCCTGGCTCTCCGCCGGGGTGGCCGCCGGGGCGGTCGCCGGGGTCGTCGCCGCTCGTGGGGCACGTCGTGGCGGGCAGGGGACGCTCGGTTCCGCCGCCGCCGCCGGCCTGCTGGTCGGGATCGGGTTCCTCGGCTGGGCCGCGGCGAGCCGGGGGGCTCTGGGCAGCCTGCGGTTGGTGGACCTCGGCCCGCGGCTGTGGGAGTCGTTGCTCATCGGCGTGCCGTTGCTGCTGCTCAGCGCAGTCCTGGCCGGGCTGGTCGCCTGGCTGGTCCGCCGGCGGCTGCCCGCGTCCTGAGCCCGGCCGCCGTCCCGCCCTCCCGGCTGGGCCCCCGATCAGCCGCGTCCGGCCGGGACATGATCGGTGGATCCTTAGATAGGGTCGGGGCATGCCGATGCGCCTGGTGGTCCTCGTCTCGGGCTCCGGCACCCTCCTCCAGGCACTCCTGGACGCGTCCGCTTCCGGCGACCTCGACGCACGGGTTGTGGCGGTCGGCTCCGACCGTCCGGGGATCGAGGGTCTCGCCCGCGCCGAGCGAGCGGGCGTCCCCACCTTCGTGCACCCCCTGGCGAACGGTGCGGACCGGGCGCTGTGGGACGCGGCCCTGACCGCGTTGGTGAGTGCGCACGCCCCCGACCTGGTCGTCAGCGCCGGATTCATGAAGCTGGTCGGGCCGGCCTTCCTCGACCGGTTCGGCGGGTGCATGATCAACACCCATCCCGCCCTGCTGCCGGCCTTCCCCGGCATGCACGCTGTGCGGGAGGCCCTGGCCGCCGGCGTGAAGATCACCGGAGCGACCGTGTTCGCCGTGGACTCGGGCGTCGACTCCGGCGCGATCATCGCCCAGGAGCCGGTCCGCGTGCAGCCCGGCGACAACGAGGCGACCCTGCACGAACGCATCAAGGTCGTCGAGCGGACGCTGCTCGTCGACACCGTCAACCGACTCAGCCGAGGAGACAGATGACCGACCTGTTGCCGATCCGCCGCGCCCTGGTGTCCACCTACGACAAGACCGGGCTGGTCGAGCTCGGCCGCGCCCTCGTCGGTGCCGGCGTCGAGATCGTCTCGACCGGCTCGACCGCGTCCACCCTGGCCGGGGCCGGACTGCCGGTGACGCCGGTCGAGCAGGTGACCGGCTTCCCCGAGTGCCTGGACGGACGGGTGAAGACGCTGCACCCGCACATCCACGCCGGGATCCTCGCCGACCGCCGGCTGGAGTCCCACCGGACCCAGCTGGCCGAACTCGGCGTCGCGCCGTTCGACCTGGTGGTCTCCAACCTGTACCCGTTCACGCAGACGGTCGCGTCCGGGGCGAGCCAGGACGAGTGCGTGGAGCAGATCGACATCGGCGGCCCGTCGATGGTGCGGGCCGCGGCGAAGAACCACCCATCGGTGGCGATCATCACCTCCCCCGACCAGTACCCGGCCCTGGTCGAGGCGCTGGCCGCGGGCGGTTTCACGCTCGCTCAGCGGCAGGCGCTGGCCGCGGCGGCGTTCGTCCACACCGCGACCTACGACGTGGCGGTGGCGAGCTGGATGGGCTCGGTGCTGACCGACTCCTCCGGCGGGGACGGCTTCCCTGCCTGGATCGGCGGCGCCTGGGCCAAGATCGGCACGCTGCGTTACGGCGAGAACTCTCACCAGGCTGCGGCGTTGTACTCCTACCCCGCGGGGCCGGCGGGGATCACGCAGGCCGAGCAGCTGCACGGCAAGGAGATGAGCTACAACAACTACACCGACGGCGACGCCGCCTACCGGGCCGCCTACGACTTCGCCGAGCCGGCGGTCGCGATCATCAAGCACGCCAACCCGTGTGGAATCGCGGTGGGGGCGGACGTGGCCGAGGCGCACCGGAAGGCCCACGCGTGCGACCCGGTCTCCGCGTTCGGCGGCGTGATCGCGACGAACCGTCCGATCAGTGTGGAGGCGGCGACCCAGATCGCCGGGATCTTCACCGAGGTGGTGATCGCTCCCGGCTACGAGGACGGGGCCCTGGAGGTGCTCACCCGCAAGAAGAACGTCCGGCTGCTGAAGGCTGTGCCGTACACGCACCGTGGGCGCCAGCTGCACCCGATCTCCGGCGGCGCGCTGCTGCAGGCCCCCGACCGGATCGACGCCCCCGGCGACGATCCGGAGAACTGGCGACTGGTCTGCGGCGACCCCGCGGACGCGGCCACCCTGGCCGACCTCGAGTTCGCCTGGCGGGCGTGCCGGGCGGTGAAGTCGAACGCGATCCTGCTCGCCCGCGACGGCGCGTCCGTGGGTGTCGGCATGGGCCAGGTGAACCGGGTCGACTCGTGTCGGCTGGCCGTCGAGCGGGCCGGGGAGCGGGCGGCGGGCTCGGTGGCGGCGTCCGACGCGTTCTTCCCGTTCAACGACGGGCCGGCGATCCTGATCGAGGCCGGGGTGAAGGCGATCGTCCAGCCCGGTGGCTCGGTGCGGGACCAGGAGACCATCGACGCGGCGAGTGCCGCCGGTGTCACCATGTACCTCACCGGCACCCGTCACTTCTTCCACTGAGGGACCCGATGACTGCGCAGATCCTGGACGGCAGGGCCGTCGCCGCCGCGATCAAGGGCGAGCTCACCGTGCGCGTCCGGGCGCTCGCCGGGCAGGGCGTCCGTCCCGGGCTGGGTACCGTGCTGGTCGGCGACGACCCGGGCAGCCGCAGCTACGTGGCGATGAAGCACCGCGACTGCGCGGAGGTCGGCATCGAGTCCCTCCGGGTGGACCTGCCTGCGGACGCGTCCACCGCAACGGTGGCCGGGGCGATCGCCGAGCTGAACGCCGCGCCGGAATGCACGGGATACATCGTGCAACTGCCGCTGCCGCGGCACCTCGACGAGAACGCGATGCTGGCGCTCATCGACCCCGACAAGGACGCCGACGGGCTGCACCCGACCAGCCTGGGGAAGCTGGTCCTGAACGAGCCCGGGCCGCTGCCCTGCACGCCGCGCGGGATCGTGGAGCTCCTGCGCCGCCACGACATCCCGCTGGCCGGCGCCGAGGTCTGCGTGGTCGGGCGTGGCATCACGGTGGGACGTCCGCTGGGTCTGATCCTGACCCGGCGCAGCGAGAACTGCACGGTGACGCTGTGCCACACCGGCACCCGCGACCTGCCCGCGCACACCCGCGCGGCCGACATCGTGGTCGCGGCGGCCGGGGTGCCGGGGATCATCGGCGCCGACCTCGTCCGCGAGGGCGCGGTGGTGCTGGACGTCGGCGTCAGCCGGGTGGACGGCCGGCTCGCCGGCGACGTGGCGCCCGAGGTGTTCGGCAAGGCGGCCTGGGTGGCGCCGAACCCCGGCGGGGTGGGGCCGATGACCCGCGCGATGCTGCTCTCGAACGTCGTCGACCGTGCAGAGGAACTCTCCCGGTGACCGGCGTGCCCGATGAACGCCCCCCGAAGACGTGGTGGCAGCAGATCGCGGGTCAGTGGCCGCTGGCCACGGTGCTGGCCGGGGTCGCGATCGGCCTCGCGGTGGTGTTCCTGAGCCACTGGCGAGCGGGCAGCACGCTCGTCGGGCTCTCGATCACCCTGGGCGGCCTGCTCCGGCTGATGCCCCAGCAGCGGGTCGGCCTGCTCGCCGTCCGCAACCGGGCCTTGGACTCGATCGTCCTGCTCGGCGTCGGCATCGGTATCACGATCCTGGCCTGGTGGATCCCGCCGAGCCGCTGACGCCGTCCGTGGCCGGACCGAATTGGGGACGGTTCCTTACTCGGTCCACCAGGACAGCTGGACCGAGTGAGGAACCGTCCCCAATTCGGTCCACTCGGTCCAGGGTGGTTTCGGAGGGTCGACCAGCCGGGCGGTCAGCGGAAGTCGCGGTCGAGGAACTGGCCCTCGGCCCGGGCGTGGGCGACGCGGTCGGCCTCCCGTTCGCGGAGCTCGACGCGGCGGATCTTTCCGGAGATCGTCTTGGGCAGCTCGGTGACGAACTCGACGATCCGGACGCGCTGGTAGGCGCTCAGCCGCTCGCGGGCGTGGGCGAAGATCTCGGCGGCCGCCTCCTGGGGGCGGGCGACCGCGTCCTGCACGAGGCAGATGAAGGCTTTCGGCACCGCGGCCCGCAACGGGTCCGGGCTGGGCACGATCGCCACCTCGGTGACGTAGGGGTGCTCCAGCAGGATCGACTCCAGCTCGAACGGGGAGATCTTGTAGTCCGAGGCCTTGAACACGTCGTCCGCACGTCCCACGTAGGTCAGGTACCCGTCGGCATCCCGGGACGCGATGTCGCCGGTGTGGTAGAAGCCGTCCCGGCACGCCTCCGCGGTCATCTCCGCGTCGTTGTGGTAGCCCGCCATCAGGCCGAGGATCGGCCGGGACAGATCCAGGCAGATCTCGCCCTCCTCGGATCCGGGTTGCCCGGACACCGGGTCGAGCAGCGCGACGGGGTAGCCGGGCAGGGGGCGTCCCATCGATCCGTCCTTGACGACCTGGCCGGGGGAGTTGCCGATGCAGCAGGTCATCTCGGTCTGCCCGAAGCCGTCCCTGATCGTCGCACCCCAGGCGCTGCGGACCTGCGTGATCACCTCGGGGTTGAGCGGCTCGCCGGCGCCGAGGAGTTCTCGCGGCGGCTTGGTGAGCTGGGTCAGGTCGGCCTGGATGAGCATGCGCCACACGGTGGGCGGGGCGCAGAACGTGGTGACGTCGTAGGTGTCCATGACCCTCATCAGCGCGGTCGGGTCGAAGCGCTCGTAGTTGAACACGAACACCGTGGCCTGGGCGAGGAAGGGGGAGAAGAAGTTGCTCCACGCGTGCTTGCCCCAGCCGGGCGAAGAGATGTTCAGGTGCACGTCGCCGGGACGCACCCCCAGCCACCACATCGTGGACAGGTGGCCGACGGGGTAGGAGACCTGGGTGTGCGCGACCAGCTTGGGACGCGCGGTCGTCCCCGAGGTGAAGTACAGCAGGCTCAACTCGGAGGCCCTGGTCGGCCGGCTCGGAGTGTAGGCAGCGGGCGCCTTGGCCGACTCGGTCATGTTGATCCAGCCGGACGGGGTGTCCTCGCCGACACCGATCCGCAGCACCGATCGGGGCAGGTCCTCGAGCCGCGCCCTCAGCGCGGTGGGCGCGACCACGACGCCGGCCCGGCCGTACTCGACCCGGTAGGCAAGGTCGGCGGCCGAGAGCAGGGTGGACGTGGGGATCGCCACCGCCCGGATCTTGAGCAGGGCCAGCAGGAGCTCCCACAGCTCGATGGTGTTGTTCAGCATCACGATCACGTGGTCGCCGGCGCCGACGCCCAGGCCGCGCAGCCAGCGCGCGACCTGGTCGGAGCGCTGGGACAGTTCGCCGTAGGTCCACGAGCGGGCGGTCAGGTCGGCGGACACGATCGTGACCGCGGAGCGGTCCGGATGCTCGCCGGCGACGACGTCGAACCATTCGGTGGCGAAGTTGAACTCGTCCAGCTCGGGCCAGGCGAACCCCTCGACCGCGCCCGCGTAGTCGGTGCCGTGGGCGAGCAGGAAGTCGCGGGCCGCGCGAACCGTCTGGGTGGCAGGGGTGGCGGGACGGCCGACAGGCGTCATTGGCTGATCGCTTTCTGGTGTGGAGGAGACCACGCGCCAGCCTACTACCTACACCTACGGAACCGTAAGTTGGATCGTCCCGCCAGCGCTGCAGGATGGCTCGGGCCCGGCCCGTCGAGCTTCCGGCGGGAGTGCTCCGCTGGAAGCCCGACGACCGGAACCCTCAGCCGTTCGTGCGATGGATGGTGAACGCCGGTGACGTCCAGGTCTCCCAGTCGCCAGACTTCTTGGCGCTGCCGCGTGCTTTCAGGACGCGCAGTTCGATGACGTAGTCGCCGTCGGGAACCGTGAGCCCTGCGGAGGTGGTGGCATTGAAGGGGATCTTCCCGTCGAAGGCCACCGAGTAGTACGCGTTGTCGCGTCCCAGCTCACCGGTCTCGAGGAAGGTCTTGTGCCCCTTGAACACCTCGGAACCCTTCTTGCCCTTCGACGTCGCCTTGTAGACGTTGAAGTAGGCGTCACTGACCGGATAGTCGAAGTGGAACAGGACGTAGGGCATGTCGGAGTCGTCGCTCAGGCCGAAGGTGGCCTTCGGATCCGTCGAGCTCACGATCGTGTCGAGGTCGTCGGACGTGGCCAGTGCCGGAAGGTCGTACACGGCCTCGAGACCGGTGCCGGCGCTGTTGAGGTCCCAGATGTCCTGGAGCGTCTTCACCTTCTGGTAGTCGCCGGCCATGCCGGTGAACGGCACGACGAGTTGCTTGGACTTGTCCGACTTCGTCAGCGTGATCCAGCCGCCGTACAACCAGCCGGTGCCGAGCTTGGGCTGCTTGAGCGACACGGTCACCGTCACCGTCCTGCCGGGCTTCACGGTGATCGTGCTGGCCGACAGCTTCGAGCCGACCTTCTTGAACTTGTAGTCGTACCAGTAGGTCGTCGGTGCGGCGCCCACGTTCGCGGCGTTGACCACGGACAGCTTGTACTTCTCGGTGGTGGTGCCGCTGTTGGTGATCTTCAGCTTCGTCTTCGTGTACGAACTGCGGTTGTCGCCCAGGTCGATCTCGCCGGGGCTCACCGTGGTGCTGGAGAGCGCGGCGATCGCCTTGTCGACGTGGATGAGACCCGAGCCCTGCCGGACGGTCGGCTCGTAGTAGCCGTCGATGACTTCCGAACCGTAGGCGAAGAGCTTGTCGATCGGGGTGGAGGTGTTCTGCAGCGCAGCCCGGACGTCGGTCACGTCGCCCTTGAGGCGGGGATCGGCCTGGAGCAGCAGCGCCACCGAGCCGGCGACGTGCGGCGTGGCCATCGAGGTGCCGGAGAGGTTGGCGTGACCGTTGAGTTCCAGCGGGTAGGTCGACCAGATGTTGCCGCCGGGGGCGGCGACGTCAGGGACGGCGCTCAGGTCGGCAGCCGGACCGAACGAGCTGAAGTCGGAGATCGCTCCGGCGACATCGTTGGGGACGACCTCGGTCTGGTCCGACCAGGTGAGGGTGGTCGCGGTGGAGCCGGCCAGCTGGTCGTGGATCGCGGTCCCGTCGCTCTCGGAGATGAACACGACCGGGATGGTGATCTCGGTGTCTCCCGCGACGGTCGGGGAGAGCAGCCCGGTGGTGTTGTTGTAGATGACCGCCCCGACAGCCCCCGCGGCCTGGGCGTTCGCCGCCTTCTGCGCGAAGGTGCAGGTGCCCCGCTGGATCAGGACGATCTTCCCGGTCAGGCCGGAGAACGGTTCGCATCCGTCGAGGTTCTCCGTGGTTGCGTCGGCGAGGGTTCCGAGAGCCAGCGTGCCGGATCCGGACTGGGGGGTGACCTGTGCCCCTTCTGCGGGGATGTAGCCGACCGTGCCGTCGGAGCTCCCGGGAGTCGGGGAGACGGTGAAGTAGTTGAGTGTCTGGTTCGTGTTCTCCACCGACGCCACGGAGATGACGCTCCTGCCCACCCCGGGGCTGCCGGCGGCGAACAGTCCGTCGGTGCCGTCGTTGCCCGCGGCGGCCACGACGATCGTCCCGGCCAGGCGCAGGGCGTCGGCTGCCGCGGCATCGGGATAGTCGGGCCAGCTGGCGAAGGACTCGCCCAGCGACATGTTGACCACGTCCATCCCGTCGGCCGCCGCGCGGTCCATCGCAGCGAGGATCACCTCGGTGTCGGCCGAGCCGTCGCAGCCGAAGACGCGGTAGGCGCCGAAGGTGACCGCCGGGGCGACGCCCACGACCCCGCCGTTGGCCACGTCGCCGTTGGCGCCGATGATGCCGGCGACGTGGGTGCCGTGACCGTTGCAGTCGTCGGGGTAGTTGTCGGGAACGGGCTCGGAGCCGTCGGTGTCGGCGTCGTAGTCGTCACCGACGAAGTCGTAGCCGTACTTGACCCGCGGTGCGTTGGCGCCGAAGTCGGCATTGTTGCCCTCGGTGCCGGACCCGCCGAGATCGGGATGGTTGTAGTCGATGCCGGTGTCGATGACACCGACCTTGATCCCCTCGCCGTCATAGCCCTCGACCCGCGCGACGTCGGCGCCGATCGTGGGGACGGAGTAGGCCAGGTCGGGCTCGGCCTTCGTGTCGGGCAGCTTCACGCTGTAGACGGGGTAGATCTTCGTCACGCCGGGCAGCGAGCGCAGCTTCCCGACCTCGGCCTGGCTCACCTTCGCCGAGAAGCCGTTCCACACCCGGGTGTAGCTGTTCAGGACCTTCATCGAGACACCGCTGTCCTTGGCTGCGGCCTGGACGCTGGCCTGTCGTGCCTTGGCCGTGCTGCGCGAGCCGCCCCGCAGCGAGGGCGAGCCGGACACCTGTACCAGCCAGGTGTCGGGGATCGAGGCGGCCGTGGGATCGACCGCCTTGCGGGCCGCGAGGGCCTCGCGGTCCCGGTCGACCGGCCCGGCGCTGGCGGGGAGGGTGAGGCTGGTGGCGAACAGTGCGGTGAGGGTCGCTCCGGCGGCCAGGCCGCACCAGACCGTTCGATGGGGGCGGACGCGCATGCTCTCTCCTGTACGTCGATCGGGACACCCCGGGTGGGGGGCCTGGGGTCAAGAAGCGCGGAGGCGCTGAGCGAGAGTCTTGTACCCGGCGGGCCTCACCACAACCCCTGGCTGCTCACTGGCGTGTCGCGAGCGGACGGGTCAGCTCCAGGTCAGCTTGAAGGCACGGGTGGTGTAGGTCTGCCAGTGCGAACTCTTCGAGGAACTCCCCAGCGGCGCCAGGACGCGCAGCTGCAGCTTGTACGTCCCGGCCGGGACCGCGACGACCTTGCCCTTGGAGTTCTTGTACGCGCCGTAGAACGGGATGGAGGTGAAGCCGTCGTCGCGGCCCAGCTTGCCGATCTGGGTCGAGGTTCCACTGAGGACGGCGTAGTAGGACTTCTTCGTCTTCTGGTTGGTGGCTTTCACCCGAATCGCACTGGCGGGGTAGTCGAGGTGGAACATCACCGACGGCTGGCCGTTGGTCGCGGCGACGTGGAAGGTGCGCGTCCCTGAGTAGGTCGGCTGGAGGCCCCCGCTCGCGGTCCGGTACGCCAGCGCAGGCAGCTTGTAGGAGTACACCAGTCCGCTGCTGGCGTCGGTGAAGCTGCGCGGCGAGGAGGGCAGGAGCCGGACCTTCTGGTAGTCGCCGCGGACGCCGGCGAAGGGGACGGAGACGGTCGGGGCAGCCTTGGCGGTGAACTGCACCCAGCCCCCGTAGAGCATGCCGTTCCTGCCCTTGAGGATCTTGCTGGGCGCGGTGATCGTCACGGTGACCTTGGCCGTCCCTCCGGCGGGTACGGTGACGCTCGAAGGGCTCGCCTTGAACCCGACCGCGGCGTAGGCCCAGTCGGGGGTCTTGTTGCCGACGTCGGTCCTGCTCCCGGTGCTGGCTGCCGCGCTGGCGCCGGTGACCGCGGACACCGCGAAGGTCCGAGCGGTTCCCCCGGTGTTGCTGAGGGTGAGGCTCACCTTGTCCGTGGTCCCCTCCCCGAGCTTGAGCACGGACGGGGAGGCGGTGACGGCCGCGTCGAGAGCGGCGTCCACCTGAACGAGCCCCGCGCCCTGCCGGAAGACACCCTCGGGCCTGCCCTTGACGGCGGTCGCGGTGGCGGCCAGCTGCGAGGCGCTGCCGTAGAGCAGGGCGGCCACCTTGGCGGGAACGCCGGAGCCGGGCGTCGTCCAGCGCCGGGCCTGCAGGAGCTGGGCCACCGCTCCGGCGACCTCGGGGGCGGCCATCGAGGTGCCGGTGGGGTCGGAGTAGGCGTCGTTCATCGCGGTGGTGTGGACGCTGCTGCCCGGCGCGGTCAGCGTGGGGCTCAGGCTGAGGTCCGCGGCCAGGCCCATCGCGCTGTACGACTCGATGCCGGTGTTGCTCGCGTTGCCCGCCGCCAGCGAGATGACTCCCGGAGCGACGGCAGGGGTGCCCGCGGTGAACAGCCCGCTGCTGCCGGAGTTGCCCACCGCCGCGACCACGACCACGCCCTTCTTGACCAGGTTCGCCGCGGCCTGGCCCAACGCGTCGTCGGGCCAGCTCGCCGAGGACGAGCCCAGGGAGAGGTTGATCACGTTCATGCCGTCCTTCGCGGCCTGTTCCATCGCCGCGATGATCAGGTCGGAGGTCGTGTTCCCGCTGCAGTCGAAGACCCGGTAGGCGCCGAGCGTCACCTGGGGGGCCACGCCGTAGGCGCCGCCCTGCCTCGGGTTCCCGTCCGCCCCCACGATGCCGGCCACCTTGGTGCCGTGGCCGTAGCAGTCCATCGGCGTGGAGTCCTTGTCGACATAGTCGTAACCCTTGGTCACCCGGCTGGTCGGGAAGCTCGCGCCGGTCGTCCCGCCCAGGTCGGGATGGTCGTAGTCGACCCCCGAGTCGACGATCGCGACCTTGATGCCGGAGCCGTCCCTGCCCGAGTCGAGGGCGCCGATCGCGGACAGCCGGGTCTCGGTCGTCGACGTCAGGTCCGCGGCCGCCTCGACGGTGACGGTGATCGTGGCGGAGGCGGTGTTGCCGTAGGCGTCGGTGACCCGGTAGTGAGCGGTGGCTGTGCCCGTGAACCGCCAGTTCGCGGTGAAGGTCACGACATTGTCGGTGCCGACCCGCCAGGCGTAGGCGGACGCGGAGAGGCTCTTGCCGTCGCGGGCGGCGGAGGAGTCGGTGAGGACCAGCGAGGAGGCGGCGAAGGCGGGACGCACCCCGGCACCGTTGTCGCCGGCCGTGTCGTTGGCCAGCGGACGGATCGTCACCGGGGCACCGTCCTGCCGGGTGGTGGCCGGGTCCTCCTTCGCCTGGGGCAGTGCGCCGACCTGCACCGTGATCGCCGCCTCCGCGGCGGTGTTGTTCGCATCCAGGACCCGGTAGCGCGCGGTCGCGGTGCCGGTCACGCCCGTGGCGGGGGTGAAGGTGACGGTACCGTCCCCGTTCACCGTCCAGGCGCCCGCCGCGGTATCGCTGGACAGCAGCGTGAGACTGGCGCTCCGCAGCGGCGCCGTCGCCGCCCCGGCACTGTCGTTCGCCAGCGGGTTGAAGGTCACCGCGTGGTTGGCCGGGGTGTTGGCGGTGTCGGCGCCGAGCGATGGCGTGATCGGCGTGACCACCACCCGCAGGGAGGCGGCGACCGTGTTGCCGAAGCTGTCGGTGACCTGGAAACCGGTGGCGGCGGTTCCGGTGAAGGCCGATTCCGGGTCGAAGCTGACCGCACCCGTCGAGGCGTTGACCCGCCAGGTCCCCTCGTTCTGCACCACCCTGGTCCGCCCGGAATCCATGATTCCCGATCCGGTGAGGAGCACCGAGCTCGCGGGCACCGAGCCCTTGACCCCGGCGCCGTCGTCGCCGACGGTGACGGCCGGGAGGGGGGCGAGGCTCACGGTCACGTTCTGCGGTGTCGTCACCGACAACCCGGACCCGCCGATGCTGGTCAGCGCGCCGATGCTGACCGTGATCGTCGCCGAAGCCGTGGTGGTGCCGTTGCTGTCCAGGACGCGATAGGTGGTGGCCGTGGTGCCGGTGAAGCCTGCGGCGGGGGAGAAGCCGACCAGGCCGGCGGTCGTGACCGTCCAGGTGCCGGCCGTGGTGGTGAGGCTCTTCCCGTTCGCCGCCGCGCCGGTGCCGGTGAGCGTCACCGTGGTCGGGTCCAGCGGAGCGGCGACGTTGCCCGGCAGGTCGTTGGCCAGCGGGGACACGGTGACGCTGTGCCGCGCCGGCCCGTGCCCGGTGTCGGGAACGGCCCTGGGCACCACGGCGGCCACCGTGATCGAGATCGTCGCGGTCGCGCCGTTGCCGAAGATGTCCGAGATCGCGTAGGTGGCGCTGGTCGTGCCGGTGAACGTGGCGACGGGGGCGAACCTCACCGTGCCCGCGGTCGGGTTCGCCGTCCAGGTGCCGGCAGCAGTGGTGAGGGTCGTTCCGCCGGACGCCGGGAAGGCCAGCGTGGCCGGGTCGAGCCGGCCGCTGCTGGCATTGCCCGTGCCGTCGTCGCCGCCCAGGTCGTTGCCGAGCGGGCTCACCACGACGGGGGTGTTCTGCAGGGTCGACGCGGCGTCGTCGGCGGCTCGGGGAAAGGCCCCGATGGTGACGGTGATCCTCGCCGAGGCGATGGTGCCGTTGGCATCCGATACCCGGTAGGCGGTGCTGGTCGCGCCCGTGAAGCCGCTGGTCGGCGTGAAGGAAACGGTGGCGCTCGTGGGGTCGACCCGCCAGGTGCCGGCCGAGGTGGTGAGGGCGTGCCCGCTGTCCGTCGCGTCGGGATCGGTGAGCAGGAGCGAGGTCGTGACCAGGGCGGCGCTGGGGTCACCGGGCGCATCGTTGGCCAGGGGTGAGACCGTCACGGCGTGGCGGGCCGCGCCGTGGCCCGAGTCGTCGACCGCCGTCGGTACGACCGGGGTGACCGACACGGTGATGGACGCCGTCGCCGCATTGCCGTAGCTGTCGGTGACCGCATAGTCGACCGGCGTGGTCCTGCCGGTGAAGGCCGGCTCCGGATCGAAGGTCACGATGCCGTCGCTGAGCGTCCAGACGCCCTCACCCGCCACGACCAGCCGGGTGCCGTCGAGCGTCGCGGCGGCAGCGGTGAACACGACACTGGAGGGGATCAGTGTGCCGGTGGTGCCGTTCCCGTCGTCGCCGGGGCGGTCGTTGGCCAGCGGGTCGAGGGTGAGGGTCACGTTCTGCGTGGTGGTTGCCGAATCGGCGACGGCCTGCGGAAGCGAGCCGATGGTGACGGTGATGGTCGCCGAGGCCGCCGTCTGGTTGGTGTCGCGCACCCGGTACCCGGTGTGCACGGTGCCGGTGGCTCCCGCCGCGGGGGTGAAGGTCACGGTGCCCTCGGGGTTGACCCGCCAGGTCCCCTCCCCTGCGACCACCAGAAGCTTGTGTCCCTCGGTCGCCTCGGACGAGGTGAACTCGACACTGGCCGGGTCGATCGGGGCGGACGCCGCCCCTGCGGAGTCGTTGCCGAGGACGTCGAGGGTGACCTGCGTCGCGGCCGGAGTGGTCGCGCTGTCGTCGACGGCGGTCGGGGTGATCGCCTCGACGCTGATCGTGATCGTGGACTCGGCGGTGTTGCCGAAGCTGTCGCTGACCGAGTAGCCCACCGGAGTGCCGGTTCCGGAGAAGGTCGGTTCGGGGTCGAACGTGACGGTCCCGTCGTCGGCGACCGCGTACGCACCCTCGCCTGCGACCACCAGGCTGGTGCCGCCCGCCGTCGCGTCCGCGGACGTGAAGCGCACGCTGGTCGCGTCGATGGTGCCGTCCTCGCCCGCGCCGTCGTCGCCGGCGCTGTCGTTGGCGGCGGGGCTGAGGGCGACGTTCACGTTCTGCGCGGTCGACGCGGTGTCCGGCGTGGCCAGCGGCCCCTTGCCCACGGTGACCAGGAGCGTCGCCTCGTCCGTGTTGCCGAACTGGTCGGCCATCTCGTAGTGCGTGCGCGCCGGGCCGGAGAAGCCCGCGGCAGGAGTGAAGGTGATCCGTCCCGAGTCCTCCGCCACCGTGTAGCGGCCCGCGCTGGTGGTCAGTTCGCGGTCGCCGTTGGACAACCGCACCGACGTCGGATCGGGTTCCCCGGCACCGGAGGCGTCCGCCCCGGGGGTGTCGTTGGCCAGCACGTCCACCGTGACGGCCGTCCGATAGGGCGTGTGGGTCTCGTCGTCGGTGGCGCGCGGCGGTGTGCGAACCTCGACCGTGACCCCGGCGGTGTCGGTCTGGCCCAGCTCGTCGGCCACCTGGTAGGTGATCGTGGCCACCGCGGCGGTGTCGGCGGTCGGGGTGAACTCGATGGTTCCGGCCTCGTCGGGGTCGTCGGGGTCGCCGACCGTCCAGATCCCGTCGGCGCCGCTGACGGTGCCGACGCAGCTGTCCTCGACGATCAGGCAGACGCTGTCCTTCTGGAGCTGGGCGTCGCCGTCCGCGGTGTCGTTGTCGAGGACGTCCAGCCGAACCGGCGTCCCGGCGACGGCTGCCGCGTGGTCGTCGCGCGCGGTGGGTCCGGCCGGGCTCTCGACGGTGATCAGGAGCGTCGCGGTGGTGGTCTGGCCGAGGTCGTCGGCGAAGCGGTATGTGACGGCGGCGTCGCCGCGGAAGCCGCGCACGGGCGCGAACGTGACCCTGCCCGTGTCGGGGTCGGCGGTGTAGGTCCCCTCCCCGGCGACGTCCAGGGTGGTCACCCAGGCGCCGTCGCCGTCCTCGAGTTCGAGGCTGGCCGGGTCCAGGGCCACGCCCGCCCCGGTCTGGTCGTCGAGCAGCGCCACGGTGACCGGCGTGAGATACGGCGTCGACGCGGTGCGGTCGGTGGCGACGGGGTGGATGGTGACCCTCAGGTTGGCGTCCGCCGTCTGTCCGAGTTCGTCGGCGACCCGGTACCGCGCGGTGGCGGTTCCGGTGAAGCCGTCGGCGGGGCTGAAGGTGACCACCCCGTCGGCCGCCGTCCACACCCCGGAGCCGGTGTGCACCGTCGCCGACCACTCGCCATCCGGATCCTGCACCTGCAGGCTTGCCGGCTGCGGCGTGGCGTGGCCACCCGCACGGACGCTCTCCATGACCGGGATCACCACGTCGGATCCGGCTACCCCCGAGACGGTGACGGGGTCGGCGGCCGGAGGTGCCGGTGCGACGACCGTCACCGTGAGTTCTCCGGTGGCGGTCACCTGCTGGGAGTGCGTGATCGCGTAGCCGACCGGGTCCATCGTTCCGGCCCACGCCGCCGCCGAGGTGAAGGAGACGGTGCCGTCGGTGTCCACCGTGAAGGTGCCGCGCCCGGGGACGGTCAGGGAGGTGCCGTCCGCCGTCGCCGCCGCATCGGTGAAACGGAAGGTGGACCGGTCCCAGTCCGCGTCGTCGTCGATGACGTCCAGCACCGTCGTGGTCAGATAGGGCGCCTCGAGGCTCCGGGCGGCCAGCACGGGAGCGCTCGCCGTCGGCGTCGCATCGGTCGGCGGGTCGGTCTCGTCGCCGGCCGGTGACTCGGTCGCGGGATCGGTGGATTCGGGGGACGCCGTGCCGCCGGGGTCGGTGGCGGTCTCGTCCTCGCTCAGCGGTTCGGGGTCGAGGCGGACGCGGTACACCGGGTAGGTCGCCTTCACCCCGGCTGCGGCCTGGATGCGGGCGAACTGGTCGTCGGTGGCGGTCACGCTGAACCCGGACCAGATCTCGTCGTAGGAGGCGTCGACGGTGGCACCGGAGCGCGTGATCGCACTCAGCACTCGGGCCCGGTCGGACGACTCCACCTGGACGAGATAGCGACCAGGCACGATGGTGCTCGCGGCGTCGTCCCCGGTGGTCGACGACCCGGTGGCCCCCGCGCCGGTCGGGGGCGTCACGGTGGTGGGTGTCACACCGCCGACGGCGACCAGTACCAGGGCAGCCCACAGCGCGATACCGCCGCGGCGCAAGCGGCCCATCCGGTGACTCCTCTGCGGGGGGCTCCCGGCCCGGCACGCCGGGCGGGTGTACGAGAGGCGATTCTACCGGCCGGACACCGACTCCGACAGGGCGCGGCCCCGCACCGGAACGGGACCCCGTGGGGGCTGGTTCCGGTGCGGGGGACACCCCCCGGGAGCCCACAGGGGGTGAGGTTGCCCACCGTGTTCAGTGGGAAACCTCACCCCCTGTGGGGTTGCCCCGGATCAGATCAGGCCGAGTTCTTTCACCGCGTCCCGCTCCTCGATCAGTTCCGCCACCGAGGCGTCGATCTTCGCGCGGCTGAAATCGTTGAGCTCGAGGCCCTGGACGATCTCGTACGCCCCGTCCCTGACCACGCAGGGGAAGGAGGAGATGAGGCCCTCGGGCACACCGTAGGACCCGTCGGAGGGCACCGACATGGACACCCAGTCGCCCTCGGCCGAGCCGAGCACCCAGTCGTGCATGTGCTCGACGGTCGCGTTGGCGGCCGAGGCGGCCGAGGAGGAGCCGCGGGCTGCGATGATCGCCGCGCCGCGCTTGGCGACGGTCGGGATGAAGTCGTTCTCCAGCCAGGCCTGGTCGTCGATGACCTCGGCGGCGTTCTTCCCCTCGACCTCGGCGTGGAACAGATCCGGGTACTGGCTGGCGGAGTGGTTGCCCCAGATGGTCATGTGGCTCACCGAGGTGACCGGGACGCCGGCCTTCTGCGCGACCTGGGTGATCGCCCGGTTGTGGTCGAGCCGGGTGAGCGCGTTGAAGCGCTCGTGCGGGATGTCGGGGGCGTTGCTCATCGCGATCAGCGCGTTGGTGTTGGCCGGGTTGCCGGTGATCAGCACCCTGATGTCGTCGGCGGCCACCGCGTTCAGGGCCTTGCCCTGCGCGGTGAAGATGGCGCCGTTGGCGCTGAGCAGGTCTGCCCGCTCCATGCCCGCGGTGCGCGGGCGGGCGCCGACCAGCATGGCCAGGTTCACGCCGTCGAAGACCTTGGTGGCGTCGTCGCCGATCTCGACCTTGCTGAGCAGCGGGAAGGCGCAGTCGTCAAGTTCCATCACGACGCCCTCGAGCGCCTTCAGGGCCGGGGTGATCTCGAGCAGGCGGAGCTCGACGGGCTGGTCGGGCCCGAGCAGGGCTCCGCTGGCGATGCGGAAGAGAAGGCTGTAGCAGATTTGGCCGGCGGCGCCGGTGACCGCGACTTTGACGGGTGGCTGGCTCACGATGTGCTCCTGAAGTGAGATGTGGCTGAGTCCACCCTCGAAACTAGCAGTTGGCCGGACCATTTCGTGGCCACTTCCACAGCCTCCTCGCCGGGGTGGGAATTGGTGCAGCAGGGGACGCGGGACGGGGTGGATCGTCGCGGGTGAGTCCAGGGACGGGGGCCGCCGACCGCCTCCGGCTACGCTGAAAGCATGCGCCTGATCCTTGTCCGCCACGGTAGAACCACGTCCAATGTCGGCTTCCTGCTCGACACGGCCGCACCCGGAGCGGACCTGGACGAGACCGGCCGGGAGCAGGCTGCCGGCCTCATCGAGCGGCTCGCCGGCTACCCGATCGAGGCGGTGTACACCTCCAACCTCGTGCGCACGCAGCAGACGGCCGCCCCGCTCGCCCGGGAGCGGGGCCTGCCGCTCACGGTCCTGCCCGGGCTGCGCGAGGTCTCCGCGGGCGACGACGAGATGTCCCCTGACTCGACCCGCTACATCGGGACGATGATCGCCTGGCGTGAGGGCGACCTTGCGGCGCGGGTACCCGGCGGCGAGAGCGCGACCGAGTTCATGGCCCGGTTCGACGCCGCGATCGGCGAGGTGGCGGCGGCCGGGCACGCCGTCGCGATGGTGGTCAGTCACGGTGCGGCCCTGCGCACCTGGGCGACCGTGAGCGTCCCGGGATTCGACGAGGCACTCGGCAAGGGCCACTTCGGCAACACCGGGGTGCTCGTGGTGGACGGCGAGCCGGGCCACTGGGAGTTCCGGTCGCTCGACGGCGTCCTCACCTACGAGGGGGTGGAGTTCGAGCCGGACCCGATCGACGCCTCGCCGCAGTACTCGCGGGACTGATCGGTGCGCCGGGGGGGACGCCGCCGCGCCGCGGCACTGCTCGGGGCGGTGAGCCTGGCCGCGGCCGCCCTCTCGGTCGCCGCGCTGCTCCCGGCGTCCGTCCCGTCGGC
>NZ_JASGES010000017.1:0-21959 GCF_047606205.1 Propionicimonas sp. | reverse complement strand
CGGGGCTCGCCGCGGCCAGCATCCCGCCGTGGGCCTCGGCGATGGCGGCGCTGACGGCGAGGCCGATGCCGGTGCCGCCGGCGTCCCTGCTGCGAGCCGCGTCCGTCCGGTAGAAGCGATCGAAGACCCGCGGCAGGTGTTCTGCCTCGATGCCCTCGCCGGTGTCGGTGACGGCGATCGTCGTCCCCGCCGCGCCACGGGACGCGGCCAGCACCACCCGGCCCCCGGCCGGGGTGTGCCGCAGCGCATTGGACAGCAGGTTCGCCAGCACCTGGCCGATCCGCTGCGCGTCCGCGTCCACCACCTCGGAGGAGTCACCCTCCACCTCGAGCGCGACACCCTTGCGGGCGAACTCCTCCGCGGCCGCAGAACGGGCACCCTCCAGCAGGTCAGCCACCCGGCACGGCGCGCGGTGCACCGACAGCCCGCCCTCCGCGTCCGAGATGTCGCGCAGGTCGCCGGCCAGCCGGGTCAGCCGACCCGCCTGCTCGGACAGCGTGGCCAGGGTGGCCGCGTCCGCATCCCGGACCCCGTCGGCCAGCGCCTCCACGGTCACCGACAGCGAAGCGATCGGCGTGCGCAGTTCGTGGGCGAGGTCGGCGAGCAGCCGCTGTCTGGCCTCCTCCGCATCGCCCAGCCGGGCGGCCATCGTGTTGAAGCTGGAGGCGAGCCCGCGCACTTCCTCGCCCGCGTCCGGGCCGGGCTCAACCCGCAGGGCGAAGTCGCCCGCAGCGACCGCCCGCGCAGCCCGGCTGAGTTCCCGCAGCTGCCGGCGCAGCGGACGGACGGTAGCCAGCCCGATCGCCACCGCGACAGCGGATGCGACCACGACCGCGACCGCCAGCGAGATCCACAGCGCCCTGGCGAACGCGCCCTCGACGAAGCGCAGCTGGTCGGCGCTGGCCAGGTGGCCGTTCTCCAGGAGGTCCCGCTCGAACAGTCCGGGCGCGACGCTCGCCGTCACCGCCGCGACCGTGACCAGGAGGACGACGCCGACCGCGAGCTGGCCCAGCAGCAACCGCCCGTAGAAGGTGTGCGCGAACCGCTCCCCCGGCCTCAGCCCCGCCACCGGCGCCCCGCCGTCATCCCGAGCCCATCCGGTAACCGACGCCGCGCACCGTCACGACATAGCGCTGCGTCGCCGCGTCGTCACCCAGCTTGCGTCGCAGGTTGGCGACATGGACGTCCACCAGGTGGTCGTCACCGGCCGCGCCCCACACCGTCTCGATCAGCCGCCGCCGGCTCTGCGCCAGCCGCGGGCGGGCGGCCAGGACGTTGAGCAGGTCGAACTCGGTGGGGGTCAACTCGACCAGGGCTCCGCCCACCCGCACCTCCCGGGCGGACGCGTCCACCTCGAGCGCGCCGAACCGGCGGACGGGGAGCGGCGCCTCGTCCCCACCGGCTCGCGGACGGCGCAGCATGGCCTGCACCCTCGCCACCAGTTCGCGGGCGCTGAAGGGCTTGGTCACGTAGTCGTCGGCACCGACGGACAGCCCGATCAGGACGTCCACCTCGTCGGTGCGCGCAGTGAGCATGATCAGGTAGCAGTCGCTGAACGTCCGGATCCGGCGACACACCTCCACCCCGTCCAGGCCGGGCAACCCGAGGTCGAGGATCACGACGGTCGGGTCGAGCCGACGGGCCAGCTCGACCGCGTCCCGCCCGTCGCCGGTCACCGTGGTGTCGAAACCGGCGCGGTCCAGGTAGGACGCGACGACACCCGCGAGAACCTCCTCGTCGTCGACGACGAGGACGTGGCCGAGCTTCGCGGTCATGGCTGCCTCCCCGGGCGCCAGCCTAGTGTCGGGTGGCCCTGCCGACGGCAGAATGGGCGCATGCCGACGGCACCCGACGCACCGACCGCCCCGAGGCTGAGCGCCGCCCACCGGGTGCGGGCCGCAGGCAACGCCGTCAACCTGTCCACGGCGGCCGGGCTCGTCGTCGCGCTCGCCGGGCGGGCGAGCGTCCGCAGCGGGCCGGAGGGGCTGTTGATCGCCGAGGGCTACCGGTTGCCGCTGCCCCGGGCCGGCGCGTTCACGGTGGGAAATGTGGTGGTGGTTCCGCACGGCCTGCTCGCCGGCGTCGAGGTGCGCCAGCCTGGGACGCTCGCCCACGAGGCCGTGCACAGCTGGCAGTACTTCTGGTGCGCGGGGCTGCCGTTCCTTCCGTTGTACGGCCTCGCGTCGGCGTGGTCGTGGCTGCGGCGGGGCGACCCGGCGTCCGGCAACGGGTTCGAGCGGGGGGCGGGGCTGGCCCGCGGCGGCTACACCGAGCGTCCGGTCACGAACGCCGGGCTGCGCCGGATCGCCGCGCTGCTGCGTCCACGCCGGGCCCGGACGGGACGTGGCTGAACGCCGAAGAGGGGTTGTGGCCCGGCACGGGTCCGGGCGAGGATCGGGTCATGTTCCGCTCACCGCAGGTGGTGCTGTTCACGAGACGGATCGAGGCCGCAGCCGCGTTCTACCGCGCCCTGGGCTTCATCGAGGTGTTCCGCGAGCCGGCGGAGGGCAAGGCCGTCCACGTCGACCTCGAGCTCGACGGCTACCGGATCGGGCTGGCCACCGAGCGCTCCGCGAGGGAGGACCACTGGCTGGAACCTGTCGCGTCCGGCCAGCGGGCCGTGGTGGTGCTGTGGACCGACGACGTCCGCGCCGGCTTCGACCGGCTCCTCGAGTTGGGCGCACAACCCGTGCATGAGCCGTCGGTCTGGCTGGACCGGCTGCTGATCGCGTGGCTGACCGATCCGGACGGTCACCTGCTCCAGGTGGTGCAGGACCTGTCCACCGGCTGACGTCGGGGTCGCTGGGGCGCAGGGCCGGCGGAGGCGTCAGACCTTCAGGTTCACGCCGAGGCGACGGGCGGTCCGTTCCTTCTGGCGAGCCGCCCGGAGCCGCCGCAGCCGCTTGACCAGCAGCGGATCGTGGACCAGCGCCTCCTCGGTGTCGATGAGGGCGTTCAGCAGCTGGTAGTAGCGCGTCGGCGAGATGTCGAACCGCTCCCGGATCTCGGACTCCTTGGACCCGGACAGCGCCCACCACTGCTTCTCGAAGTCGAGCAGTGCTGCCTGCTGTTCGGAGAGAGGGGCGACCGGGGTGGCCATGGGGTCGGACATGGGCCCAGCGTACCGCCGAACAACATCGGTGTCATTCGTCCCGGGACCCGCCCGTGCGCACGCGGCTCGGCGGTGCGCTCCGGTGCCCGCCCGGCGATGAGGTCGGCCAAGGACTGGGTGGGGACCTGCTGGGCTGCGGGCCGCTCGGCGCTCCCGGAGCCGGGCCGGATCGGCGGGTTCGGGGCGCCCCCAGCCCTTGGCTAGAATCGACGATGGCCTGCGCGCCGAACCGGAGAGTCAACAGTGAGGATGCTCGATGCAGTTGCTGCACGGCACGGTCCAGCACTACGCATGGGGAACCACCGACGCCATACCGGAGATCCTCGGCATCCCGGCGGACGGCAGGCCGTTCGCCGAGTACTGGCTGGGCGCCCATCCCCTGTCGCCGTCCGAGGTGGACGGGGAGAAGCTGGACGCGGCGATCGCCGCCCGTCCGTGGCTGGTCGGTGAACCGAGCCGGAAGGCGTTCGGCGACCAGCTCCCCTACCTGCTGAAGGTGCTGTCGGCACGCCATGCGCTGTCGCTGCAGGTGCACCCGTCCCGGGACCAGGCCCGCGAGGGCTACGACAGGGAGAACGCGGCGGGGATCGCGATGGACGCCCCGGAGCGCACCTACCGTGACGACTGGCCCAAGCCGGAGATCCTGGTCGCTCTCGACGAGTTCCACACCCTGTCGGGCTTCCGCGACCCGAAGCGGACCGCCTCGCTGTTCGAGGCTCTCGGGGTGGCCGAGGAGTTGTCGAGCGTGATCGGCCCGCTCACCGAGCGCAAGGGCTCCGCCGCCCTCGCCGAGGTCTTCCTCGACGTGCTCAGCCTCCAGGGCGAACGCGCGAAGCTGTCCGAACTGGTCTGTGCCGCCGCGATGCGGCACAAGGACGACGAGGGCGAGATCGGCGACTTCGCCCGCACCGTCCTCGAACTCGACGAGGTGTTCCCCTCCGACCCCGGCATCCTCGCCGCGCTCCTGATGAACCGTGTCGTCCTGCAGCCGGGCGAGGCCGTGTTCGTGCCCGCCGGGCACATGCACGCCCACCTGCGCGGGACCGGTATCGAGGTGATGGCGAACTCCGACAACGTCATCCGTGGCGGGCTGACCAACAAGCACGTGGATGTCGGCGAGCTGGTCAAGGTCGTCGACTTCTCCTCCGGGGAGCCCGAGGTGACCCGTCCCGAGCCGGTCTCCCCCGGCGTCGACCGCTACCCGACCCCGTGCCCCGAGTTCGACGTGTGGCGGATCACCGGGTTCGCCGAGGCCGGGGTCGCGGTGCCGGGTGAGGGCTCCGCGCGCGAACTGCTCATGGTCTCCGGGGACGCCGAACTGGTCACGGGCGAGGACCGTCTCCCCCTCGGCCGCGGCGGCGCGGCGTTCCTCGCCGCCGACGACGTGGTGACCCTGCGCGGCGACGCGGTCGCGTTCGTGGCCGCGTCCGGACTGCGCTGAGGGCCGTGCCGGACGAGTTGGCCGCGGCCCTGCGGGGGCTGGCGGCCTCCGGGACCCGTCCGGTCGTCCTCATCGACGGCGGCGCCGGATCGGGCAAGACCACGCTGGCGTCCTCGCTCGCCGGTCACTGGCCGGGCGGGGGCGAGGTGCAGGTGGTCGGGCTCGACGAGCTCTACCCCGGCTGGGACGGGCTGTCGGCGGCCGCGGCGGCGGTGCCCGGCCTGATCACCGGCGACGGCTTCCGCACCTGGGACTGGGCGGCGGGCGCGCCGGGCGGGTGGCGCCGGCTGGATCCGGAGCTGCCGCTGGTCATCGAGGGCTGCGGCGCGATCACCCCCGGCAGCCGTGCGCTCGCGGGGCTCGCGATCTGGCTCGACCTCGACCCCACCACCCGGCGCGACCGGGCGATCGCCAGGGACGGTGAGCTGTTCGCCGTCCACTGGGACGACTGGGCGGCCCAGGAGTCGGCGCACTGGCTGGCCGACCGGCCGCGGGACCTGGCCGACCTCGTGCTGCCCGGTGGGACGGTGTGAGCTCGTCCACCGGAGAGTGCACGACCTCGGCTCACCGGCGGCCGTCCGTCTTTGGCACAATGGGGCGCCGGACCTCCGGGCCCGCCTCCGTAGCTCAGCTGGCAGAGCACCCGCCTTGTAAGCGGACGGTCACCGGTTCGAATCCGGTCGGAGGCTCGTGACCTATCCTCTCGGCCAGTGGCAGCAGATCATCGCCCGCGACCCGGGGCACTCGACCCGGTACGTCGAGCGGTTCCGGATGCTCGCCGCACAGGGCCACGACCTGTACGGCGAGGCCCGGCTGATCGACGCCATGGTGGGGCGGGAGTCCGCGATCCTGGACGCCGGCTGCGGCCCGGGCCGGCACGCCGGCTATCTCGCCGAGGCCGGGCACCGCGTGGTCGGGGTGGATGTCGACCCGACCCTGATCGCCGCGGCCCGGGCCGACTCCCCCGGACCGCTGTACGTGGTCGCTGACCTGGCCGGCCTCACGCTGCCGCCCGAGGCGCCCGCGGCGTTCGACGCGATCCTGTGCGCAGGCAATGTGATGGGCTTCCTGCACCCGGCCACCCGCGTCCCTGTGCTGGCCGGGTTCGCATCCCTGCTCGCGCCGACCGGACGGGCGGTGGTCGGCTTCGGTGCGGGCCGGGGCTACGCCTTCGACGACTTCGCCGAGGACGCCGCGGCCGCCGGCCTCGCGGTCGAGTCGCGCTTCTCCACCTGGGACCTTCGTCCCTTCACTGCCGACGCCGGCTTCCTGGTTGCCGTCCTCACCCGTCCCTGAGCCGCGGACCGGGTCGGAGAGGCCGGGTGTCTGGTCGCGGTCCGGTCGCCGTTCAGGTGGCCGACGGACGCTTCCGCTGGGTCCGCACGTACTGCACGACCACCAGCACCAGGAGCGCCAGCGAGACGTACCACAGGTAGCTGCCGTAGGTCTGCATCAGGGCCACCGCCGGCTCGCCGATCCAGTAGCCGGCGGCCAGGCATCCGCCGACCACGACGGCGGAGGTGGCGAGCGAGACGGTGAGGAACTTCGCCAGGCTCGTGCCGGCCTCGCCCAGCACCGCCACGACCACGCCGCGTCCCGGGACCCCGGGCACCATCGAGATCACCAGCGCGAGCGTCTCGTACCTGCGGGCGAAACGGCTCGCCCACTCGTTGGTCCGCCGCGCGCGCTCCGAGCGTCCCGACCACACCTCGATCAGTTCGCGCCCCCACAGACGGCCCGCCCACCAGTAGATCCAGTCGAACTTCACCAGTCCCGCGGTGCCGAGCAGCCACACCAGCGGCCACCAGGGATCCCCCGCGCTGGCCATCGCCCCGACCAGCACCGAGCCGGACCAGGAACCGAGCGACGCGAGGACGTGCGGCGCGCTGGCGAGCAGCCCGGGACGCAGGATGTTGATCACGATCCCGTAGACGGCGACCGCTCCCAGCCAGCTGAAGCAGGCGATGTCGGCGCGCGTCGGCTTGTGCTTCCAGGGCAGCGACGGGTCGTCCCACCACTCTGCGGCGGCCCCGGGCGCGGGTTCCCGCCGCGGGTCGGTCGGCTCGTCGCCGGACTGGTCTCCACTCACGGCGCGAGCGTACCCGAGGCCGCGCGGCGCCTCCCCCGGTGCGGCCTGTCCCCCGTAAGGGGGAAACAGAGGAGACCGTGGCAGCCGCCTCCGGTTCGTGCGAAGATGAGCTTTGCCGCACCCGCGGCGCTTCTCTTCCACTACGGATCGTCGGGCACGTACCTGCCCGTGGAAAGGTGTGTTTGGCATGGCCACTGTCACGTTCAAGGAAGCGACCCGGGTCTATCCCGGCGCTGACCACCCCGCCGTCGACAAGCTCGAACTCGAGATCGGCGACGGCGAGTTCATGGTCCTGGTCGGCCCGTCCGGCTGTGGCAAGTCCACGTCGCTGCGGATGCTGGCCGGCCTGGAAGAGGTGAACGCGGGCAAGATCCTGATCGGCGACCGCGATGTCACCGACCTGCCGCCGAAGGACCGCGACATCGCGATGGTGTTCCAGAACTACGCGCTGTACCCGCACATGACCGTCGCCGACAACATGGGTTTCGCGCTGAAGATGGCCGGCGTCCCCAAAGCCGAGCGCGATGCCCGCGTCATGGAGGCCGCGAAGCTGCTCGGCCTGGAGACCTTCCTCGCCCGCAAGCCGAAGGCCCTCTCCGGCGGCCAGCGCCAGCGCGTCGCGATGGGCCGGGCGATCGTCCGCCAGCCGCAGGTGTTCCTGATGGACGAGCCCCTGAGCAACCTGGACGCCAAGCTCCGCGTCTCCACACGCACCCAGATCGCCGCCCTGCAGACCCGTCTCGGCGTCACCACCGTCTACGTCACGCACGACCAGGTCGAGGCCATGACGATGGGCGACCGCGTCGCGGTGATGAAGGACGGCCTGCTGCAGCAGGTGGACAGCCCGCTGACCCTGTACGACCGTCCCGCCAACCTCTTCGTCGCGGGCTTCATCGGCTCCCCCGCCATGAACCTGATCACCGGCGAGATCGTCGAGGGCGGGGTGAAGATCGGCGACTATGTCGTACCGGTGGCACGCGAGGTGCTGGCCAAGGCGGGCGAGGAGAAGACCCTGGTCCTCGGCATCCGCCCGGAGAACTTCCGGATCGCCACCGAGGGCATCAGCCTCGACGTGGACGTCGTGGAGGAGCTCGGCGCCGACGGCTACGTGTACGGCACACTGTCCGGCCTCGACGCCGACCAGAAGCTGACCGCGCAGCAGATCGTCGCGCGTGTCTCTGCCCGGACGCCACCGCAGCGCGGCACCGTCGTCAAGCTGAACACCGACCCGGAGACGATGCACGTCTTCTCCGAGAAGACGCAGGAGCGCCTCAGCGCCTGACGCCCGTCGAACGCCTCCGCTCCCCCACGAGGGGGCGGAGGCGTTCCTGCGTCCACGGCGCCCCGTCCACCCCGACGATGGTGAATTCCCGGCGCTCCGCCGACCTGCCGCGAGCGACCGCTGCCGTTCGTTGCGCGGAGAATTGTCCCCGAACGGGGACTGACGCGGGCCCAGCCCGGCGTGGAAGTCTCGACTCACGGTCGCGAGTTGCGCCGCGCTCGCTCTCAGAAGTGGCGATCCGTCAGCGCAACCCACGCACCGCCGATACGTTTCGGACAGCCACTCCAGCCACCGGAAGAGACTGCACAACGCCATGCGTCGTCCTGCCCTGCGCCCAGAACGCCTTCGCGCCGCCCTCGGCCTCCTGCTGAGCTTCGTCCTCGCGGTCCTCTCGCTACCGCTGACCGCACCCTCAGCATTCGCCGACACCGACGCCGAGTTGAGCATCGAGGCGTACGTGACCGGCCACCAGGGCGAAGTACCCACGCTCTCCCCGGGTGAAACCTTCAGCTACACGGTGAACCTCCAGTGCAGCGCCGAGCAGTGCGAGAACGCCACGGTCAAGGCCACGCTGCCCGCGCCGCTGGTCTACGACGGTGAATCGGCGGTCAGCGTCAGTCCCGCCATCGCAGACGCGTCCCTCGACGGCAGGGACCTCACTCTCAGCTTCCGCGACGGCGGCCTGGACGCGGGCCAGGTCGTCCAGGTCACGGTCAAGGTGAAGCTGCCCAAGGACGCCTCCGGGGACGCCGACGGCGACTCGGCCTCCACGACCTTCACAGCGACGGCCGACAATGCCGACAGCGTCTCCGACTCCGCTTCGGTGAAACTCGACATCCCGCCGGTGCTGTCGGCGAAGGCGACCAAGGCGGTCTCGCCGACGTCCACGCAGCCGGCGATCGCAGGACGCGAGGTCACCTTCACCCTCGGCGGGGCGAACACCTCCAACGTCGGCGTCGACGCGCTGGTGATCTCCGACCCCCAGGAGGTCGGCGGCACTAACCCGTTCGCCACCCTCGCCCTCACCGGCATCGCCGCCCTCGACGCCCCCAGCGGGGCCGACCACGTCGCCTTCTCCTTCTACGACGGCACCACCTGGCACGACGGCGCCCGGGTGCCGATCCCCTCCGACCCCGCCACCCTCCTCGACGGGATCGACCTGGCCGCGGTCACCGGGGTCAGGTTCAGGTTCAGCAACGCCGCAGGCACGCTGCCGGCGGGCGACCCGGCCTCGATCGTGCTCACCACGACCGCCCGTGAGGGCGCCTTCGACGACCTGGCCGTCGACGACCGGCTCGTCGTGGCCAACACGGCGTCCGCCACCGCCGTGCGCGGGTCGGAGTCGGCGTCCGACGCCGCCACCGCCGGCGTCACCTTCGAGAAGAAGGCCGTGCAGGTCGAGGTCACCAAGTCGTTCGACGGCGCCTCCCTGGTGGCCGGACGGACGACCACCGTCACCGTCCAGGCCGACACCGGAGTGATGCCCACCTCGACCATCACGGTGGCCGAGCCCGCGGCGGGCGAGCCCACGCTCGCCGAGCAGGGCCTGGACTTCGTCTCCTTCGTCACCGACTCGCACGCGGACGCGCAGCTCACCTGGCCGTCCGGCGCCACCTCGGCGTCGATCACCTACAGCTACGCCGACGGCACCGAGGAGACGCTCTCGACCACGACCACCGACACCCTGCCGGCGCCGAACCGTGTCGTGGCGGGCTTCTCGGTCACCTTCTCCGCGGACCACGACGGGATCGGGCCGCACGCCCAGGTCGTGCTGCCCTTCACCGTGAAGGCGAAGGCGGTCACCGACGAGGGCGGGACGACCGCGACCAACACCGTCTCGGCCGCGGCGACCGGCGCCGCGGGGACGGACGCCGCCCGCGCCTCTGCCGACATCGCGCTGCTGCCGCAGCGGGTCCGCACCTCGGTCACCAAGTCGTTCAACCGGACGTGGGTCTGGGCTTCGGCCGGTTCGGCCGCGACCGTCCAGCTCACCGGGAAGGTCTCCGCCGATTCCACGGTCGGCTCCGACCACCTGACCCTGACCGACGACGACGCCACGTTCTGGGATCACATGGACCTCACCCGGATCCTGCCCACCGACGTGCCCAGCAACGCCGTGCTCACCGTCCAGTACTGGGACGGCGCGGCCTGGCAGAACCTCGCCGAACCCGTCAGCGGGCCGCAGGACGGCTGGTCGCTGCGGCTCACCGCCGCCCAGAGCGCGGCCGTGCAAGGCATCCGGTTCGTCTTCACGCCCAAGGACAGCGGTGGCCTGCTGCCGGCCGGCTTCACGGTCATGCCGCGCTTCCAGGTGGCACTGCGCTCCGCCCTCCGCAGCAACCCGCTCATCTCCGCGACCACGGGGACGAGCGAGCTGACCAACCCGGTCACCGCCGAGGTCGCCAACGACGACGCGATCTCCTCCCCCGTCGGTGCCGTGGACTCCGACGACCTCACCCTGCGGCCGGTCCCCGGGGGGATCGGCGGAGTCGATCTGGTCGAGAAGTACTGGCTGGACCCCGACACCGGCGCCAGGGACGCCGACGCCGGCATCTCCGCCCTGTCCGACGGCACCCGCACGGCCGCCGTCCGCTGGGGCACCGACGGGCTCAGCATGTCCAGCGTCGAGGTCGTCGACGACCCGCACGTCGACCAGATCGCCGCCTCCGTCTACGACGCGTTCGACCTGGTCCGGATCCGGCCGATCACCACGGCCACCGACCCGTCGATCGGCGCGGACAGGGTCGCCGGCGTCGCGCTCTACCTCGACGGCAGCGGGTGGACCGACATCACCTCCGCCGCCTGCGCCGGCGGGTGCGACGGCGGGTTCCCCGGCTACACGCTCACCGCGGCCGAGCGTCAGCACACCCTGGCCGCACGGCTCACCTTCGCGCCGGGCAGCGGCAGCGAGACCGGCGCGGTCGCCACCAGCGGCGACGCCTTCGACCGGCAGGTGCAGTTCGACTTCCAGCTCCGCCGCACCCTGCGCAGCGACTCCGCGGCCTTCGTGCTGGGCACGAGCCACGGCCACACCTACAACTCCGGCGAGCCGGGCGTCGTCCTGAACGACACCGAGGTGACCGGCACCCTGACCACGGCGCTGGCGGACGGGACCACCGCGGTGCAGAGCGCCGACTCCGTCGACATCACCATCTACGACCGGCCGCTGAACGTCAGCCTCACCAAGACCCTCGACCAGACGGCGCTCGGCATCCCGCAGCACGACGGTGAGACCTACCCGCTGGTCAGCGCGACGCTCACCGCCACCAACAACACGGCCAGCGGCGTGCCGCAGATCGACCTCAGCGATCCCTCCGACCCGTCCGCGAGCCTGGCCTGGTACCGCTCGTTCAACCTGTACCAGATCGAGCTCGGCGGCATTCCCGCCGGGCTCGGCGCCGACGACGTCTCGGTCGTGCTGACCCGGCTGGCGGACGGCCAGAGGTCGACCCAGACCCTGACCGCCGCGCAGGCCGAGGCGGCCACGGCGGCCGACCTCGCCGGCGTCGTCGGCGTCCGCGTCGAGTACGGGGCGGCAGCCAATCTGGCCGACCCGTCCCGGGGCCTGATCGCCAGCGACGCGAGCGCCGTGGCCGTCCTCACCTACCAGCTGCGCGCGAGGGTTCGCAACGACGACGGCACGGCCGGGGACGCGATGACCGCCACCGACGACGTGGTCAACACCGCACGCACCACGGTGGTGAGCGCAGGCGGGATCGGTTGCACCGACGCGCCCGCCGACGACTGCGACCAGCCGACCGCCACCGACTCCGTCTCCATCGACATCGCGCAGCCGACCTACGCCGTCAGCGCGGCCAAGTCGATCAGCCCGGCCATCCGGTACGAGGACCAGTCGGCCAGCTACACCGTGACCCTGACCGGCCGGCCCACCGGAACCGCGCGCACCCAGCAGCTGACCCTCACCGACGACACGCCGACCTTCTGGAACGCGTTCGACTTCGGCGCTCCGCCGACCGTCACCCTGCCCAAGCCGGTGAACCAGTTGCGGATGTCCGTGCTCACCGGGATCGGCCACGAGCTGGTGAACGGCACCCTGGTCGCCACCTGCGACGGCGACACCGACCTGGCCGGCTGCTGGCAGGCCGACAGCTGGCGGGACGCCGACGCGAACAGCCAGGTGACCCCCGTCCTGCCGCCGGGGATCAGCGCCGGCGAGGTTCGCGGGGTGCGCTTCGAGGTCCGCCGTGTGGTCGACGGCAGCGTCGTCCAGTGGGAACGCCCTGCCGACCCCACCGTGACCGTGCGCTTCGCCGCGACCCGACGCGCCCTGCTGGTGTACGGCACCGGCGGCGCCACCGACACCCCCGTTCCCAGCACGCTGCCCGGCATGGCGAGCGCGCCCGGAGAGGCCGGCCAGGGCGTCACCACCGACGTGGTGGACGTGACCGGCGTCGCCGCCTGGCGCACGCAGGAAGGCAACAGCTGGACCGCCGACGCCACCGACTCCGCCACCACCTCGCTGCTGCACCGCCCGAACCGGATCACCGTGCAGAAGACCCCCGGCCAAGGCTCGGACGACGAGGCGCCACGCTACGACCTGGACGCCACCATCCCCTTCCAGCTGAAGATCACCAACAGCGGTGCGTGGGCGATGACCGGACTCACCATCGCCGACCAGATCGACCTGGTCGGCGGCTCCTCGCCGCTGGTGGCGGCCGACGCCGACCCGGTGTTCGGCTTCACGGTGGACGGTGCGGCGGCGAGCGGGTTCGCCGCGAGCCTGGACGGGGCGACCGGGGCGATCTCGATCACCGTCCCCTCCGGCTTCGTGCTCAGCCCCGGCCAGGTGCTGCTGGTCTCGGCCAAGCTCCGGTTCCGCGACCGGCTGCCGGCGGGCACGGCCGTCACCAACACCGTCACCGTCGGCTCCGGACGTGACTTCGAGCGGTGCGACTACACCACCGACGACCAGGCGCAGACGCCGATCACCTCGCTGACGCCGACCTGCGCGTCCGCCACCACGGTGGTCGCCGCGGCCTCCACCCCGATCTCGGTGTCCAAGGCGGTCAAGGGCACGGCCGCCGGCGACCCGAAGGCCAGCCAGGGCGAGGCCAACTACGACGACCTCGGCGTGATCTCGGTCGGCGCCGCCACCTCGGCGGCCTGCGCGACCGCGGATGCGGACGGCTTCTACACCGGCACCTGCGCACCGATCACCCGGCCGGGCGGCGTCGAGACCTGGCGGCTGTCGCTGGCCAACAACGGCAACGTGAGGGCCAACGTCGTCAGTGCGATCGACGTGCTGCCCGCCCCCGGCGACACCGGGGTGATCGTGAGCACCGCGCGCAAGTCGCGGTTCTCCACCACCTTCCTCGGCAACCTGACCGTGACCGGCCTCGACCAGGCCGACCCGTACACGCTGACCTCCTACTACTCGACCACGGCTCCCTCGGCGACGTGCAACAAGGCCGACATCGGCAACGACACCAAGCCGGGCGGGCAGAGCACCTGCGGCACGGCCTGGATCCCGTTCACCGACCAGACCAGCGCGGCGGCCCTCGCCACGGCCAGGGCGATCAAGGTGCTGCTCACCTTCGACGACCCCGACGACGGCCTCTTGCCCGGTTCGCCGTTCACGGTGACCTTCGACACCAGGACCCCGGCGTCCTCCCCCGTGGCGGACGCCGGCACCATCGAGCCGATCGCCTGGAACTCGGTCGCCGTCGGCTCGCGCACGGCCGAATCCCGCACCTTCCCGGCCCGCGCCTCCCTGGTCACCGAGCCGCGCAAGGTCGGCGTCGCCCTGGCCAGCGGACAGCTCGACCTGGCCAAGACCGTCGTCGCCCCCGCCGATGCCGCCTGGCTGCCCTTCCTGCCGTCCAGCTACGCCGCAACGCTCAGCTGCACCTCGCTGGGCGAGCCGGTGGCCCTGCACAACGGCGCGGGCGGCAACGTGGCGAGCGTGGCGCTGAACGCGGACGGGACCGTCCTGGCCTACAACGACACGCACCTGGTGAACCTGCCCCTGTTCTCCCACTGCTCGCTCACCGAGGACGACAACCAGTCCGCGACGACGACCGTGGTGAGCCCCGACGAGGCCGTCGCGCTGCGCGACTACTCCGCCGTGGCGAACATCGCCCACGGCTGGGGCGCGGGCCCGACCGGGTCGATCGGCGTCACCAACACCTACGCCGCCGCGGGCTTCACCGTCACCAAGGACGTTCCCGAGTGGCCCGCGCTGGACGCCGACGGGCACCAGGTCCCGTTCAAGGACTTCACCTTCACGGCCAGCTGCACGTTCCTCGGCCACGAGGTCGTGCCGGCCGCCGACCAGCAATTCAGCCTGAGCGCCGGGGGCAGCAAGCAGTTCACCGGACTGCCCGCCGGAGCGACCTGCGCGGTGACCGAGACCTACGCCGCCGGCGCCGACTCGACGGGCGTCACCACCTCGCAGGGCGGCACCGAGGTCGACAGCGGAACGAAGAAGTCGTCGTTCACGCTCGTCCCCGGCGGTGCGGACGCGACCGCCGTGGCGTACACGAACACGTTCACCGCCGGCTCGGTCACGATCACCAAGTCGATCACCGGCGCCGGTGCCGAGGCCTGGGGCGACCAGAGCTTCACCGCACAACTGGTCTGCACTCACCCCGACGCCGACCCGTCCGAGGTCTACCGGGCCACGAAGACGCTGTCGAGGGCCACCGGCCTGAGCTGGACCGTCGACCACCTGGCCTCCGGCGCGCACTGCGCGGTGACCGAGACGGCCTCCGGAGGGGCGACCGCGACCTCGATCACCGGTGGCAGCTTCACCGTCGACGCGGCCACGCCGGCAGCGGTCGGCATCACCAACCGGTTCGGCACCGGCTCGGTGAAGGTGACCAAGCAGGTCCAGGCGAACGGCGCAGCGACCAGCGCATCGCCGTGGGCAGACGGCAGCTTCCCGGTCACCCTCACCTGCACCCGGCAGGTGAACGGCAGCCCGCTGCAGGTCGCCATCCCCGGCGGGGCGACCACGTTCCTCACCAGGGCCGGCTCGTGGACGGCGACCTGGGACGGCCTGCCCACCGACGCGTCCTGCTCGGTGGCGGAGAACGTGGCCGGCATCACCGGCGTCACCGGCCCCCAGCCCGATCCGAGCGTCACGGTCTCGCCCACCACCGTCGCCGTCGGCGACGGAACGACGAGCGCCGTGAGCGTCGTCAACAACTACCGCGCGGGCAAGCTCCAGATCACCAAGACCCTGCTCGGCGCGGGCTCGTCCTTCTTCACCGGGGCGACCTTCTCGGTGTCGTGCACGCTGGGCGGCTCAACCGTCTTCACGCGGACCGGCGTCCCGGTCCCGACCGGCACGCTGGCCTCCGCCGTGCTCGGCCCGATCCCGTTCGGCGCGTCCTGCACCGTGACCGAGACCGGCACCGGCGGCGCGGACGCCCCCGCGGCCGCCCAGATCGTGACGATCAGCCCGAACGACGCGACCGGCGACGTGACGACCGTCACCGTCACCAACGCCTTCTCCGCGGGCACCCTGAGCATCACCAAGACGCTCGCCGGCGAGGCGGCGGGCGAGGCCTGGGCGAGCGGCGGGACCTTCGTCGTCGCCGTCCGCTGCGGGACCACCAGCACCCCGTCGTTCACGCAGAACGTCACGATCACCGGTGCGGGCAGCACGACCCTGATGAACGGCGCCAGCCCCCGGCTGTTCCCGGTCGGCACCCGTTGCTGGGCCTCCGAGACCACCACCGGTGGGGCCACCGGATCGTCGGTGGACCACTCCAGCTTCGAGACCGGCGTGGCCGTCACCGCGCAGTCCGACCCGACCGTGGCCCAGGCGATCGGCATCACCGCGACCAACACCTACTCCTACGCGGGCCTGACGGTCTCCAAGGCGGTGGCGGGCACCACGCTGGCGAAGAACGAGGCCGGCAGCACCCTGACCTACCCGACCTCGGTCACCTTCACCGCGAAGTGCACCTTCAACAACAACACCACCACCTCCACGGTGCTCGACACCACGTTCACCATCACCGGCAGCGGGGATGGCAGCTGGGGCTCGAACACCTTCGACAGGCTGCCCTCCGGCGCGTCCTGCACGGTGACCGAGACGACCCCGGCGATGTCGCCCACGGTGACCTACCAGGTCAGCCGGACCGGCCAGACGAACGCATCGGGGACCGCGACGAGCGCCGCGTTCACCCTGGTCACCGGCGTCGCGACCGACAACGTCGCCGCCTTCACCAACACCTACACCGTCGGCACGCTGCAGCTCACCAAGACGGTCAGCCCGACCGGCTCGGTGTGGGCCAGTGCACCGTTCACGGTCTCGCTCCTGTGCACGGTCGGCTACCCCGAGGCAGGCACGTCGGTCTACGCGAAGAGCTACACGTTCAGCACCAGCAGCGCCAGCTACAGCATCGCGCGGGTGGAGAACCTCCCCCGTGACGCCTCCTGCACGACCACGGAGACGAAGGCGGGCGGCGCGAACAGCACCACCTACTCCGGCCAGACGGTGACGATCGCCACCAACACCACCCGCACCACCACGGTGACCAACACCTTCGCCACCGGCTCGGTGAGGGTGACCAAGGCCCTGACGGTGAACGGCACGGCCACCACGGCCGAGCCGTGGGCCAGCGCCGGCTACACCATGACGCTGGCGTGCACCCGCACCGTCAACGGCAGCTCCGAGACGGTCGACCTGACCGGGCTCTCCACGAGCGCCACCCAGGTGCTGACCAGGGCGAACAGCTTCACCTACACCTGGAGCGGACTGCCCCAGGGCGCGAACTGCACCGTCAGCGAGTCCTCGATCGACTACCCGAGCGGCACCCCCGCCCAACCCACGCCGACGGTGACCTACAGCCCCAGCCAGGCCACCGGCGTGACCGTGGGCAACGGCACCACCGTGTCCCAGACCGTCACGAACGACTTCGCTTTCGGCACCGTCCGGATCGTCAAGGCGCTGGCCGGTGACGCGGCGGTCGCCTGGGGAACCGGCACTTTCACGTTCTCGGTGAGCTGCACTCTCACCGGCACGACGGGGACCGTGTTCAGCCGGAGCGGCATCACCTTGTCGACGGCGACCGGCCTCACGTCCGCGGCCATCGGGCCGGTGCCCAAGGGCGCTGTCTGCACGGTCACCGAGACCGGCACCGCAGGGGCCACCTCGGTCGAGCCGGACAGCAGGGTCGTCGTGCTCGACGCCATCGAGGCCGGGGGCACCAGGACGGCGTCGTTCACCAACACCTTCGACAACGCGGGCTTCACCCTCACCAAGACCGTCAGCAACGGCGGCGCGGTCGACCAGGCCGGGAACGCCGTCACCTACGCGGCGACCTACCACTTCTCGGCCACCTGCACGTTCAACGGGAACACCGTGCTGAGCGTCTCCGACCTGGCGCTGCTCGACGGCGAGTCCCGGGCGTTCGGCGGCCTGCCGGTCGGCGCGTCCTGCTCGGTGACCGAGACCGGCACAGGCAACGCGCACGCGTCGTCCGTGGTCACCCAGAACGGCACCGCGGGCCAGGTGAGCGACGGGGCGACCAGCTCGACGTTCACCCTCGTCGCCGGCCGGTCCCCGCTGGAGGGGCCGTCGCCGGCAGCCACCGTCGTCGGCTTCACCGACGCCTACACCGTCGGCGGACTGGACGTCACCAAGGTCGTGACCGGCTCGGGCGCGGGCGCGTGGGGCGCAGGGCCGTTCACCGTCCGGCTGGTGTGCACGCTCGACCACGACGCGAACTCCGCCACCGCAGCAGTGACCGTCTTCGACAGCACCCACTCGCTGGCCGGCGGCGAGATCTGGAGCGTCCGCAAGCTGCCCACCGCCGCGCGCTGCGCGGTGACCGAGACCGCGTCCGGCGGCGCCAACGCGACCACGATCGACGTGCCTGCGCCCACGATCACCGCGGCCGTCCAGACGGTCACGGTGACGAACACCTTCAACACCGGGTCGGTGCAGGTCACCAAGGCGATCGCCGACGGCCTGGGTACGCGCTCCCCGTGGAAGGACGCGACCTACGAGTTCACCCTGGCCTGCACGAAGGACTTCGACGGGGACGGCACGGCCGAGGCGATCACCGTCCCGAGCGCGGTGAAGACCGTCACCGGGCCCGGCTCGGTGACCTGGACCGGCCTGCCGCAGGGCGCGTCCTGCGCGGCGACCGAGACGGCCACCACCTACCCGGCCGGCACCCCCGCGCAACCGGTCGCCACCGTCACCTCCTCCGGCGGCGTCACGGTCGGCAACGCCACGACCGTCGCCCAGACCCTGACGAACAGCTTCACCACCGCGAGGGTGAGGATCGCCAAGACCATCGCCGGCACCGGCGCGAGCACCTGGGGCACGGGCCCGTTCGTCTTCTCCGTGCAGTGCACGCTGGCCGGCTCGGGCACGGTCTTCGGCCCGACCACGGTGACCCTCACCCCGACCGCGGGCCAGACCAGCCTCACCTCGGCCGACCTCGGGCCGATCCCGCAGGGCTCGGACTGCACGGTCACCGAGACGGACGCGGCCGGCGCCATGCCGGTCGACCCGGCCGGCAAGGTGGTCACGCTGACCTCCGTGCCGGCGGGAGCCACCACCGCCGCCGCGTTCACCAACACCTTCGACTTCGCCGGCTTCACCGTCTCCAAGGCGATCAGCAGCGACGCCACCGACGCCGACGGTCACCCGATCGGCTACGACGCGGCCCACTTCACCGCGTCCTGCACCTTCCGGGGCAGCCAGGTGGTCACCGACCCGGCCGACGCGTCGTTCACCCTGACGGCCGGGGCGACGAAGAGCGTCACCGGCCTGCCCGCCGGGGCCAGCTGCACGGTCACCGAGACCGATGCCGCCGGAGCGGCCAGCACCGACGTCGTGGTCAGCCAGGGCTCGTCCACCAGCACCGGGACGACCGCGGCCAGCTTCACCCTCGTCGCGGGCGGCGCGAACGCCACGGCGGTCGCGTTCACCAACCACTACCCGGTCGGCTCGCTGACCGTCACCAAGACGGTCGCCGGCGCCGGCGCCGACCTGTGGGGCGGCGGCACGTTCACCGTCCACGTGGTCTGCACCCTGGCCGCAGCCAACCCCGACCAGGTGTTCGACACCACCCATGCGCTGTCCAAGGCCGACCCGACCTGGACGATCGCCAACCTGCCCACCGGGGCGTCCTGCGCGGTCTCCGAGACGAGGAACGGCGGCGCCAACAGCACGTCGATCACCAACGGCTCGCCGACCATCGGCAACGCCACCACGGAGCAGACCGGTATCACCAACACCTTCACCGTCGGCGCGGTGAGGGTCACCAAGGCGCTCACCCTCGACGGGGTCGCGACCTCGGCGCAGCCGTGGACGCAGGGCAGCTACACCGTGTCGCTGGCCTGCACCCGCGACCTCGACGACGACGGGATCGCCGACGCCGTCACGATCCCCGACGGCCCGTCCCGCACGATCACCGGTGCGGCGTCGGCGACCTGGACCGACCTGCCCACCGGCGCGTCCTGCCAGGTCAGTGAGACGGCCAGCTCCCCGCTCGCCCAGGCCACCTCGATCAGCCCGAACGGCAGCGTGACGGTCGGCGCCGACCCGGCCGCACCGCAGGCCTTCACCGTCACCAACGACTTCCACACCGCGACCATCTCGGTGCTGAAGCAGCTGGAGGGCGCGGGCCAGACCAGCTTCGGCGACGGGCCGTTCACCTTCTCGGTCAGCTGCGCGCTGGCGGGCGCGACCGATCCGGTCTACACCCGCGACCTCAGCCTCACCCGGGCGTCGGGGAGCACGGCCACCCGCCTGCGCGAGGACGGGCTGGGGCCCGTCCCCGTCGGAGCGGAGTGCACGATCACCGAGACCGACGACGGGGGCGCGGACGCCACGCCCGCACCGGTCACGATCACGGTCGCCGAGGACGACACCGCCAACGTCGCGACCTTCACCAACCAGTTCAGCGCAGGCACCGTCTGGGTCACCAAGACCCTGGCCGGCGAGGCCAGGGGCGAGGCGTGGGCGACCGGCGCGACCTTCGGCGTCCTCGTCACCTGCCAGGCCGAGGTGGACGGCGTCCGCGGCACCGTGTTCTCCCGTGAGATCACGATCGCCGGCGACCAGCACGTCAACGTCACCGACGCGGAGGGGAACCCCTCCCGCGTCCCGCTCGGCAGCCACTGCTGGGCGGCGGAGACCGACGCCCGGGGCGCCACGTCGACCGAGGTGACCCAGCACGACTGGGACACCGCGGCCGTGGTCACCGCCGGCACCCCGGCGATGCTGCAGGCGCTGGAACTCGGTGTGACCAATACCTACGCCTACGCCGGCTTCACCGTCACCAAGGCCGTCGACGACGGCGGCGCGGCGGACGCCGGCGGCGACCCGATCGCCTACCCGAGGAGCTTCGGCTTCCAGGCGACCTGCACGTTCACCGGCACCACCGTGCTCGACGAGGCGTTCGACCTCGACGGGGGTGGCAGCACGACGTTCACGATGCTGCCGGCCGGCGCCGACTGCACGGTCGCCGAGACCGACACCGGCGACGCGGCGCGCACGTCCGTCCGGCTGACCCAGGACGGGACGGCGGGCGCCGACATCGACGCCGCTTCGGTCTCGTTCACCCTGGTCCGGGGCTCCGGTGCCGACCCGGCGGGCGCGGGCGTGAGCATCGCGGGGTTCACCAACCACTTCGGCACCGGTGCGATCACCCTCACCAAGCGGCTCACCGGTGACGGCGCGGACGCGTGGGGCGCCGACCAGCAGTTCACCGTGCACCTGCGGTGCGTGTTCGACACCGACGCCGACCCGGCCACCCCTGCCGCGGTCGTGTTCGACGACGGCCACGAGCTGTCGGCGGCCACCGGCATGAGCTGGACGGTGCGCGACCTGCCCACGGGCGCGTCCTGCGAGGTCGGCGAGACCGCGACCGGCGGCGCCAACGGCACCACCATCTCCGACTCGACCCCGGTCGTCGGCGCCGATCCGGACGACCCGGTGCAGGTGGAGATCACCAACGAGTTCACCACCGGGACGGTCGTGGTCGGCAAGCGGGTGCAGGTGGACGGCACCGACAGCGACGCGGAACCGTACGCGTCCGCCGCCTTCGCGGTGAAGCTGTCCTGTGCACGGCTGGTCGACGGCATCTGGACCGGCGTCGACATCCCCGGCGACGCCCACCCCCTCGGCGACGACCTGGACGGCGTCCGGAGGATCACCGGTTCGGGCAGCACCGCCTACCCCGGCCTGCCGACCGGGGCGCTGTGCCGGGTCGGCGAGGCGGACGCCGCCTTCCCGCTCCCGTCCGGGCAGGTCAGCATCGACACCCCGAGCCTGAGCGTCGAGGCCGGCACCGCGGTGACCGCACAGGTGACGAACGACTACCACACCGGGACCCTGCAGGTCGTCAAGCAGCTCGCCGGCGCGGGCGTCCCGGACTGGTCCGCGGGGGACTTCACCTTCTCGGTCAGCTGCCGGCTCAGCGACACCGGCGGAACCGCGCACGAGGTGTTCTCGCGGTCCGGCATCGTGCTCAACCAGGCCGACGGGCTGGCCAGTGAGGTGTTCACCGGCATCCCGGTGGGCGCGGTCTGCGCGGTCACCGAGACCGCGACCGGCGGTGCCGATGCCCCGTCCGACCCGGTCGAGGTGACGATCGTGGACGGGCAGGCCAACCTCGCCACCCCGACCAACACGTTCAGCCTCGGCTCGCTCACGGTCACCCTCGGGCTCACCCTCGACGGCTCCCCCACGACGGCCGAGCCGTACGTCGGCGGCGCCTATACCGTCCGGATCGCCTGCACCCGCGAGGTCGACGGGGTACAGGAGGACGTGAGCGCGCCGGGCGGCGACAGCTGGACCTTCACCGGTCCCGGCTCGCACTCCTTCACCGGGCTGCCGGTGGGTGCCAGCTGCACGGTGCGGCAGACCGACGCCTCCCTGGCTCCGCACGACGTCAGCTACGACCCGGCCGGGCTGGACCCGTCCGGGATCGGCTCGGGCGGCGTCACCGTGACCGGCGACAGCCAGCACCCGACGACCGTGGGAGTGGTGGACAACTTCATCACCGCCACGCTGGTGGTGACCAAGCGCGTCCTCGGCGACGGG
>NZ_JASGES010000016.1:0-15655 GCF_047606205.1 Propionicimonas sp. | reverse complement strand
GCCGCCCGCAAGGTCGCCGCAGGGCTCGCCCCGCCGTCGGCCGCGGCCTTCGCGGCCTCGAGCGCGGGCGTCCACGCGTCCACCATCGTCTTCTCGCCCGTGGTCGCCTTGCCCCGGGAGACGATGCCGTCGAGCGCGCCCGCGATCACCGCGACCACCCCCGCCGAATCCAGATCGCCCTCGGCCGCCTTCGCCGCCCGCAGGAACGCTGTCCCGTACAGCGGACCGGCGGCGCCGCCGACCTTGGACATCAGGGTGGACGCGACCAGCTTCAGCACGCCCTGGACGTCGGTGATGCCACCCTCGTCCAGCTTGGCCACCACGGCCTTGAAGCCGCGGTCCATGTTCTCGCCGTGGTCACCGTCACCGATGGCACGATCGAGGTCGATCAGCTCCATCCGGTGTTCGGCCAGGACGGCCTGGGCCTTGCGGATCCACGCATCGGCCCAGGCCTGGGACAGTGTGTCGCTCACGAGGCTCCTTACCTCACAGCCCGCGACGGAATGCCGGGGTCAGGACAGGAGCGTCCCACAGTTCGGTGAGTTCGTCGTCGAGCACCAGGACGGTGATCGAGCAGCCCTGCATCTCCAGGGAGGTGATGTAGTTGCCGACCAACGAGCGGGTGACCTCCAGCCCGGCGTCGACCAGGCGCTGGCGGGCGTGGTTGTAGACGATGAACAGCTCGGCCTCGGGCGTGCCGCCCATACCGTTGACGAACAGCAGGACCTTGCTGCCCGCCGCCGGCTTCAGGTCGGCCAGGATCGGGTCGACCAGCTGGTCGGTGATCGAGTCGGCCGGGGCCATCGGGATGCGGTGGCGTCCGGGCTCGCCGTGGATGCCGATGCCGATCTCGATCTCGTCCTCGCCGAGGTCGAACGACGGCTTGCCGGCGTGGGGGACGGTGCAGGCGGTGAGCGCGACGCCCATCGAACGCACCTGGGCGTTCACCTTCTCCGCGATCGCGACGACGCCGTCCAGGTTGTCCCCGCGCTCGGCGGCCGCACCGGCGATCTTCTCCACCAGGACGGTGCCCGCGACGCCGCGGCGCCCGGCGGTCCAGGTCGAGTCCTCCACCGCGACGTCGTCGTTGATCACGACGGCCTTGACCGTGATGCCCTCCATGTCGGCCATCTCGGCCGCGGTCTCGAAGTTGAGCACGTCGCCGGTGTAGTTCTTCACGATGTGCAGCACGCCCGCGCCACCGTCCACGGCCTTCGTGGCCTCGAGGATCGGGTCAGGGGTCGGGGAGGTGAAGACCGCGCCCGGCACCGCCGCGTCCAGCATGCCCTTGCCCACGTAGCCCGCGTGCAGCGGTTCGTGACCCGAGCCGCCACCGGACACCAGACCGACCTTGCCCTTGACCGGTGCGTCCGCGCGAACGACGTAGTCAGGGTCGAAATGGACGGTGACCAGATCGGCGAATGCGGCCTGGAAGCCGGCCAACGTCTCGGCGACCACGTTCTCGGGGTCGTTGATGAGTTTCTTCACAGGGCTCTCCTTTGAGGCGCGTTGTGGGTGGGCAGTGCCAACTCTGCCTCGTCCGGCAGCGGCGGGAAAGGGCTGCCACTGCGCACTTTCGTTCACGCGGACGCCGCGGGGTGAACGAGTGTCACCGGCGCCGGCACCGGCCCGCACCACGGCCGGGCGGGCCCGCACGGAAGGGGCACGGTCGGCAGGGTCCCGGCGGCCATCCACATCGCCGGGACGGGCACACAGGTCCGCACCCTAGAATCCCACCCGACGACCTCGACCGAGTCGCGGGCGCCGCGCAGGCGCCGTGCGGCACCCTGGAGAAAGCATGAGCTGGCCCACGCCTCCCGACTTCCTTCCCGAGAACGGCATCCTGCTGCACATCGGGCCGCACAAGACCGGCACGACCGCGCTCCAGTCGGCCCTTCTCGGATCGGAGGAGGCGCTTGCCCAGGCCGGCGTCCTGGTGCCGGCCGACAGCCTGCTCTACCGGGGCGCGACCGCCCTGACCGGGTTCACCCGCGGCGGGATGGAGCCGGGCGAGAAACCACTGTCCGGGGACTGGGAGCGGCTCGATGAGTGGGCGCGCACCAGCGACGCCTCCCGGCTGGCCCTCAGTTCGGAATGGTTCGACGACTGCACGACGGACATGGTCACCAGGATTCGTGACTCCTGGGGCCAGGACCGGGTGCGGGTGATGATCACGATCCGCTCGCTCGAACGGCTCCTCCCCAGCACCTGGCAGCAGGCGGTCAAGACGGGAGCCCGCTACTCCTACCCCTCCTTTCTCCGGCCGCTGCTGGACGGGCCCCAGGCCCCGGCGGGCAAACGGGCGGCCCGGTTCTGGCACCGGCACGACCACGCCGCGCTGGCCGCGCGCTGGGCGGACGTCCTCGGCCCGGAGAACGTCGTCGTCATCGTCACCGACGAGCGGCAGCCCGCGAACCTGTACAGCCAGGCCGAAGCACTCCTCGGCGTGCCGGAGGGCAGCATCACTCCGGGGGAGACGTCGAACCGCTCCATGACACTGCCGGAGATCGTGGCGGTACGGGCGATGTACCGACGCGTCCTGCCCACCGACAACGCCTACCAGCTCCACAAGTGGCTGCAGCGCGGCGCCGTCCAGCACCTCGTCGAGACCCGCGTCCCACCCAGGGGCGAGCCGCGCCTGCGGACGCCGGCCGCGGACGTGCTGCGGATCCGCGAGATCAACCGGGAGATCGCCGCCCGCCTGGCGGCCAGCGGGGTGAGGATCATCGGTGACCTCGACGCGCTGGTCAGCGACGCTCCCGTCCCCGCCGATCCCGAGACCGACCAGCCCGTCCTGATCGAGCCGGAGATCGCGACCCTCCTGGTCGCCGGGCTGTACCGGGCGGCCGCCGACAACGTGATCAGGCTGGAGCAGGAACTCGTGCGGGCGAGCACGAAGGCCCCTGCCACCCGCAAGTGGCGGCTCCCCCGTCGCCTGCTGTCCTCAGGCACCTGAGCGCACCGGAGCCGGCGAACCCGAGGGCTCACCGGCTCCGATGTCCTGCACCTGGCGGTGGCGGAGGGATTTGAACCCTCGGAGGGTTTCCCCTCACGCGCTTTCGAGGCGCGCTCTTTAGGCCGCTCAGACACGCCACCGCGCAGGAGTGTACCGAGCCGGAGCCGGGGCGGGCCAATCGGGAGCGACCGGGCTCCGCCGCCGAGCGACCACCTCACCGGTGGTCGGCGAAGAACTCCTGCAGGACGGCGCCACAGGCGTCGGCGCCGATGCCGCCGACGACCTCGACGCGGTGGTTCAGGTGCGGGTCGCGCACCACGTCCCACAGGGACGCGACCGCGCCCGCCTTCGGGTCGTAGGCGCCGAACACCAGCCGCCGCACGCGGGAGAGCACGAGAGCTCCCGCGCACATCGTGCAGGGTTCCAGGGTGACCACCAGCGTGTGCTCGTCCAGCCGCCAGCCACCCAGCGCGTCGGCCGCCCTGCGCAGCGCGAGCACCTCCGCGTGGGCGGTCGGGTCGCCGGCCAGCTCGCGCTCGTTGTGCGCCCGCGCCACCACCGTGCCGGAGGCGTCCAGCACGACCGCACCGATCGGCACGTCACCGTGGACGGGGGCCAGCGCGGCCTCGGCGAGCGCCGCGGCCATGGCGGCGTCCCAGCGGCTCACTCGAAGGACGCGAGCGCCTTGCCGAACTGGGCCCGGAAGCCCAGCTTCACGGCGATCCGCTCCAGCAGGACGGCGGAATCGACGTCGACATCCTCGGCCATCGCCTCCAATTCGAAGTCCGGCAGGCCGGCGTCGGAGAGGATGTCGGCGTCGCCCAGCGGATACGGGTCGTCGCTGTCGTCGTCGGGAAGCTCGGCGTCGAGGAAATCCGCGACATCGCGCACGATCGGCCAGTCGTCGGCGGCCAGCCCGTCGGAGCAGAACACCTGCACCCGCTTGCCGCGCACCCGCACGATCACGAAGACCTCGCTCGCCACCGAGACCATGCCGACGGCGCCGGCGTCCCCGGGAATCCGCCGCAACTGCTCGATCAGCCCGTCCAGGTCGTTCGCCAGGTCGATCTCGAGCGGCACCGCCACCGGCTGGCCGTCCTCGCGGTAGCAGGCGATCACCAGGTCGATGTCGTCCTCGGTCGCGTCCTCGGGATAGTCGTCGTCCTCCTCGAGGTCGTCGTCCGCGTCCAGCTCCTCGCCGGTGACCAGGTTGTCGAGATCATCGAGGCCCGGGCGATCGTCCCCTCGATTCGGCATTTCGAACTCCGCCTCATCGGACGCCACCATCACCGCCTCCTCATCCCGTACACCTCTCCATCGTGTCAGAAGTCGGCGGTGGAGCACAGTCCGGGCAGGGCATTCGCCCCGGGCCGAGGTGTGGGAACCTATCCGACGTGGAACTACGTGTCATCGAGCATCCCCTGGTCGCGCACAAGGTCAGTCTCCTGCGGGACGAGAACACCGCGAGCGCCACCTTCCGCCAGCTCGTCGAGGAGCTGGTCACCCTCCTGGCCTACGAGGCCACCCGCGAGGTGCGGGTGGACGCCGTCGAGGTGAGGACGCCGATCACGACCACGATGGGCGTCGAGCTCAGCCGTCCGCGTCCGCTGGTCGTGCCGATCCTGCGCGCGGGGCTCGGCATGCTCGAGGGCATGATGCGGTTGATCCCCACCGCGGAGGTCGGCTTCGTCGGCATGGTGCGTGACGAGGTCACCCTGCAGCCGTTCACCTACGCCGAGCGACTGCCGAAGGACCTCTCCGGACGGCAGTGCTATGTGCTCGACCCGATGCTGGCCACGGGCGGCTCGCTGGGCGGCACCGTGAAGTTCCTGGTCGACCGGGGCGCGGACCACATCACCTGCATCTGCCTGATCGCGGCTCCCGAGGGCGTCGAGCGGATGCGCGAGCTGGTCGACCCGATCGGCGTCCCGTGCACGCTCGTCTGCGCGGCACTCGACGAGCGGCTGAACGAGGTGGGCTACATCGTGCCCGGCCTCGGGGACGCCGGCGACCGGCTCTACGGGCTCGCGCAGTAGCCATGGAGCTGGCCGAGATCTTCCCGCCGTTCGGCCTGCGGGTCGAGGCGGGACCGCTCGTGCTGCGTCCGATCACCGACGAGCTGCTGCCTGAGCTGGTGGAGCTGTCGATGCGGGGCATCCACGCCCCGGAGGCGATGCCGTTCTTCTATCCGTGGACGAACGCGCCGGTGGAGGAGCAGCCGCTCAATTACGCGCGCTTCCACTGGGGCGTCCGCTCGAACTGGAACCGGGACCTGTGGGACCTGGAGTTCGCCGTGGAGTACGAGGGCCACCTGGTCGGCTGCCAGGGGTTCATGACCGGCTCGTACCTGGTCACGCGCACCGGCGAGACGGGTTCGTGGCTGGGGCGGGAGTTCCAGGGCCGCGGGATCGGGACGGCGATGCGCCAGGCGATCTGTGCGTTCGTCTTCGACCACCTCGACGCCGAGGAGGTCACGTCGGCGGCCTACACCGACAACCCCGCGTCGAACGCGGTCAGCCGCAAGGTCGGCTACCAGCCCAACGGCGTCCTGCGGAAGACCCGCCGGCTGGGCGAGTGGCACCCCAGCCAGCAGTGGGTGCTGACTCCGGAGACGTTCGTCCGCGGTCCGGAGCTCCGCGTGTCCGGCGTCGAGGCGTTCCGGCGGTTCATCGGCCTGGACGACTGACCCGGGGCCCGACGATCTGGACGCTCGCTCGCCGGGCCCGCGCAGCGGCTGGCTCCCGGCTGAACGCAAAAGGGACAGACCAGTGAACGGGCTAGGGACAGACCTGCGAACGGGAAAAGAACCGTCCCCAGTCATTCAGGGGACGGTTCTTTTCCCGTTCGCAGGTCTGTCCCCATTCCCGTTCACGGCGGGGGTCGGGTCAGCCGAGGTCGCGGGCGAGGCCGTCCACCCTCTCGGCGCTCGGCAGCTTCAGCAGGTCGGCGCCGGGCAGCAGCAGCTTGGCCCCGCGGATGCCGGCCCCGATGCAGACCAGCCCGGTGTCGGCGACCGCCCCGTCCACCCACACCGGCCAGTCGGACGGGAGCCCGACCGGCGTGATGCCGCCGTACTCCATGCCCGAGACCTCGACGGCATAGTCCATCGGCGCGAAGGACGCCTTGCGCACGTCGAGCCGGCGCCGGACGACGTTGTTCACGTCCACCCGGCGGTGGGCGAGCGTCATGCAGCAGGCGTAACGGTCCTCACCGCCGCGGCGCCCCAGCACCAGCACGGCGTTCGCCATCACGTCCATCGGGAGGTCGTAGACCCGGCACAGCGTCTCGGTGTCGGCGTGGGCGGGGTCGACTCCGAACACCTGGGCGGACGGGAGGTGGTCGCGGACGGCCGCGTAGACGGGCGCCGGCAACAGGTCGGGGCGGTCGAGCGCGGGGACGGGGTTGAGCTTGGCGAACATGCCCGGAGTCTAGGCAGTATCCGGCCCTCCCGCGGGGGGCCGGCACCCCCTGACCCGGCACCCCCTGACCCGGCACGACGGTCCCGCCGCGACCGCACGCGGGAACGGACCGGCGTTGAGGGAGCGCGGCTCAGTAGTAGTAGGGGAACGCCGACCAGTCGGGGTGCCGCTTCTCGAGGAAGGCGTCGCGGCCCTCGACGGCCTCGTCGGTCATGTAGGCCAGGCGGGTGGTCTCGCCGGCGAACACCTGCTGGCCGACGAGTCCGTCGTCGATGGCGTTGAAGGCGAACTTCAGCATCCGCTGGGCGGTGGGACTCTTCGCGCAGATCCTCGCCGCCCACTCCAGGCCGACGGTCTCCAGGTCGGCGTGCGGCACGACCCGGTTCACGGTGCCCATCTCGTAGCCGCGCTGCGCGTCGTAGGTCTCGCCGAGGAAGAAGATCTCCCGCGCCACCTTCTGGCCGACCTGCCGGGCGAGGTAGGCCGAGCCGAAACCGGCGTCGAAGGAGCCGACGTCGGCGTCGGTCTGCTTGAACCGGGCGTGCTCCGCGGACGCGATGGTGAGATCACACACGACGTGGAGGGAGTGTCCCCCGCCCGCCGCCCAGCCGTTGACCAGGGCGATCACCACCTTGGGCATGAACCGGATCAGCCGCTGCACCTCCAGGATGTGCAGCCGCCCGCCCTCGGCCGCCGCACGCCGGGCGTCCACGGTGTCGGCGGTCTCGCCGTCGGCGTACTGGTAGCCGGAGCGCCCGCGGATGCGCTGGTCGCCGCCCGAGCAGAACGCCCAGCCGCCGTCCTTGGGGGACGGCCCGTTGCCGGTCAGCAGGACGCAGCCGACGTCGGAGCTCATCCGCGCGTGGTCGAGCGCGGTGTACAGCTCGTCGACCGTGTGTGGACGGAACGCGTTGCGCACCTCGGGACGGTTGAAGGCCACCCGCACGGCCGGGACGTCCACTGCCCGGTGGTAGGTGATGTCGGTGAACTCGAAGCCGTCGACGGGCTGCCACGCGTCCGGCCGCCAGGGAATACTCATGGCGCTAGGCTAACGGCGTTGCCCGCCCGCCCCCGCGCTGGCCGGCGCAGACTTGCTCGAGGAAAGGCGGGACGGATGCGGCGCCCCCATCGGCCGGTTGGGGAGCGGCTGAGGCTCCACAGCGTCGCCGTCGGGCGCAGGCTGCCGCCGCCGGTTCGAGGCAGGCTGCGTCCCCTGACCGGCCGGCCGGTCGACCGCACTCTCCGGGGCCTGGCAGCCGAGACCGTCGAGTCGTTCGACGCGTGGGGCCTCCAGTCCGCCCTGGCCGAGTCGATCGCGGGCGTCCTGGAACAGGCGGGCATCGAGTTCGTGCGGATGTCCCGGTCCGGCCAGGAGTGGGTCGTCGTCGACTCCCGCCGCGCCCCGGACGCGCTGCGCGCCCTGCAGGCCTCCTCCCTGACCCGCACCTGGATCGCGGCGGAGGTCGGCCGGCGCCGGCCGCGGACGCTGCGCTCGATCGACCCGGACGCCGCGGTGCCCGCCTTCCGGCTCTACCGCTACCTGCGCGCCCCGTCGGGGGCCTACGTCGTCTCCCGCGAGATCTGCGTCCTGCTGGAGTTCTGGCAGCCGACCGCGAAGGGCACGCTGCGCCCCGACGGCGGCGAGTACGTCCCCCACACGCTTCGGCCGGCCAGGCACAACCGGGTCGCGCCCTACCTCGCGCCGGCGCAGTGGCAGGACGCGCAGTCCCGGCCCGGCCACCGGCTGGCTGCGCAGGCACTCCCGAACATCCTGGAGTTCACCGGTCCCGTCGACGCCGTCTACACCTGGGTGGACGACAACGATCCGGCCTGGCGTGAGCGACGGGCGGCCGTCGACCCGGGCAACCAGGGGCTCGCCTCCGACGCCCTCGACGAGGCCAGGACGCGGGACCGCGAGGAGTTCCGCCACTCGCTCCGCTCGCTCGCGATGTACGCGGGCTGGATCCGCCACATCTGGATCGTCACCGACGGCCAGGTGCCGGCCTGGCTCGACCTCGAGCATCCCCGGATCACGGTGGTCGCCCACCGCGAGATCTTCGCCGACCCGGACGCCCTGCCGGTGTTCAACTCGCACGCCATCGAGTCCCAGCTGCACCACATCCCGGGGCTGGCCGAACACTTCCTCTACCTGAACGACGACTTCTTCTTCGGTCGCCCGGTCCGTCCCGAGCTGTTCTTCCACGGCAACGGCCTGCCCAAGATGATGACCTCCTCGATCGCGATCGACCTCGACACGGACACCGACGAGCGCAATGGCGCCATGCTGGCCGCGCGCCGCGGCAGGGAGTGGATCGAACGCACCTTCGACCGGACGATCACCCATCGCATGCAGCACGTCCCGCACGCCCACCTGAAGAGTGCGGTGGCCGACCTCGAGGCGCTGATGCCGGAGGACTTCGCGCGGGTCGCCCGCTCCCGGTTCCGGCACCGCGACGACCTGTCCGTCCCTTCCGAGCTCGCCCACTACTACGGCTACGCCACCCGCCGGACGGTGACCGGCGGCCTGACCTACCAGTACGTGGACGCCGGGTCGGCGCTGGGGGCCGAGCGGATGGGCGCGCTTCTCGCCGAGCGGAGCGCGGACTGCTTCTGCGTCAACGACGTCGGCGGGAGTCCGCGGGACGGCGAGGACGAGGAGCTGCGCCGCTTCCTCTCCGCCTACTTCCCGCTGCCGAGCCCGTTCGAGCGGATCCCGTCATGAGCCGCCCGTCCGCACCACGCGAATGGGCACGCCGGGCCGCGAGGTCGGCCTATGTCGGTTCGCTGCGCCTGCGCCGCCGCAGCGGCCCCTGGGTCTGGCAGCGTCTCCCCGCATGGCTGCGCCGCCCCTACGAGACCGTCGAGACGTTCGACGCGCACGCGTACCTGGCCGGCCTGGTCAGCGACCTCTCCGCCGTCCTGCACCGCAACGGGGTCGAACACCTGATCCTCGACCAGCGCCTGCTGGGGCTGCCGCGGGTGGCCATCCGTCGCGACGACGCCCCTGCCGTGATGCGTGCCCTGGCCGGCGATCCGTCCACCCGGCGGTGGTGGGCCGCCCGGTCGGAGGCCGGGGTCGTCGGTCTGCCCGCGCCGGTCGCCTGGCGGACGACGTCCACCTTCGGGGTTTCCGGGATCCTGCTCAGCAGGAACCTGCTCTCACCCTCCGGGGCCCCCCTCACCGACGCCGAGACCGGCGTGCTCCTGGAGTTCTGGATCCGCGAGGACACCGAGACCCTGGCCACCGGCGGTGGGCTGCACCAGCCGGGCACCGTGCACGGCCCGACCCACAACGGCATCCTCGACTACGCGGGTCCTGCGCTGTGGGCCGAGATCCAGGCCAACGCCCATCGGCTGCCGGCCCGCCCGCCGCACCTGTTGCAGCTGTCCGAGCCGGTCGACCTCGTCTACACCTGGGTGGACGGCGACGACCCGGCCTGGCTGCGCCGCAAGGCCGCGGCCCTGGGTGACCGGGACCTGTCCGGGGTGAGCGTGGACGCGGAGATCGCCGCCCGGTTCGAGAACCGGGACGAACTGCGCTACTCGCTGCGGTCGGTGGAGATGTTCGCGAACTGGGCGCACCGGATCTGGGTGGTGACCGACCAGCAGGTGCCGGCCTGGTTGCGGCAGGACGAGCGGCTGCGGATCGTCGACCATCGCGAGATCTTCGCCGATCCGTCCGCGCTGCCGGTGTACAACTCGCACGCGATCGAGTCCCAGCTGCACCACATCCCGGGGCTGGCCGAGCACTACCTGTACCTGAACGACGACATGCTGTTCGGCGCCCGGGCGCAGCCGGAGGACTTCTTCCACGGCAACGGCATCAGCAAGTTCTTCACCTCGCCCGCGCTGCTCGACATCGGCGGCCACGATCCGGGCGACCTCGCGGTGGCGGCCGCGGCGAAGAACAACCGCGACCTGATCGAGGCCGAGTTCGGGCGCACGATCGTCCACAAGCTGCGGCACACCCCGCAGCCGCAGGTGCGCTCGGTGATCGAGGGGTTCGAGGCCGACCACCCGGAACTCTTCGACGCGGTGATGCGCTCCCGCCTGCGGCACGCGTCGAACTACTCCCTGACCAGCTCGCTGAGCCAGTACTACGCGTTCGCCGTTCGCCGGGCCGTCCCCGGACGGATCGACTACGGCTACGTCGACCTGGCCGCGGAACGCCCGGAGGTGACCCTCGAGCGCTGGCTGAGGCGTCGGCGGCGGCTCACCTTCTGCATCAACGACTCCGGCGACGACGACGCCGCGTCCAGGGCCCGCAAGGACGCGGCGCTGCGGGAGTTCTTCGAGGTCTACTTCCCGCTGCCCAGCCGCTGGGAGATCCCAACCTGACCGGGCTCAGGCCGCCGACCACACCTTCACCCAGTCGACGCCCATGTGCTCGGGGAGGCTGGCCGGGACCAGCGGAGCCTTCACGCCCTGCTTGTTCTTGGGGTACGTGATCCGGTTGGCCTCCCAGTCCGAGACGAGCAGGCTGAGGACCAACTCGTAGTCGGCGTCGCCGGGCGGGAGCTTGACGGTCCGGGTCACCTTGCCGTCCACCCTGAAGGTGAAGCCGGTGCTCGTCCAGGCGATCGAGTAGGTGTGGTACTTCGCCCACCAACTGCGCTTTCCGGTCTGTTCGGGGATCACGTAGGCACCGAACTTGTACGACGCGGTGCCGGTCGTGGCGAGGTTGGTCTTCGAGGCCGAGTGGATGTAGTTGGACAGCCCGAGGCCGTAGCCGAAGCCCTCGGCGACGTCGATCTCGCCCCCGCCGGGCGCCTTGAGCCACAGCGCGCCGTGCATTCCCTGCGCCTCGGGGAACTTGATCCGTGCGGCGACCACTCCCGCCGTGGCGGTGCTGACGGTGTGCTTGCCGCGGGTGGTGACCATGGTGGTGTCGAAGACGCCCAGCGCCGTGGTCGAGTCCACCGGGTGGCCCCACCAGCACTGCCCGTCCACGCCGTACCTGATCGCGACCTCCTGGTAGGTCTTCGCGAGCGCTTCGTCCTTCATGTAGTCGGCGGTAGCGACGAAGACGCCGGTGGCGCCGTCCTGCTTGGCCTGCACCGAGTACGCGTCGGTCGTCGTGCGCGAGCAGTACCTCGGGCCCACGTTCGCCGACTCCCGCAGCGACCACTTGCTGTCGTCGAGTCGGGTGCCGTCGAAGCCGTCGGAGAAGGAGAGGTCCCAGCCGGCCGTCTTCGTCGCCCGTAGCGGCAGCCGCTTCTTCTTGACCTTGTACTCCAGGGCCACGGCGCGGTAGATCGACGCGCTGGAGTAGGTCGCGACCGAGAAGGTGACCCGCCCCTTGGAGTCCATCTTCTTCTTCAGGATGTGCTTCCAGGCGCCGTCGACGAGCCGCTGCAGCGAGACCGGCCGCTTCTTCGCCACACCGGAGGCGAAGCGGACGGAGACCTTGCCGGTGGCGACATCGATCGAGATGGTCGCGCTCTTGGTGACGGTGACGGTGGTGCGCAGGTGGGCGGGCCCGGTGGTCCTCGGAGTGGGCGTCGACGCCGTCGGCGTGGGTGAGGCCGTCGGCGTGGGTGAGGCCGTCGACGTGGCCGTCTCCGTTGCTGTCGGGGACGCCGTCCCGGTCGCGGAACTCGTCGCGGTCGGCGTCGCGGACGCGCTGGCGCCGGCCGACGGGGAGGTGGTCGCGCTCGGTTCCGGGGAGGGGGTCGGCTCGTCGGCCACCGCCTGTCCGGGCAGGACGGCCATCAGCCCCGCTGCGACCACCCCGCTCAACGCGACGAGCCCGGCGCTGCGCCGCTGCCTCATGAACCCCTCCTCTGCGACCGGCCGTCCGGCCGTCGACCTGACCCGACCGTACCGGCTGGCCCGAGCCTACGCGTGGATGGGGTTCCAGACTCCGAGTCCGTACACCGGGCGGTGTCCGGACTCGTACGAATTGAGGAAAGCTGTGCCCCGAACCGGCAGGATGGGCGCAGGGCCGATGCCCACCCACCTAGGAGGACCCCGTGCCGGCAGTTTCGGTCGTCGTCGCGGTGCGCGACGGCGAGCAGTATCTACGCCACGCACTGGGCAGTGTCTGCCGCCAGACGATGTCCGACCTCGAGCTCATCGTCGTCGACGACGGATCCACCGACGCGACGCCGTCGATCATCCGCGAGATCGCCGCGACCGACGCCAGGGTCCGCATGATCACCGGTCCCGCGACCGGCAGCGCCGGGTCGGCGCGCAACGCCGGCCTGGAGGTCGCCACCGGCGACTACCTCGCGTTCCTCGACGCCGACGACTTCTTCGCCCCCACCCTGCTGGCCCGCCTCCACGCCCGTGCAGAGGCCGACCGGGCGGACGTGACCGCGACCGGCTTCCGGGTGTTCGACGAACCCGGGCGGGAGCCGGTCCCGGTCAGCTGGGGGTTGCGGACCGCGCTGCTGCCCTCGCGAACGCCGTTCGCCCCCGAGGCGCTGGGCGGAGCCCTGTTCTACGCGTTCGGACCGGTCGCGTGGAACAAGCTGTTCCGGGCCGACTTCGTGCGACGTCACGGACTCCGGTTCCAGGAGCTCCGCCGGACCAACGACCTGCACTTCACGTTCTCCGCGATCGCGCTGGCCGAGCGGCTCAGCTATGTGGACCGGGCCCTGATCGACTACCGGATCGGCAACCCCGCCAGCCTGCAGGGCAGCACCCATGCGACACCGCTGGACTTCGCCGAGGCCCTCGGCGCGCTGCAGTCGACCCTGCGCGAGGCCGGCCTGGCCAGCCGCCACGAGGCCGCCTTCGTCAACGAGGCCGTCGAGGTGAGCCTGGCGAACCTGGAGCGGGCATCGACCTTCGCCGCGTACGCCGAGATCGACTCCGCCCTGCGCGGCGGGCTGCTCGCCGGCTGGGGCGCTCTCGACCGCCCGCCGGCGTACTTCGTGACCACCGGCCTCGCCCGCCGGTTGTCGGCCTACCTCGAGATGACCAGCGAGGAGTTCCTGTTCGGTCGTGCGGTGGAGGCGTCCCGCCGGGCGCGGACGGCGCAGGCGGAGGCCAGGACGGCCGTCCGGACGGCGGCAGGATGGACGGCGGGCACATCGGCGCCAGCCCAGCCGCCCGAGCTTCCGCGTCCGGCGGCCGGTCAGTCCGTCGGCGCCACCGGTGCTCCGGATGTCCCGGTGGGCGTCCCCGACGTCTCGGTGATCATCCCCGTCCACAACACGGCGCCCTGGCTGCAGGAGTGCCTGGACGGGGTGCGCCGGCAGACCGGCCTGGGCATCGAGGTGATCTGCGTGGACGACGGTTCCAGCGACTCCTGCCCGGACATCCTCGAGCAGGCCGCGGCCGGCGACCCGCGGATCCACGTCATCCACCAGCAGAACGCGGGGCTGTCCGCGGCGCGGAACCGCGGCCTGGTCGACGCCTCCGGGCGCTATGTCTGCTTTCTCGACAGCGACGACTACTGGGGGATCGACGGGCTCGCCGCCCTCGTCGCCGCCGCCGACGAGGCCCTCGCCGACGTCGTCCTGTTCGACGCCGACACGGTCGCCGAGCCGGGGGTCGACGCCCGCACCGTCCAGAACTACCGCGGCTACTACCACCGTTCCCGCAGCTACGCCGAGGTGGTGCCCGGACCGGAGCTGATGGCACGGATGAAGATGGCCGGCGACTACCGGGTGCAGGCCTGCCTGTACGTGGTCCGGCGGGCTTTCGCCGAGCAGCAGCGGCTCAGGTTCGTCCCTGGCCTGCCCAGGGAGGACAACCTGTTCACCTTCGAACTGCTCCTTCGGGCGGCTCGAGCGACCCACCGCCAGACGCCGCTCTACGTCCGAAGGCTGCGGCCCGGTTCGCTGATCACCGCGGGCAGCCGTGCGTCGGCCGCGCGCGGCTACTACGTCAGCTTCGTCGAGATGCTGCGGCTCACCGCCGGCAGGAGCTTCGAGGACTGGATCGGACGCGAGGTCGGCGCGACGGCCTTCAAGGCCTTCAAGCAGGCGAAGGAGCACTTCGCCGGCCTCGAGAAGGACGTCGGAGACGGGCTCGGCGACATCGATCCCCGTCCGGACGCCCAGGCCGTGTTCCGCATCCTCCAGATGACCAGGAACGACGCCCGCCGCGCGCGCAGGGACGCCCCGCGGCAGCCGGTTGCCGCCCCCGCTCCCCCTCCTCCGCCTCGCCCGGTGGCGACCGCACCCGGGCTGTTCAGTCGGGCCCGGCGACTCGCCGGCCGCAGCCTGCGGACGTTCCGCCGGCTGGTCCACCAGCCCTGAGCCATGGCCCGGCACAGCCCATCGCTCCGGATCCGGGGTGCACTGCCGCTGATCGGCGTGGTCGCGGTGGCGTTCGCCGTCCGGCTCGTTCCGGTGCTCGCGACGGCGGACGGGCTGCTGGGCGCCCCGAACTACGACCCGTCGGTGTACTACGCCGCCGCGGTGGGGTTCTTCGACGGCCGGCTCCCCTACCGGGACTTCCTGCTCCTGCATCCTCCAGGCATCGTCCTGCTGCTGCAGCCCTTCGCGGCGCTGGGCGAGTGGGTGGGTGACCCGGCGGCGTTCGCGACGGCCCGGGTCGCGGTCATGGTGGGCGGTGCGGCGAGCGCCGGGCTCGTGTTCGTCCTGCTGCGGCGCGGCGGCCTGCTGTCCGCGCTGACCGGCGCGGGTCTGTACGCGATCCACCCGGCCGCCGCGCACGTCGAGAGGGCGACCTGGTTGGAGGCCCCTTCGACGCTCCTGGCGCTGCTGGCGCTGGTCGCACTGCGCCCGTCCGCGCCATCGGTGCGATCGTGGCGGACGGTACTGGCGGGCGCCCTGCTCGCCACGGCGACCCTCACCAAGCTGTGGGGGGTCGCGCTCCTGGCGGTCGTGGTGGTCTGGATCCTGGCGACCCGCGGGGTGAGGGCCGCGCTGGCGGCGGTCCTCGGTGCGGCCGGCGCCGCCGTGCTGGTCCTCGCGCCGTTCTGGTCCGTCCTGCCCGCGCTGTGGACCGACGCGGTTACTGCGCAACTCCAGCGCCCCTCGGTGCGCACCGACCTCGTCCTGCGCGCGGGCATGCTGCTGGGCATGGACCAGGCCACGGCGACCGGCCTTCCCGCCGCGCTGGTGATCGGCCTGTGCCTGGTCGTTCTCGCGGTCGCGGTCCTCGCCGTCCGCTCGCCCTCCGGGCGGCTGTCGGTGTGCCTGCTCGCCGCGAGCGTCGGCATGCTCCTGACCACCGCGTCGTGGTACGCCAACTACCCGGCGTTCGCCGCGGCGCCGCTGGCGCTGGCCGTCGGCTCGTCCGTCTCGCTGGTCGCGGGCCGGCTCCGTCCGCCGGGCCGGCGAGCGCTCGGCCTCGTCGCCGG
>NZ_JASGES010000015.1:0-4614 GCF_047606205.1 Propionicimonas sp. | reverse complement strand
GCGTCGAGTTGCGGGCGCCGCTGCGTCCAGGCCCCGCCACCGGCGCGGCGATCGCCGCGCTGCGCGAGTCCGTCGCCGGCCCGGGCCCCGATCGCTTCCTCGCCCCCGACATCGAGGCCGCGTACCTGCTCGTCCGAAGCGGACAACTCGTGACGGCGGCGCTTCGTGACGCGCCGCCCGCCCCCCACGACGCCCCCAGGGGAGCGTCGGCCCTCACCAAGGAGAACGCATGAACCACGACCCCGTCCGCGCACCCCGCGGAACGACTCTCTCGGCCAGGTCCTGGCAGACCGAGGCGCCGCTGCGGATGCTGATGAACAACCTCGACCCGGAGGTTGCCGAGCGTCCCGACGACCTGGTCGTCTACGGTGGCACCGGGCGGGCTGCCCGCTCGTGGGAGGCGTACGAGGCGATCGTGGCCACGCTCCGCGAGCTGGGGGCCGACGAGACGCTGCTCGTGCAGTCGGGCAAGCCGGTCGGGGTGTTCCGGACGCACGAGTGGGCGCCGCGGGTGCTGATCGCCAACTCCAACCTCGTCGGCGACTGGGCGACCTGGCCGGAGTTCCGGAAGCTGGAGGCCAAGGGCCTGATGATGTACGGCCAGATGACCGCCGGCTCGTGGATCTACATCGGCACCCAGGGCATCCTGCAGGGCACCTACGAGACCTTCGGCGCGGTGGCGACCAAGCGGTTCGGCGGGACGCTGGCCGGCACCCTCACCCTCACCGCCGGCTGCGGCGGCATGGGCGGTGCGCAGCCCCTGGCGGTCACCCTGAACGAGGGCGCGGTGTTGATCGTGGACGTGGACGCGGCCCGGCTCGCGCGGCGGGTCGAGCACGGCTACCTCGACGAGTACACCGACGACGACGCAGAGGCGGTCGGGAAGGTGCTGGCGGCGAAGGCCGAGCGGCGGCCGCTGTCGGTCGGCCTGGTGGGCAACGCCGCCGAGGTGTTCCCGCGACTGCTGGCCGAAGGCGTCGCCGTCGACGTGGTGACCGACCAGACCTCGGCCCACGACCCGCTGAGCTACCTGCCGCTCGGGGTCAGCGTCGAGGAGTGGCATGCGCTGGCCGCGTCCGATCCCGCCGGGTTCACCGAGCGGGCGCGGGCGTCCATGGCGAGGCATGTCGAGGCCATGGTCGGCTTCCTGGATCGGGGCGCGGAGGTCTTCGACTACGGCAACTCGCTGCGGGCCGAGGCCGAGCTCGGCGGGTACGAGCGGGCGTTCGCGTACCCGGGGTTCGTGCCGGCATACATCCGTCCGCTGTTCTGCGAGGGCAAGGGCCCGTTCCGGTGGGCGGCGCTCTCCGGCGACCCCGCCGACGTCGCCGCCACCGACCGGGCGATCCTGGAGCTGTTCCCCCACGACGAGCACCTGCGCCGCTGGATCACCGCGGCCGGCGAGGTGGTGCACTTCGAGGGCCTGCCCGCCCGGATCTGCTGGCTCGGCTACGGCGAACGCCACCTCGCGGGGTTGCGGTTCAACGAGCTGGTGGCGTCCGGGGAGATCTCGGCGCCGATCGTGATCGGCCGCGACCACCTGGACGCGGGCTCGGTGGCCTCGCCCTACCGCGAGACCGAGGCGATGGCGGACGGCTCGGACGCGATCGCGGACTGGCCGCTGCTGAACGCCCTGCTGAACACCGCCTCCGGGGCGACCTGGGTGTCGCTGCACCACGGTGGCGGGGTCGGCATCGGCCGCTCGATCCACGCGGGCCAGGTGGTCGTGGCCGACGGCACCGACCTGGCCGCGCAGAAGATCTCGCGCGTGCTCCTGAACGACCCCGGCACCGGCGTGATGCGCCACGCGGACGCCGGCTACGAACGAGCCCTCGAGGTCGCCCGCGAACGCGGCGTCCGGATCCCGATGCCCTGACATGGGCGCCAACGAGCTGCTCGCCGACCTGACCGCACTGGGACGCAACCCCGACGGCGGCTACACCCGGCTGGCCTGGGACGACGCGACGATGACGCTGCGGGAGTGGTTCGCCGGCGCCGCGGCAGACCTGGGCCTGGAGGTCACCGAGGACGGCAACGGCAACCAGGTCGCCTGGTGGCGAGCGGCCGGGCAGGCGAACCGGGCGCTGCTGCTCGGCTCACACCTGGACTCGGTCCCCGACGGCGGTCCGCTGGACGGCCCGCTCGGCGTCGCCTCCGCGCTCGCGGCGCTGGCCGGGCTGAAGGCGTCCGGGTGGGCGCCGTCGCGTCCGATCGCGGTGGCGAACTTCAGCGACGAGGAGGGCGGACGCTTCGGCGTCGCCTGCCTCGGCTCCCGGCTGGCCACCGGGGCGATCACGCGCGACGCCGCCCTCGCGCTCCGCGACGACGAGGGCTCCTCGCTGGGCGAGGTCATGGCCGCTCGCGGGCACGATCCCCGCGCGGCGGGGGTGGCGTCGTGGCTGGATGACATCGAGTACTACATCGAACTTCATATTGAGCAGGGCCGCTGGCTGGCGCCCCACCAGGCGGCCGTCGGCGTCGCGTCCGCGATCTGGCCGCACGGCCGCTACCGCTTCGACTTCTGTGGGCAGGGCAACCACGCCGGAGCGACGGCGATGGCCGACCGCCGCGATCCGATGCTGGCCTACGCCGCCACCGTGCTGGCCGCCCGCGAGCTCGCGGTGGACCGAGTAGAGAACCGTCCCCAATTCGGTCCACCAGCCGACTCACGGCGCCTGGACCGAATGGGGGACGGTTCCTCATTCGGTCCGGTCGGGGCACGGGCGACCTTCGGACGCGTACAGGTGAGCCCCGGCAGCACCAACTCGATCCCCTCGCGGGTCACCGCCTGGCTGGACGCCCGCGCCGACGCAGAGCCCGCGCTGGAGGCGCTGGTGGCGGGCATCGTCGCGCGCGCCCAGTGGGCCGCGGCCGGGGACGGCACCACGGTGACGGTGCGGGCGGAGTCGACCAGCGGCGCCGTCGAGTTCGACCATCAGTTGCGTCACCGCATCGCCGGCCTGCTGGACGCGCCCGTCCTCCCGACCGGCGCGGGCCACGACGCCGGCATCCTGGCCGCGAAGCTGCCGACGGCGATGCTGTTCGTCCGCAACCCCACGGGCGTCTCGCACGCCCCCGAGGAGTCGGCGGCGCCCGAGGACATCGAGGCCGGGGTCGATGCCCTGACGAAGGTGGTCGAGGAGCTCGGATGAGCGAGTCACCGAGCACACCGAGTGACGTTGTGCACCGAACACGGGGGAAAAGGTCACCGGCTCCCGGCCCGAAGGTGCCGGCGTTCGCGAACTGCCACTCGCACGCGTTCCACCGGGCGCTCCGGGCGCGGACGGTCGGCGGCGGCGACTTCTGGGGCTGGCGGGATCGCATGTACGCCGTCGCGGGCGCGCTCGACCCCGACCTCTACCACCGCCTCGCCAGGGCGACCTTCGCCGAAATGCGGCTGGCCGGGTACGCCAGCGTGGGCGAGTTCCACTACCTGCACTCCCCCGACCTGGCCGGGGCCGTGATCGAGGCGGCCCGGGCGGTCGGCCTGCGGATCTGCCTGCTCAGCACCCTCTACGAGCGCGCGGGCTTCGCCGGCGAGCCGCTGCATCCCGCGCAGGAGCGTTTCGTCCTCACCCTGGACGCGTGGCAGCAGCGGGTCACCGAGCTTGCCTCCCAGTACGCCGGCGATCCCCTGGTCGTGATCGGCACCGCCATCCACTCGGTGCGCGCGGTCCCGCCGGAACACCTGGCCGTCGCCGCCGCCACGCTGCCGGACGCGCCGCTCCACGTCCACGTCTCCGAGCAACCCGCGGAGAACGAGGCCTGCCTCGCGGCGACCGGACGCACGCCCGTCCAACTGCTGGCCGACGCCGGCGTGTGGTCGCCGCGCACAACCGCCGTCCACGCGACCCACCTGGGTGCCGAGGACGTCGCCATCCTGGGCGCGACCGGGAGCTACGCCTGCATCTGCCCCACCACCGAGGCCGAACTCGCCGACGGCATCGGCCCCTCGATCGCGCTGCGCGACACCGGGGTGCGGATCACCCTCGGCTCCGACTCGAACACCGTGATCGACCCGTTCGCCGAGGCTCGCGGGTTGGCCATGCACGAGCGCCTGGCCAGCGGCCGCCGCGACGGCTGGGACGCCACGCAGCTGTGGACGGCGGCCACGACCGACGGCCACGCGTCCCTCGGCTTCGCGGTCGACGACCTGGTCGACGTACACCTCTCGGTGCAGACGGCGGGCGGGACCGAACCGCTGTGGGCGGCCTCGGCCGCCGACGTGGCGCCCCCCGCCGGCCTCGACCCGGACGAGGTCGCCGACGACCTGGCCGCCGCCATCGACGAGGTCTGGAGCCGGGTATGAGCACGGCGATCACCGGCATCGGCGAGCTGGTCACCTGGGAGGCCGACCGGCCCGTCCGCCACGACGCCGGCCTGGTCATCGAGGACGGCCGCGTCGCGTGGCTCGGCGCGTCCGCCGAGACCCCGGCGGCCGACGAGGCGATCGACGCCGGAGGACGAGCCGTCATCCCGGGATTCGTCGACTCCCACACCCACCTGGTCTTCGCCGGCGACCGCGCCGAGGAGTTCGCCGCGCGGATGGCCGGGCAGCGCTACGAGGCCGGCGGCATCCGCACGACGGTCGCGGCCACCCGGGCGGCGACCGAG
>NZ_JASGES010000014.1:0-2812 GCF_047606205.1 Propionicimonas sp. | reverse complement strand
GACGCTCCTGCTGCTCGTGCTCGGACTGGTCCAGGTGGGCGTCTGGCTGTACTCGCGCACGGTCGCCGCGCAGGCGGCGGCCACGGTCGCCGACCTCCGCGCCACCGGCACCGCGGCCGGCGCCGCCGCCAGGAAGGCCGGCCTGCGGATTGCCGTCGACGGCGGGCTCCAGGACGTCCAGATCGGCGTGGAGGCTGCCGCGGGCCACCTGGTCGTGACGGTCAGTGGCCGCGCGCCGGTCTTCTTCGACGTGGGGCAGGGACGGATCGTCGAGCGCGCCGTCCTGCCGCTGGAGCGGGTGACCCCGCCATGACCGCCCGCCCTGCGGCGGATCCCGCCCCGACCAGGACGGGTGCGTTCGCCGGGAACCGTGGCCGCCGCGGCGAGCGTGGCGCCGCCGCCGTGGAGTTCGCGATGATCGTGCCGGTGGTGGTGCTGCTGTTCAGTGTCGTGGTGGGCGGAGCGAGGGTGTGGCTGGCCCGCGGTGTCGTCGAGCAGGCTGCCGCCGCTGCCGCCAGAGGTGTCTCCCAGGCCCGGACCCCGGCCGAGGCGCGACAGGTCGCCCGCGACCTCGCGTCCGCCCAGGCGGAGGTGGACGGTCTGTGGTGCGACCGGCTGCTGGTCGAGTCGGACGCCACCGCCCTCGCCGCAGCCCCCGGCCGTCCCGGGGCGGTGTCCACCACCGTGACCTGCACGGTGCCCCTGGCGGACGTGCTCGTCCCCGGCTGGCCGGGCTCGATCCAGGTGCGCGCGACCTCGACGTCCATCGTTGACCGCTACCGGGGGAGGCAGTGATGCGCCGGCTGAGGGGTCTTGCTGCCGCCGCGGCACTCGCGCTGGCCCTGGTCGGCGCTCCGCTCGCCCTGCTCGCCTGGGGTCGGCTGCCGTCGGGCTGGTCGTTCCTCGCGCGGCCCGAGGACGGGTCGGGGCTGCTGGGCGTCCTCACCGTGGCCGGCTGGATCGCGTGGGCCGCCTTCGCCGCGTCCACCCTCGCCGAGGCCGTCCGGCTCGGCGACCGCGAACACCGCCCGCTCCGGCTCCCGCTGCTGGGCGGGCTGCAGAGCATCAGCGCAGGCCTGCTGCTCGCCGTCCTCGCCCTCGCGCCCGCCGGGACGAACTCCTCCGCGGCCGGGGACACGCCTGTCGTCGCCGCACCGCGGGAGCCGATCGCCCCGCCCAGCGAGGACGCGGTCGAGGCGGACGAGGGACAGCCGGCCGCGGGGGCGGGACACTACACGGTCGAACCCGGGGACGACCTGTGGTCGATCAGCGCCCGGCTTCTCGGGGACGGGGGACGCTGGCGGGAATTCGCCGCCGCCAACCCCCAACACCTCCACGACCCGACCACCCGGCTGACGCCCGGCACCCGGCTCGCGCTGCCCGCCTCCGCTGCCCGGCGCACCGTTCGCGTCCGGGTCGAGCCGGGCGACACGCTCAGCGGCCTCGCGATGGAGCACCTGGGCGCCGCCGGGCGCTGGCCCAGGATCGCCGAGGCCAACCGCCACCTGATCGAGGACCCCGACCACATCGAAGTCGGCTGGCGGCTCACGATCCCCGGCTCCGCCGCGGCCGACCGGGCCACCCCTCAGCGGAAGCGGGTCGACCACGAGCAGCCCTCCAGCTCTCGCGGGGGCGATCAGGGCGCGGCGGCCTCCCCGTCCGGCGGGGGCGACCAGGACGGGGACCGTTCGTCGCCCGACACCTCTGCGAACCTGCCTCCTGAGCGGACGGACGGCCGTCCCGCGCCGACGGTGTCCGCGGGCTCGGGAGACGGATCGCCGGATTCGTCGCCCTCAGGATCGCCGGCCGGCTCGCCGGCGTCGCCGTCCCCGGAGCCATCGGGGGCGTCGCCGTTGCCCTCGGCGTCCACAGCGGGGAAGCCCGCCACGGCACCGGCCGAGGACGGCGCCCGGGCCATCCCGGCTCCCGCGCTTCCGCTGCTCGGCACGCTCGGCAGCCTCGCCGCGGCCGCGATCCTGGGAGTCGTCGAGACCCGGCGGTACCTGCGGCTGCGGGAACGCCCGGTGGGCCGCCGCCTCGTCCCTCCGGAGGAGGACGTCGCACGGCTCAGGGCAGGGCTCGGGGTGCGGCAGCAACCCCGGCCGCTCACCGTTCTCGACGCGGCGCTGCGCGCCGTCGGGCGACACTGCCACGCCGGAACGGTTCCACTGCCGGACCTCGAGCGCGCCGTGGTCACCCCGGCGGCCGTCGTCCTCGAATGGGCGGCACCGACCGTCCTTCCGCCCGCGGGGTTCACCGGGACGCGCGACCGCTGGGTGGCCGCGCTCGCCGAGCCACCCGACGGCGGCGATCACCCCTGCCCCTACCCGGCGCTGGTCAGCCTCGGCACGGTGGGCGGCGATCGGCTCGTGCTGGTGGACGCGGAACGGTCCCGGGTGCTGGGGGTCGCATCGGAGGATCCCGAACTGCGTCGCTCGGCGTTGGCCGCGATGGCACTGGAACTGGCCTGCGCGCCGTGGTCGGTGGAGACCCGGCTGGTCGTGGTCGGCTCGGACGCCCCGCTGGTCGCCCTCGCCGGCGACGACCGCGTCCGCAGCGCGGAGTTCGACGTGGCGCTTGCCGAGCTCCGGGCGCTGGTGGCCCGGCGCAGGGCGGCGTTGGCCGACGAGCCGCTCGGCGTGCTGAGGGCCGACCCCGACCGCGCGGACGCGGTGGCGCCTCTCGTGGTCAGCTTGCTCGACGATGTCGCGCCCGAGGTCGCCGAGGACCTGGACGCCCTGCTCGCCGGCCCCGCGTGCGGGGTCGCCGTGCTGCTGGGCACGCGGGCCGACGCCGCGGCGTCGTGGCAGGT
>NZ_JASGES010000013.1:0-32970 GCF_047606205.1 Propionicimonas sp. | reverse complement strand
GTGCCCCGGCTCCGGTGCGCCAGCCCCGCCCGGCGCCCTCCGGTCGGCTGCCGGCCCGTCGGCGCCGGGCCGAACCACCGCGGCGCCTCTGTAGCACGTCGAGGCCGGGAGGGCCGGACCATCGCGCGGGCGAGACGCCCGGGCGGCCGGCTCCGTGACTCCCTAGGGTTCGTGCATGGCAGACATCCTCCAGATCCGGCGTCCCGCCAGCGGCACAGAGGCGGAACTGGCGATCACCGAAGCCACCATCCGGGCCACGGAGTTGCGCCAGTTCGACATCGGCGGCGAGCCCTTGGCGACCTTCGACCCCGGCTTCATGAACACCGCGGTCTGCCACTCCGCGATCACCTACATCGACGGGGACGCGGGCGTCCTGGAGTACCGGGGCTACCCGATCGCCGAACTCGCCGAGCACTCCACCTACCTGGAGGTCGCCTACCTGCTGCTGAACGGCGAGCTGCCCAACCCCACCCAGCTCGCCGACTGGGAGAGCCAGGTCACCGAGCACCGGACGCTGCCGGACAAGCTCAAGACCGTCCTGGCCGGCTTCCCCTACGACGCGCACCCGATGACGATCCTGATGGCGTCGGTCGCCGCCTTCTACTCGTTCTACCCCGACGCCCGGAACTTCGACGATCCGGCGGCGCGCAGCCTGAACATCACCCGGCTGATCGCGAAGATGCCCACCCTGGCCGCGTTCGCCTACCGCAAGGGCAAGGCCAGGCCGTACGTGAACCCCGACGACAGCTACGGCTACTGCCACAACTTCCTGGCCATGCTGTTCAAGCAGGCCGAGCGCCGCTACGTGGCCGACCCGCGGCTGATCCGGGCGATGGAGGTGCTGTTCATCCTGCACGCCGACCACGAGCAGAACTGCTCGACCAATGCTGTCCGCTCGGTGGCCAGCTCCGGCAACGACCTGTACACGTGCGCGTCGGCCGGCATCGGCGCCCTGCACGGGCCGCTGCACGGCGGCGCCAATGAGGCGGTGCTGAAGATGCTCCGCGAGATCCGGACGGTCGACCGCGTCCCCGAGTTCATCGAGGGCGTGAAGGCGGGCAAGGTGCGGATGATGGGCTTCGGCCACCGCGTCTACAAGAACTACGACCCGCGGGCCAAGATCATCAAGAAGTCCGTCGAGGACGTCTTCGAGGTGACCGGCGTGAACCCGCTGCTCGAGGTCGCCAAGGAGTTGGAGCGGTACGGTCTGGAGGACGAGTACTTCGTCAAGCGGCGGCTGTACCCCAACGTCGACTTCTACTCTGGCCTGATCTACGAGGCCCTCGGTTTCCCGCCCGAGATGTTCACCGTCCTGTTCGCGATCCCCCGCACGTCGGGCTGGGCCGCCCAGTACCAGGAGTTCATCACCGACTCCGAGCAGAAGATCGCCCGGCCCAAGCAGATCTACACCGGTTCCCGGACGCGCAGCTACGTCCCCATGGAGGAGCGCGACTGACCGCGCCCGCCGACGCGCGCGGCCTTGTCAGTGGCGGGGTGGGCGAGTTCGGGGCAATCCGCCAAAGTCGGTTGCAGGGGGTAGACCTGCGTAGTTAGGTAGTCGGTATGAGTTCAAAGTTGAGCGCTGCCTCCATTCAGGTCACCAGTCCCGACGACGTCCGCAACGTGGTCCTGATCGGAAACGCCGGCTCGGGGAAGACCTCGCTGTTCGAGCAGCTGCTCAAGGCCCGCCTGGCCGGTTACCGCGGCGAGAAGGACGACGCCGAACGCGCCGCCCAGCTCTACCTGGCCTCGATCGTCACCGGCGACAAGCTGGTCAACCTGCTCGACGCACCCGGCCACCCCGACTTCGTCGGCGAGCTCCGCGCCGGCATCCGCGCCGCCGACGCCGCCATCTTCGTCATCTCCGCCGCCGACGGCATCGACGGTGCCGCCCGGGCGCTGTGGGAGGAGTGCGAGGCCGCACACCTGCCGAGGATCATCGCGCTGACCAAGCTGGACGCCGGCCACGCCGACTTCGACGGCTCGGTCGCAGAGGCACAGGACAAGTTCGGCGAGGGCGTCCTGCCGACCCACGTGCCCACCATCGGACCGGACGGCATCATCGGGAACATCGGGCTGCTCAGCCTGGAAGAGCACGACTACTCCGCGGGCGAGGTCGTGAACCGCAAGCTCACCGCGGACGACTCCCACGTCGAGACCTGGCGCGGGCCGCTGATCGAGGCGATCATCCAGGAGGCGGAGGACGACTCCCTGATGGACCGCTACCTGGGCGGCGAGGAACTCGACACCGAGTACCTGCTCGACGACCTGCGCACCGCCGTCGCGACCGCGAACCTGTTCCCGGTGGTGCCGGTGGCGTCCAACACGGGGGTGGGCGTGGAGGAGCTGCTCCGGCTGATCGAGCACGGCTTCCCGACCCCGTCGCTGCACCCGAACCCCCCGGTCACCGACCTCGCCGGCGGCGACCTGCCCAACCCGCCGACCGAGGCGTCCGCTCCGCTGGTGGCCCAGGTCATCCGCACCACCACCGACCCGTTCGCAGGCCGGCTGTCGATGGTGCGGATCTTCTCCGGAACGCTGAAGGCCGAGGACCTCGTCCATGTCGCCGGGCACCGCCGCAAGCCCGACAACGCCCACCCCGACCACGACAACGACGAACGGGTCGGCCTGATCCAGGCCGCCGTCGGCACCGAACTGAAGCCGCGTCCCTCCGCCATCGCCGGCGAGATCGTGATGGTGCCCAAGCTCACCACCGCCGAGACCGGCGACACCCTCTCGGCCAGGGAACGGCCCGCGCTGGTGGCGCCGTGGGAACTCCCCGAACCGCTGCTCCCGCTCGCCATCCGGGCGGCCACCCGCAACGACGAGGACAAGCTCGCCGGAGCGCTGCAGCGGCTGGCCGTCGAGGACACCACCGTCCGGCTCGACCGCGGCGGCAACGACCAGCTCGTCCTGTGGACGACCGGCCAGGCCCATGCCGACCTGCTGATCGCCCGGCTCACCGACCGGTACGGGGTGAAGGTCGAGCAGGAGGAGCTCAAGATCCCCCTGCGGGAGACCTTCGTGGCCAAGGCGACGGCGCTGGGACGCCATGTCAAGCAGTCCGGGGGCCACGGCCAGTACGCGGTCTGCAACATCGAGGTCGAGCCGCTGCCGCGCGGCGAGGGCTTCGAGTTCGTCGACAAGGTCGTGGGCGGCGCGGTGCCACGCCAGTTCATCCCCAGTGTCGAGAAGGGCATCCGCAACCAGCTCGAGAAGGGTGTCTTCGCCGGCTATCCGATGGTGGACGTCCGGGTGACGCTGTTCGACGGCAAGTCGCACTCGGTGGACTCCTCCGACATGGCGTTCCAGCTGGCCGGCTCGCTCGCGATCAAGGAGGCGGCGACGCCGAAGACCGTGGCGCTGCTGGAACCGCTCGACCTCGTCACGGTCGTCGTCGGCGAGGACTACCTCGGAGCGGTGATGACCGACCTGACCGGTCGGCGCGGACAGCTCCTCGGCACGGACGCGGAGAACCACAAGGCGATCGTCCGGGCACTGGTGCCGGAGTCCGAGCTCAGCCGCTACGCGATCGACCTGCGCGGCATCGCCCACGGCTCGGGCACCTTCACCCGCGAGTTCCACGGCTACGAGCTGCTTCCCGCAGCCCTGACCGAGAAGTACGCGAAGGCGTGACCCGAGCGGGGTGACCCCGCGGGCCCGCCCCGCTCAGGTGAACAGGCAGAAGGGGTGCCCGGCCGGGTCGAACAGCACCCAGACGTCCTTCTGGGGCTGCGCGGAGGCGAGGATCGCCCCGCACTCCAGGGCCCACTGCCGGGCCGCCTCGAGGTCGTCGACCTGGATGTCGAGGTGCTGGGTCGCGGTCTGGTGTCCCTCGACGGCGGGCCAGGTCGGCGCGGTCCAGCAGCGTTCGTACTCGAAGTTCACGCTGAACCCTCCGGCGTCCAGTTGCGCCCAGCCGGCCTGCTCCGGCTGGCCGGGCGGGGCGGCCTCGCTGAACGCCACCGGTACGCCCAGCAGCCGCGCGTAGAACCCCGCGAGTTCGACCGGCTCTGGGCAGGACACCGTGATCGAGGTCAGGCGCAGGACGGGTGCAGCAGTCATGGTCGGAGCTGTACCCGCCGGCGGGCCGTCGGCAACCCCGAAGGAATGCGACCGGGGCCGCGGGGGTTGGCCCCGGTATGCGCATCGACATCTGGTCCGACATCGCCTGCCCGTGGTGCTACATCGGGCTCACCCGGTTCGGCAGGGCCCTGGCGCGGTTCGAGCACGCGGACGACGTCGAGGTGGAGCTGCACTCCTACCAACTCGACCCGACCCTTCCGGAGTCGTTCGACGGGACGGAGGCCGACTACCTGGCGGCCAGCAAGGGAATCGACGTGGCGGACGTGCACGCGATGACCGCACAGGTCAGCGCCGCGGCCGCGACCGAAGGGCTCACCCTCGACTTCGACTCGCTCGTGGTGACCAACCCCCGCCGCGCCCACCGCCTGCTCCAGTACGCGAAGGGAGTGTCCGGACAGGCGGCCTGGGACCTCGAGCTCGCCCTGCTCACCGCCCACTTCGCCGATGGCCTCAGCATCAGCGACCCCGACACGGTCTCCGCCCTCGCCGACGGGGTGGGCATCGCACCCGACGCGGCCCGCGCCGCGCTCGACTCGGCGGAACTGGACGCGGCCGTCGGCGCGGACGTGCGGGCCGCCGCGCAGCTGGGCATCCGCGGCGTGCCCTTCTTCGTCCTCGACGAGAAGTACGGGGTCTCCGGCGCGCAGCCGCCCGAGCTCTTCGACCGGGCCCTGCAGCAGGTGTGGGACGAGGAGCACTCCGGGTGAGGGTCAGTGGGCCTCGATGAACCCGAAGACCCCGTCGGCCACCATCTGGATCGCGATCGCGCTGAGCAGCAGGCCGGCGATCCGGGAGGCGAGCACCGTCCCCGACTCGCGCAGCACCGCCCGGATCAGGCCCGCGTAGCGCAGGAACAGCCAGACCAGCGTCATCACCGCGACCAGGGCCAGCCCGACCGTGATGTAGCCGGTCACGCCGGGGGCCCGCTGGACGGCCAGCATGGTGGCGACGATCGCCCCCGGTCCGGCCATCAGCGGCGTCCCCAGCGGCACGATCGCGACGTTCACGCCTTCGTGGCTGACCGGGTCGTCGCCCTTGCCCATCAGCAGTTCGAGCGCGATCAGGAGCAGCAGCAGCCCTCCCGAGACCTGCATGGCCGGCACCGACACCTGCAGGTAGTCGAGGATCTGCCGCCCGAACAGCGCGAACAGCGCGATCACGCCGAACGCCACGGCGGACGCCCGGTCACCGGCCCTGCGGCGCTGCTTCTCGCTCAGCGAGTTGGTGAGGCCCAGGAAGACCGGCAGCAGCCCCGGCGGATCGACGATCACCCAGAGGGTCACCGCGGTCGTCAGAAACAGCTCGGAATCGAAGAAGGGCACCACCGATCCAGCCTATGGCCGCGCCGCTCACGCCGCCGAATCGGGCCGCTCGGCCGGCTCCCGGGCGGGCCCGAACTCAGAGGCTGTGCAGCGGACGGGCCCCCGGCGGGAGCGAACGGGAGTCGACGATGTCCTTCCCGAAGGGGAAGCAGGTCACCGGGATCATCTTCAGGTTCGCCACCGCGAGCGGAATGCCGACGATCGTGACGGCCTGCGCGACGGCGGTGGTGACGTGGCCGATCGCCAGCCACAGACCGGCGATCAGGAACCAGACCACGTTGGCCAGCCCCGATCCGACGCCGGCGGACGGCCTGGCGACGACCGCGCGGCCGAACGGCCACAGCGCGTAGCCCGCCATCCGGAAGGACGCGATCCCGAACGGGATGGTCACGATCAGGATGCAGGCCAGGATGCCGAAGAACACGTAGCCCAGCGCCAGCCAGAGGCCGCCGAAGACGAGCCAGATCAGGTTCAGCAGGGTGCGCATGGGATCTCCTTGGTCGACGCGCCCTCCATGAAACCCGATCGCGGGTCGCAGCCGTGCCGGGCGCTGCCCTGATCCGACCCTGAACGCTCCCCCACGCGCGGGCGCCCGAACGCGTCCCCTAGAGTTGCCCGCGTGCCTGCAGCCACCCGGATCCATCGCGACGTGGTGTCCTACGTGCGGCGCAGCGGGCGCATGAACGAATCGCAGCAGCGGGCGTGGGACGCGCACCACGACGCGTGGGTCGTCGACCTGCCCCGTGGCGAACGGCTCACCTCCGTCGCCGGCGATGCCCGCATCGACTGGACGGCCGTCTTCGGACGGGAGGCGCCGCTGAAGGTGGAGATCGGCTCCGGCACGGGGCACGCGCTGACCGCGCTGGCCGAGGCGATGCCGGAGGCGAACCTGATCGCCTTCGAGGTGTTCACCCCCGCGGTCGCTTCCACCCTCGGCCGGCTCGCCCGCCATGGCGTGGGCAACGCCCGGCTCGTGGTCGCCGACGGCGCCCAGGCGCTGGAGACGGTGTTCGGCGAGGGCACGATCAGCGAGTTGTGGACGTTCTTCCCCGATCCGTGGCACAAGGCCCGCCACCACAAGCGCAGGCTGGTCGGACCGGCTTTCGCGCGCCTGGCCGCGTCCCGGCTGGCCCGGGGCGGGGTGTGGCACCTGGCCACCGACGCCGACGACTACGCCGAGGCCATGCGCGAGGTCCTCGACGCGGAGCCCGGCGTGGTGAACTGCCACGACGGCTGGGCGCCCCGCTACGACCTGCGTCCGCTCACCAAGTACGAGCGGCGCGGCCTGGCCGCCGGTCACACCGTCCACGACCTGGCGTACCGGCGCGCATGAGCACCGCCCGCATGACCCGCTACCGGCTCGACATCGCCTACGACGGCTCCGGGTTCCACGGCTGGGCCGCCCAGACCGGCCTGCGCACCGTCCAGGGCGAACTGGAGACCTGGCTGGCCCGCGTCCTGCGGCTCGCCGAGCCGCCGGTCCTGGTCTGCGCGGGACGCACGGACGCGGGCGTGCACGCCCGGGGTCAGGTCGCGCACGTCGACCTCGATCTTCCCGACCCCGACCAGGTGGCCGCGACGCTGACCCGCCGCCTGCGTCGCGCGCTGCCCGAGGACGTGGTGGTGCGGCGCGTCACGGTCGCCCCGGACGGCTTCGACGCCCGGTTCGCCGCCATCTGGCGCCGCTATGCCTACCGGCTCGCCGACGGCCCCCTCGACCCGCTGCAGCGGCACACGACCACCGCGGTCCGGGCAGCGGTCGAGGTGGCAGCGCTGAACGCGGCCGGCGAGACCCTGATCGGCCTGCACGACTTCGCAGCCTTCTGCCGGGCGCGTGAGGGTGCGACCACGATCCGCCAGCTGCAGCAGCTGCGGGCGGCCCGGCTCGACGACGGACGTATCGAGGTCGGCGTCCGTGCGGACGCGTTCTGCCACTCGATGGTGCGCTCGCTGGTCGGTGCGCTGGTCGAGGTGGGCACCGGACGCAGGGACGCCGGGTGGCTGGCCGGCCTGCTCGGCGCCGGGTCGCGCTCCGCCGAGGTCCCGGTGATGCCTGCCCATGGACTCGTGCTGGAGGAAGTCGGCTATCCGCCGGACGACCGGCTCGCCGCCCGTGCCGTCGAGGCCAGGGCCCGGCGCGAGGAGGAGCAGCTGCGATGAACATCCCGCCGAGTCCACCTCCCGCGCCGCGCGTGCCCGGCCGACCCGTCGGGGGTGCTGCGTGAGCCACTACTTCCACACCCCGACCGGCGAGGAGCACCGGCGCCGCGTCGGCGTCCGGTTCTGGGACACCGACTGGGAGTTCACGACCGCGGACGGGGTCTTCTCCGCCGACGGTCTCGACCTCGGGACGTCGGTGCTGCTGCGCGAGTCCACGCCACCGGCGACCGCGTCCCGCCTGCTCGACCTCGGCTGCGGCTACGGCGTGCTGGCCGTGGCCCTCGCCACTGCCTGCCCGGACGCCGTGGTGGACGCGGTCGACACCAACGAGCGCGCCCTCGCCCTGTGCGCGGCCAACGCCGCGTCCCACCGCGTCGCCGACCGGGTGCACCCGTTCCTGCCCGAGCAGGCCGACCCGGCGTCGCGCTACGACGAGATCTGGTCGAACCCGCCGATCCGGATCGGCAAGGCGGCCCTCCACGAGCTGCTGCTCACCTGGCTGCCCCGGCTCGCGCCCGGCGGGGTGGCCCGGCTGGTGGTGGGCAGGAACCTCGGTGCCGACTCGCTGCAGACGTGGCTGGTCGAGGCGGGCTACCGCTGCGAGCGGGTGGCCAGCGCCAAGGGCTTCCGGGTCTTCTCCGTCCGCGCCGAATTGCCCGACTGACCCCTGCCGCTCGGCAGTCCGGCGGCCTAGGCTTTCACCGTCCGTCCCGACGACAACAGAAATGGGCGAGGAATGACCGACGAGAACAACATCAAGGAAGAGGCCGACGGCTTCCTGAGCGGTCTGGTGGATGCGGCCAAGGGCGCCATCGACAACATCAAGGACTTCGCAGAGGACGCGATCGAGGATGTCAAGGAATTCGCCGGCGACGCCTCGGCGAAGGCGAAGGACCTGGCCGACGACTTCCCGGAGAAGGCCAGGAAGCTGGCCGACGACGCCACCGCGGCCGTCAAGGACTTCGCCGACGACTTTCCCGAGAACGCGCAGAAGCTGGCCAGCGACGCGAGCGCGGCGGTGAAGGGCTTCGCCGAGGACCTGCCCGACAACGCCAAGAAGCTCGCCGACGACGCGAGCACCGCAGTGAAGGGCCTCGTCGACGGCGACGAGGAACCGAAGGCCTGATCCTCCTCCGGAACGGCGGGGCCCCAGCAGGGCGCCCCGCCGTTCCGCGTCCCCTGCCCCGCGACACCGGCCGCCTCCGCGCCCCCTCGCGTCCCGACCCCCCGAGAAGCGATGGATCGACCCGCCTCCGGAGCCACCGTGACCAGACCGCCGGACCGATGGGGACGGTTCCCTCCTCGGTCCACCCCCCGATGGACCGAGTCAGGAACCGTCCCCAACTTGGTCCACTCCTCGGTCCCCCCGATGGACCGAGTCAGGAACCGTCCCCAACTTGGTCCACCTGCCGGACCGATGGGGACGGTTCCTTTCCCGTTCGCTGGTCCGTCCCCTTGTCCGTTCGCTGGTCCGTCCCCTTTCCCCTTCGCCGCCCGCGTGGATCCGCCCGCACCGGCCGCCTCATGAACGGTGGGAGGAACCGTCCCCGCGTACCGGCCGCGGGACGGTCCCGGGCTTCTGGACGGGGTGGTTGGTCGCCCGGGGCGCGCGGGCCGGCGGGCACCACCGAATCGTGCTGGTGACGGACGCCGAACTGCACATTTCGGTCACGCCCACGCACGGAGTGCCACACCGGGTTGCCGGTGGGTTAGCCTGTCGGCACCTGAACCTCTGCAGGGGAAGCCGGTGCGAATCCGGGACTGACCCGCAGCCGTGACGGCGGTACCGCTCCGCCCAAGTCGGAATGCCTGCACAAGTTCTGGCTCAACAAGAGACCCGTCGTGGCATACGGGGGTGAGCTGGACGCGCGACGTGGCCCGCATCACACGCCGGAGCCCCGCGCGAAAGGAATCAGATGTACTCACCCATCAAGCGATGGTTGGCCGTCGGGACTGCGACAGCCATCGCTCTCGTCGGCCTCACCGCCTCGACGCCGACGGCCTCGGCAGCCTCGACCGCCGACGGCACCAAGGCGGCCAACTACCTGGTCCGGAACCTCCCCTCGGCGAAGTCGGCCACCAGCGACGCCATCGCCACCGCGCTCGGCTTCGCCACGACCGGCGACTGCACCTACGCCCCGTCCGCGCGCAAGCTCGTGGACGGCCTGGAGGACATCGCCAAGAAGTACACCTCCGGCCAGCCCGGAAAGGCAGCCAGGCTCGCCATCAGCGTGAGTGCGCTGGGCCTCAACCCCAAGAGCTTCGGCGGTGTGAACCTGGTGTCCGCCATCACCAAGAGCCTCCCGGCGGACGGTCGGATCGGCTCGTCGGACTCCGCCTTCACCCAGAGCCTGGCGATCATCGCCCTGAAGCGCGCCGGCGCGACCATCCCGGTGACGCTGCTCACCAAGCTGCTCAGCCTCCAGGACTCCAGCGGTGCCTTCGGCTACGAGTACCCCGCCGGCACCTTCAACGCCGACCCCGACACCACCGCGCTGGCGATTCTCGCCCTGGACACGCTGGGCAACCTCGACCCGCAGCTGGACAAGGCCGTCGACGCCGCCCAGGACAGCATGGAGGCCGACGGCTACTGGTCGAACTACTCCCCCGTGGACTCGACCAGCCTGATGGCCACAGCCCTGCGGGCGACCGGTGCCGACGTCACCTCCTCCGCCGCATGGCTGGCCACCCAGCAGCTGTCGAACGGCGGCTTCCCGGCCGAGCTCGACGGCACGTCGTCGAACACCCTCGCGACCGCAGAGGCCCTGTTCCTCGCCACCGGCAAGACGATGGTGAACGCCTCGCTGAACCTCGGCAAGTGCCCGAAGAACCCGAAGAAGCTCCCGGCGTCGGTCACCTCCTGCACCGGTGTCTGGGTCGTGGTCGACCGCGGCAACGGCCAGGAGACCGCGCGCTGCGCCACCAAGTACTCGACGGGCCTCGAGGCGCTGAAGAGCGCGGGGTTCGCGGTGGAGCTGAAGAGCGGCTTCGTCAACCGCATCCACGGGTTCCCGATGGTGATCGACACGACCTTCTCGAAGTACTGGGGCTACTGGCATGCGTCGCCGAACCCGGACGGGAGCTGGGGCGACTGGGAGTCGTACCTGGTCGGCGCGACGGCGTCCACCCCGAAGAAGGGCGATGTCGAGGGCTGGTACTACGGCCCGTACACCGAGACCGCATCGTTCCTGCAGCCGCCGGCGGGCTACTCCAGCGCCCCCACTCCGACCATCGACAACACCACCCCGAAGGTCGGCGACACGCTCACGGTGAGCGCAGGCAGCTGGACCCCGACGCCGGACAAGGTCGCCATCCGCTGGTACCGCTCGGGCAAGGCGATCTCGAAGGCGACCAGCACGACCTACAAGGTCACCAAGTCCGACAACAAGAAGGTGATCACGGTCAAGGTGACCGCCAGCGGTGACGGCCTGCAGACGGTGTCGAAGACCTCCGCGGCCACCGCGAAGGTCACCAAGTGAGGAAGTTCCTCGTTGCGGCTGCGCTGACGGCGACCCTCGCCGTCGGCGCAGCCGCAGCCACCCCCACGGTCGCGGCCCCGATGCCCCAGGCGTCCACCTGCACCGGCGTCTGGGTGGTCGTCGACTACGGTTCGCTGGGCGGCACCAGCACGAAGTGCGCCACCAGCTACGGCACCGGGCTGGCCGCGCTGAAGAGCGCAGGCTTCGGCGTGACCATCGACGACGGCTTCGTCTACAAGATCAACGGAAAGCCGAGCAAGCCCGACATCAACCAGGCCTACTGGTCGTACTGGCATGCCACGAAGAAGTCCGACGGCAGCTACTCCGACTGGAGCTACTCCAATCTCGGCGCGAGCAGCTATCACCCCACCAGCGGCAACGCCGAGGGCTGGCGCTACCAGCCGCTCTCGGACGGCAAGGTGCCTCCGGCGATCGCGCCGCCCGCCACCGACACCAGCACGCCCACCCCGACCCCCAGCCCGACGAAGACGAAGACCAGCAAGCCCACCGCATCGGCGACCGCGACCAGGAAGCCGACGGCCACGGCGACAGCCACCAGAACCGCCACGACGTCGGCCAGCGCGTCTCCCACCGTGTCGGCCACCACCGGGTCGGCCACGCCCCGCGCGTCCGACCCGGCCAGCGCGACCCCGGACGCCACGACGGTCGGCACCGCAACCAGTGGCGCGGCGGCCAGCGAGGTGGCACAGCAGGAGACGAGCGCCACCCCGCCCGCCGGGGAGGACACCGGCAGCCCGGTCGGCGCGATCGTCGCGGGCGGCGCTGTCGTGGTCGCCGCGGCAGGACTCGGCGGCTGGTGGCTGATCAGGAGGAGGCAGCCCTGACCTCGCTGCACCCGTGGGCGTGGTGGTGCTGGGCGATCGGCATCGGGATCGCGGTGAGTGGCACCACCAACCCGCTGTTTCTCGCGCTGATCGCCACCGCCATGGTCGCGGTGGTCATGCTGCGCCGTAGCGAAGCGCCCTGGGCGCGGTCGGTCCGGGCCTACCTCCTGCTCAGCCTCTTCGTGGTCGGCATGCGGCTGTTCTTCCAGATGCTGCTGGGCGGCGGACGGGGCGAGACCGTCCTGTTCACGCTCCCCTCCATCCCGCTGCCCGACTGGGCGGCCGGCATCCAGCTCGGGGGGACGGTGACCTCCGAGGCGCTGGCCGGCTCGTTCTACGACGCTCTGCGGCTGGCGGTGATGCTGCTCTGCATCGGTGCCGCCAACGCCTTGGCCAACCCGCGGCAGGCCCTGCGCTCGGTGCCCGCGGCGCTGTACGAGGCGTCGGTGGCCGTCGTGATCGCCCTCAGCGTCGCCCCGCAGCTCATCGAGAGCGTGCAGCGGGTGCGCAGGGCGCGGCGCCTGCGCGGCGACTCCTCGGTCTCGCTGAAGGCGCTCGGCACGATCGCGATGCCGGTCCTGGCGGACGCCGTCGAGCGCTCCATGTCGCTGGCCGCGGGCATGGAGTCACGCGGCTTCGCCCGCACCCGCGGCCTGCCCACCCGCGGCACCCTGCCGGTGATGCTGGTCTCCTCGATGGCCGCGACAGCCGGGGTGTTCCTCCTGCTCAGTACCGGCTTCTGGGTGGTCGGCCTCTGGTTCCTCGCCGTCGGCGCCGTCGGCTGCACCGTGGCCCTCCGCGCCGCCGGACGCCGGCTCCGGGTGACCGCCTACCGCCCGCACCCGTGGCGGACCCGGGAGACCCTCGTCTCGGCAACCGGGATCCTCGCCGCCGCCGTCGTCCTCGGCCTGGGCTGGGTCGACCCCGACACCCTCACTCCGGCGCTCGCCACCGTTCTCGACCCGGCAGCTCTCACCCCGAGCACCTGGCCGCTGGTGTGGCCGCAGCTCACCGCCCCGATGCTGGCGGTCGTGGCCCTGGTCCTCGCCCCGGTCCCGCTCACCCGGGCCCGCCGGCACCCGGAGACGGCGTCGACCCGCAACGACACGAGGGTGCGGTCGCTGCGTCCCCGAGCGGTCGAACCCGAACCGGAGCCGACGTGGCTGTGATCACCTTCGACGACGTGTCGTTCCGCTACCCGGACGCCGCCCGCCCCGCCCTCGACCGGGTCTCGTTCACCCTCCCCGAGGGGGACCTCTGCCTGGTGATCGGTTCGACCGGCTCCGGGAAGTCCACGCTGCTGGGGGCGATCAACGGACTCGTCCCGCACTTCACCGGAGGGGTGATGGGCGGCCGCGTGCTGACCGACGGCAGGGACACCGCCCGGCACCGCCCCAGAGACCTCGCCGATGTCGTCGGCCACGTCGGGCAGGATCCCCTGCGCGGCTTCGTGACCGACACCGTGTCCGACGAGATCGCCTACGGCATGGAACAGCTCGGCATCGACCCGGTCGCGATGCGCAAGCGCGTGGAGGAGACCCTCGACCTGATGGGCATCGCCGACCTTCGCGGCCGCCCGCTCGTCGAGCTGTCCGGCGGCCAGCAGCAGCGGGTGGCGATCGCCGCCGTCCTGGCCGCGCAGCCGCGCGTCCTGGTCCTGGACGAGCCCACCTCCGCCCTCGACCCCACCGCGGCACAGGACGTCCTGGCCGCGATCTCGACCCTCGTCCACGACGTCGGGCTGACCGTCGTGCTCGCCGAGCACCGGCTCGAACGGGTCATGCAGGCGGCCGACTCGGTCATCTGGCTGCCCGGGGACGGGTCGCTCGTGCACGGGCCGCCCGGCGACGTGCTGGCCCGGGCCACCATCGCTCCCCCGCTCGCGCAACTCGCCCGGATCCTCGGCTGGCCGGGGGTGCCGCTCAGCGTCAGGGACGCGCGGCGACGCGTGCTGGCCGAGGACATCGTCCCCTACGCCCCCGAACCGGCCGGGGCGCCGGCGGGGCCCGTCGCCCTGTCGGCCCGGGGCGTGGAGGTGCGTTACGGGGCGCTGACCGCGGTGGCCGGCGTCGACCTCGAGCTGTTCGGCGGCCAGGTCACCGCCCTGCTCGGACGCAACGGCGCCGGCAAGTCCTCCCTGCTCTGGGCGCTGCAGGGCGCGTTGAGCTGCGCGGGCGAGATCTCCGTGGGCGAGCGCGACCCGCGACGGCTGCCCGCCGCCCAGGCGCGCCGGCTCGTGACGCTCGTGCCGCAGACGGCCGCGGACCTGCTCTACCTGCCCACCGTCGCCGCGGAATGCGCGCAGGCGGACGCGGAGAGCGGCGCCGCCGACGGCACGACGGCCGCCCTGCTCGCCCGGCTGGGGGTCGAGGTGCCCGGGGACCGGGACCCGCGCGATCTCTCCGAGGGCCAGCGGCTCGCGCTCGTGCTGGCCATCCAGCTGGCCGCCCAGCCGCCCGTCCTGCTGCTCGACGAGCCCACCAGAGGGCTCGACTACAGCGCCAAGGCCGAACTCCGCGGCATCGTCGCGCACCTCGCAGCGACCGGCGTGGCGGTTCTGATCAGCACCCACGACGTCGAGTTCGCCGCGGCCGCGAGCACCCGCACCCTGTTGATGGCCGACGGCGAGTTGATCGCCGACGGCACCACCGCCGCCCTGCTCACCTCCTCCCCTGCCTACGCGCCGCAGCTGGCGAAGGTGTTCGCGCCGGTTCCCGTGCTCACGCCCGAGGACGTCGAGCGGGGACTGCCATGAACACCCTGGGCGCACGCGGGTCGGCGGCCGTCGTGGTCGCGGTCGTCGTCGGGGCCGTGGCGTTCAGCTGGCCGCTGTTCCTGCGTCCGGAGTCGGGGATGTCCGCGACCCAGGCGCCGATCCTGTTCGCCGTCGTCCTGCCGATGGTCCTCGCGATCGTGCTGTCCGAGGTCGCCGGCGGCCGCATGGACGCCAAGGCGCTCGCGATGCTCGGCGTCCTCGCCGCGGTCGGCACGGTGCTGCGCCCGCTCAGCGCGGGCACGGCCGGCTTCGAATTGGTCTTCTTCCTGCTGATCCTGGCCGGGCGGGTCTTCGGTCCCGGGTTCGGCTTCGCGCTGGGGGCGATCACGCTGTTCACCTCGGCCCTGATCACGTCCGGGGTGGGCCCGTGGCTGCCCTACCAGATGCTCGCCGCCGGCTTCGTCGGGCTCTTCGCCGGGCTGCTGCCGCCGGCCCGGGGCAGGACGGAGATCGCGCTCCTCGCCGGGTACGGCATGGTGTCGGCGTTCGCCTACGGCTGGGTGATGGACTTCTCGTTCTGGCCCTTCGGCATCGGCAACGACACCCAGATCTCCTTCGACGCGCACCTCGGGCCGCTGGAGAACCTGCACCGGTTCGTGCTGTACAACATCGCCACCTCGATGGGCTGGAACCTGGGCCGCGCCCTGACCAATGCCGTGATGATCGCCCTGGTCGGCACGCCGCTCCTGCGCCTGTTCCGCCGCACCGCCCGCCGTGCCCTCTTCGTCGACGCCGAACGGGTGCCCGCGTCCACCCTCCGCTGACATCGCACAGCCGGCTCTTCGTGCAGGCACTGGCGGAATAGGGGCTGGAAGCGGCAAGTTGGGGGTAGGTGAATGCCAGACTCAGCGAACGAAGGGAACCCTGATGGCTTACACGCTGCCCGATCTCGACTACGACTACGGCGCTCTCGCGCCCTCGATCGCCCCCGAGATCATGGAGCTCCATCACAGCAAGCACCACGCCGCGTACGTCGCGGGCGCGAACACCGCCCTGGAGAAACTGGCGGAGGCGCGCGAGAAGGGCGACTTCGCCGGAATCCCCAAGCTCGAGAAGGACCTCGCCTTCCACCTCGGCGGCCACATCAACCATTCGGTGTTCTGGAAGAACATGTCCCCCGACGGCGGGGGTGAGCCGGACGGCGAGGTCGCCTCAGCGATCGAGGAGTTCTTCGGCTCCTTCGAGGGCTTCAAGGGCCAGTTCGAGGCCGCGGCCAACTCCCTGCAGGGCTCCGGATGGGCGCTGCTGGTGTGGGATCCGCTGGGCAGCCGACTGAACATCAACCAGCTCTACGACCAGCAGAACAGCGTCCCGGTGGGCCAGCTGCCGATCCTCCAGCTCGACATGTGGGAGCACGCGTTCTACCTGCAGTACAAGAACGTGAAGGCCGACTACGTGAAGGCCTGGTGGAACGTGGTCAACTGGGCCGACGTGGCCGGCCGACTGGCCAAGGCGAAGGCGGCCGACGTCCTCTGACGTCCCCGTCCGGGGGACAACTCCCCTAGCCGGAACGCAGTCCCTCGAGGATCTTCCTGAGAGAACTTGACCTATCTCTCAGGATCGTGCAGGCTTTTCTCAGAAATATGCCAGCCGATCCTCGGGGGACTGTGTCGTGAACAAGGCGATCACCGCCACTGCGCTGTCAGCAGCACTGCTGGCGGGTGGCGTGAGCACCGCCGCGAGCCTGTACAAGGACGTCCAGCTCAGCGTGGACGGCCAGGTGCTCGAGGCCGACGGGTTCGCCCTCACCGTGGCTGACGTGCTCGCGGCGAAGGGGATCACGCTCACCGCGTCCGACGAGGTCTCCCCCTCGGTCGATGCCGCCGTGGCCAGTGGCCAGACCGTGACGGTGCGATACGGCAAGCAGCTCACGCTCAACGTCGACGGCACGCCGCGGAGCTTCCTGACCCACGCCGCCACGCTCGACGAGGCACTGGCCACCGATGCCGTCACGTCGCAGGCCACCCAACTGGCCGCCACCAGCCCACGGGTCAGCCTCCTCGGCGCTCGCACATCGATCCCGCTGGACGCCACCCTGCCCCGCAGCGGCGCCACGGTCGACGTCGTCACCCCCAAGCACGTCGAGCTGGTGGTGGGCGGCCACAGCACCGATCTGGTCACCACCGCGGCCACCGTCGCCGGCCTGCTCAACGAGCAGGACCTCACGGTCGGGCCCAGCGACCGGCTGGACCCGCTCACCACGACCGCGGTGACCGACGACCAGAAGATCACCCTCGACCGGGTGGTGGTCTCGAAGAAGACCAGGACGGAAACCGTCCCGTTCGAGGTCGTCAGCAAGAACAACGCCAGCCTGTGGAAGGGCGAGTCCCGGATCACGACGGCGGGCAAGGATGGCAAGGCCCGGCGCACGTACGAGATCACCGTGGTGAACGGCAAGGTGAGCAAGAAGGTCGTCGTGGCCCAGACAGTGATCACCAAGGCCACCGACCAGGTGCTCGAGGTCGGCACCAAGACCTCGGCCAACGGGGTGGGCATCAACCTCGCCCGGGCGGCGATGTGGGACCGGATCGCGCGGTGCGAGTCCGGCGGCAATTGGCACATCAACACCGGCAACGGCTACTACGGCGGTCTGCAGTTCAACATGGCCGCCTGGAACTCCAACGGTGGTCGCGACTTCGCCGCCCGCGCAGACCTGGCCAGCAGGGCCCAGCAGATCACCGTGGCCAACCGCTACTACGCCAAGGCCGGCACCAGCCCCTGGACCTGCGCCTGATCCCCCCTCTTTCAGGCGCAGCCGACCCTCCCCTTCGGGTCGGGCCGCGGCGGCCCCGAGAACCTCCTCCCCCCTGGTTCCCGGGGCCGTTGGGCGTCCGGGGCACGGCGGCCCCGCCGCCGGCCGGCAGGGGGCCGTACGCGGGCCGTGGGCATCGCCCCGCCGGACGGTGACACAGGCGCGCCGCTGCGCTCCACGGGGAGCCATCACGATCCCGCCGCCGCACGAGGACCCCCGTCCCCTGCTCGCCCCGCGCTCTCGACCAGACCGGACGGCTGGTCGGCGCGACCGACCCCGGCACCGCCCGTGACCCGGTCGTCCTGCCGCCCGGGCAACCCTGGGGACGCAGAACCGCCCGCCTCCGACGGGAGACGGGCGGTTCGCAGACGGTCGTCTCAGGCCTTGTCGTCGTCCTTGCCGTCGAGGACGTTGACGAAGCCCGCGGCCTCGGCGGCCTCGGTCGAGTTGAACCACACCTCGGCGATGGTCTGGTCGTACCACTGCGACTCCGGGGTGTGGAACTTCATCGAGTCCTTGTTGCCCTTGATGTCGTAGCCCGCGGGCGGCTCCTCGCCCACGTAGGAGCCCTCGCCGAACTCGGGGGCCTCCTCCGCCGCGGCGACGCCCTTGGCCTCGACCTCGACGTCGGCGATCTCGCCGGCAGGGGCCTCGACGACCTCTTCGACCTTCTCGGTCTTCGAGGTCTTCTTCGCCGGCGCCTTCTTCTCGGCAGCCTTGGCTACCGGCTCGGCCTTCTTGGCCGTGCCCTTCGCCTTGGCCTTGCGGGACTCCTCGACGCTCTCGGTCACGATCTCGATGACGGCCATGGGGGCGTTGTCGCCCTTGCGCGGCCCGATCTTGGTGATCCGGGTGTAGCCGCCCTCACGCTCGGCGAGCTTCGGGGCGATCTCGGTGAACAGGATGTGCACCACGCCCTTGTCGGTGACGGTCTGCAGAACCTGGCGACGGTTGTGCAGGTCGCCGCGCTTGGCCTTGCTGATCAGGCGGTCGGCCAGCGGCTGGACGCGCTTGGCCTTGGCCTCGGTCGTGGTGATCTTGCCATGCTGGAACAGCTGGGTGGCCAGGTTGGCCAGGATGATCCTCTGGTGTGCCGGGCTACCCCCGAAGCGGGGCCCCTTGGTCGGCTTGGGCATTGTTCGCTATCTCCTGAATGGCTGTGGATCAGTACGAGTCGTCGTAGTCGACGTCCGTGTCGTAGGTGGACAGGGCGCTCAGCGGGTCGAAGCCCGGGGAGCTGTCCTTGAGCGAGAGCCCCATCTCGTGCAGGCGGAGCTTGACCTCCTCGATCGACTTGGAGCCGAAGTTGCGGATGTCCAGCAGGTCCTGCTCGGAGCGGGAGACGAGCTCGCTCACGGTGTGGATGCCCTCGCGCTTGAGGCAGTTGTAGCTGCGCATGGTGAGCTTCAGCTCCTCGACCGGCAGGGCCAGGTCGGCGGCGAGCTGCTCGTCCACCGGGGACGGGCCGATCTCGATACCCTCGGCGTCCACGTTCAGCTCACGGGCCAGACCGAACAGCTCGACCAGCGTCTTGCCCGCGGACGCCATCGCGTCCCGCGGCTTGATCGACTGCTTGGTCTCGACGTCGACGATCAGCTTGTCGAAGTCGGTGCGCTGCTCGACGCGGGTCGCCTCCACCTTGTAGGTGACCTTGAGCACCGGGGAGTAGATCGAGTCGACAGGGATGCGTCCGATCTCTGCGTCGGGGTTCTTGTTCTGGACCGCCGACACGTAGCCGCGGCCACGCTCGACGACCAGCTCCATCTCGATCTTGCCGGTCTCGTTCAGGGTCGCGATGTGCAGGTCGGGGTTGTGCACCTCGACGCCCGCGGGCGGAGCGATGTCGGCCGCGGTGACCGCACCCGCACCCGACTTGCGCAGGTACATCACCACCGGCTCGTCCTCCTCCGAGGACAGCACCAGCGACTTCAGGTTCAGGATGATCTCGGTGACGTCCTCGACGACACCGGGAAGGGTGGAGAACTCGTGCTGGTTCCCCTCGATCTTGATGCTGGTGACCGCCGCGCCCGGGATGGACGACAGCAGGGTACGACGCAGCGAGTTGCCGAGGGTGTAGCCGAAGCCCGGCTCGAGCGGCTCGATGACGAACCGGGAGCGGAACTCGTCGACGACCTCTTCGGTAAGGATCGGACGCTGTGCGATGAGCATTCTTGTGTTTCTTCCTCTCCACCGCCCGCTATTTGACGGTGATCAGATGCCCCGGACGCCGTGCCCGGAGCGATGACCCTGCGTCCGCCTCCCGACCGGTCAGAATCCCAGCCGGGATGGCCGACTGAGATTCTGACCAGCCTGCGGGGAGGCCGACGACAGGGGCTACTTCGAGTAGAGCTCGACGATCAGCTGCTCGGTGACGTCGACGGTGATCTGCTCGCGGACGGGCAGCTGGTGCACCAGGATCCGGCCCTTGTTGGGACGGACGGTGAGCCAGGCCGGCACGACCTTCTCGTTGTGGGTCTCGCGAGCCACCACGAACGGGTACAGGTTCATCGACTTCGCCTTGATGTCGATCACGTCGTAGGCGCTGACCCGGTAGCTCGGGACGTTGACCTTCTTGCCGTTGACCGTGAAGTGGCCGTGGACGACCAGCTGCCGGGCCTGGCGGCGAGTGGACGCCAGCCCCGACCGGTACACGACGTTGTCGAGGCGGGACTCGAGGATGATCAGCAGGTTGTCGCCGGTCTTGCCGGAGGTCCGGTTCGCCTCCTCGTAGTAGCGGCGGAACTGCTTCTCCAGCACGCCATAGGCGTAGCGGGCCTTCTGCTTCTCCTTGAGCTGCAGCAGGTACTCGCTCTCCTTGACCCGGCCGCGGCCGTGCATACCCGGCGGGTAGGGACGGTGCTCGAACGCCTTGTCATTGCCCACCAGGTCGGTGCCGAGCCGGCGGGACTTCTTCGTGATGGGGCCGGTGTAACGGGCCATGGTTCTCTCCTCTTCGGCTCAGGGACTAGACGCGACGGCGCTTCGGCGGACGGCAACCGTTGTGCGGGACCGGCGTGACGTCGGAGATCGGACCGATCTCCAGGCCGACGGCTCCGAGCGAACGGATCGCGGTCTCGCGGCCGGAGCCGGGACCCTTGACGAAGACATCCACCCGCTTCATGCCGTGCTCCATGGCGCGGCGACCCGCGGCCTCAGCGGCCATCTGGGCGGCGAACGGGGTGGACTTCCGGGAGCCCTTGAAGCCGACCGTGCCGGCAGAGGCCCATGAGATCACCGCACCGGTCGGGTCGGTGATCGAGATGATCGTGTTGTTGAACGTGCTCTTGATGTGCGCCTGGCCGGCGACGACGTTCTTCTTCTCCTTGCGGCGAACCTTGCCCTTCGCGGACTTGGCGCTCGCGGTACGGCCTGCAGTAGCCAATTCAGTTACTCCTGGATCCTTGTCCTAGGCCGCGGTTAGCGGGCCTTCTTCTTCCCGGCGACAGCCTTCTTCTTCCCCTTGCGGGTGCGGGCGTTCGTCTTGGTGCGCTGACCGCGGACGGGCAGGCCCATGCGATGACGACGGCCCTGGTAGGAGCCGATCTCGATCTTGCGACGGATGTCGGCGGCCACCGAACGACGGAGGTCACCCTCGGTCTCGTAGTTGGCCTCGATGTGGTCGCGCAGTGCGACCAGCTGATCGTCGGTGAGCTGGTGGACTCGGATGTCGCCACTGAGACCAGTGGCCGCCAGGGTCTCCTTGGCGCGGGTACGGCCGATGCCGTAGATGTAGGTGAGAGCGATCTCGAGGCGCTTCTCGCGCGGCAGATCGACCCCGATGAGGCGTGCCATGTGCACTGACCTTTCCGGTTGACGAGTCGGTTCCCCGACCCGCGAAGGTGTCTTGCGTGATGCGTCCCCTCACCATCTCCGGTGTGGGCCCCGGCCTCCGTCCGGGGGTGGATCACCGAGGAGCACGTCCCGGTGTTGCGATCACGTTGTGTGGGTTTATTCAGTTGTGGTCGACTCCGGGGAGCCGGGTGTTTCCGCGTCCCGCACTGCGGCGGACGGGCCGAGCGAACTCAGCCCTGGCGCTGCTTGTGGCGCGGGTTGTCGCAGATCACCATCACGCGACCGTGCCGGCGGATCACCTTGCACTTGTCGCAGATCCTCTTGACGCTCGGCTGAACCTTCATCGAGCAACTTTCTGACTCATCGCCGGGCGCACGGAGAACCGGGGTCCGGACTGGTGGTGGATTCTTGCGGTCTGATCACCGGTGCCGGAAGACGATGCGGCCACGGCTCAGGTCATAGGGGGACAGCTCGACGACCACTCGGTCGGCCGGGATGATGCGGATGTAGTGCTGCCGCATCTTGCCGCTGATGGTCGCCAGCACCTTGTGCCCGTTGGCCAGTTCCACGCGGAACATGGCGTTGGGCAGGGCTTCGACGACGGTTCCCTCGAGTTCGAGGGCGCCTTCCTTCTTCGCCATTACTCCCAATCGTTGAGGTTGTGTGGACGCACGCCTGCGCAGGCACAGGTCATGCAAGGGTCAAGACTACGGCACAGGGGGTGACGCCCCCAAATCGGCGCGGAATGCGCAGCCGCCCGCGACGGTTGTGGGCGGGTATGCACGCAGTCGTCTTCTCCCGCTACGGCGGGCCCGAGGTGTTGCACCTCAGCGATCTCCCCGCACCGTCCGCCCGCCCCGGACGGATCCGCATCCGGGTCCGCGCCGCGGGCGTGAACCCCTACGACTACAAGGTGCGCTCCGGGATGATGGCCGCGGGCGCGACGGCTCCGGACGCACCGGTGGTGCCGGGGCTGGAGGCCGCCGGCGTGGTCGACGAGCTGGGCGAGGGCGTCAGCGGCGTCTGCGTCGGGGACGAGGTGTTCGGGCTGGCTGTCGGCGCCTACGCGGAGGAGGCGGTGCTGCGGGCGTGGGCCCCGAAGCCCGCCGGCCTCGACTGGGCGCAGGCCGCGGCGCTCGGCGTCGCAGGCGAGACCGCGACCCGGGTGCTCGAGGCTCTCGCGCTCCCGCGCGGAGCGACCCTGCTCGTGCACGGTGCTGCCGGCGGCGTCGGCCAGGCCGTCGTCCAGCTCGGGCGCCTCGCCGGTCTGCGCGTGGTCGGAACGGCGAGCGAGCGCAACCACGACCTGCTCCGCCGGCTGGGCGCCGAGCCGGTCGGCTACGGGGACGGTCTGCCCGCCAGGGTGACCGCGCTGGCGCCGGACGGGGTGGACGGGGTCGCCGACACGGCGGGCAGCCAGCTCGACGACCTGATCGCCGTGACCGGTTCGCCTGAGGGTGTCGTGACCATCGCCAACTACTCGGCCGCGGAGCGCGGCGTCCGGTTCACCGGTGGCGGTGGGGACGCGTCCGCGGCGCTGGCGAGGGTCGGCGAGCTCGCCGCCGGCGGGCTGTTCGCCGTGCGGGTCGCGGCCACCTTCGAGCTGGCCGATGCGGCCCTGGCCCACCGGCTCAGCGAGTCGCGCACGGCGGGCGGGAAGATCGTCCTGACCGTGAAGTGAGCCCTCCCGGCCCGCGCTCGCCCGCGCGGCGTAGACTATTCCGTCGCGCACCTTGAGAAGGGCACCACCTTGGATTCAGCCGCGTCACCCCCGACCGCCCTGGAGCGGGAGCTGGCTATCGAGCAGGCACACGTCGACCTCGTCTACGCCCACCTGGAGCAGGCCACCCGATCGGCCCGGCGGGTCGCGTCCCAGGGCCAGGACCTGTACCGCTCAGACCGGGAGACCTGGGTCAGGGAGGAGGACGGGACCGCACTGTTCGAGCGGGACGCGTTCGCCTTCCAGGCGGCCCGGCGGCTCGCGATCCTGGATGCGGAGCACGAGGGCCTGGTGTTCGGACGGCTCGACCACACCGACGGCGAGATCCGCTACATCGGCAGGATCGGCGTGCGGGACGCGGACTACGAGCCGCTCGTGATCGACTGGAGGGCCCGCGCGGCCGAGCCGTTCTACCGGGCCACGGCCAGCGATCCGATGGACGTGGTGCGCCGCCGCGTGCTGCGCTGCCGCAACGACATCGTGGTCGGTATCGAGGACGACCTGCTCGACGGCGAGCACGGCCGCGACGACCTGGTGATCATCGGCGAGGGTGCACTGATGGCTGCGCTCAAGCGGGCCCGCGGCCCGCACATGCGCGACATCGTCGCCACCATCCAGGCCGAACAGGACGAGGCGATCCGCGCCGACTACTCGGGCGTCACCGTGATCTCCGGAGGGCCGGGCACCGGCAAGACGGTCGTGGCGCTGCACCGCGCCGCGTACCTGCTGTACTCCAACCGCCGGCGGTTCGAGCGTGGCGGGATCCTCGTCGTGGGCCCGTCCGGGCTGTTCATGGACTACATCGAGCGGGTGCTGCCGTCTCTCGGCGAGGACTCGGTGACGCTGCGCCCGATCGGTGGCGTCGCCGTCGACACGCTGGGCTTCGCTGCGTCCCGGATCGACGCGGCGGAGGCCGCGACGATCAAGGGCAGCCTGCGCATGGTGCCCCTGTTGAAGCGGCTGGTGAACCTCCCGCTGCTGGACGCCGGAGCCGAACAGCCGCCGCTGCGCGTGACCGTCAAGGGGGAGGTCCTCACCCTCGACGCGACCGAGCTGGGCAGGATCCGCCGCGACGTGCTCACCCGGACGCGGGCGAACGCGGGCCGCCCTGCCGCGGAGGCCGCCGTCATGGACGCGCTCTACGAGCAGCTGCCCGAGGAGCTCGAACTGGACAAGGACGTGATGGTCGAGCTCGTCGGCGACTCCGCCGCGTACCGGATGTTCCTGCAGGCCTGGTGGCCCGATCTCACCCCGACCGACGTGCTTCGCCGGCTGGCGTCGGCACCGGTGGTGGCGCGGGTCGGTGCGGGAATCCTCGACCCCGCCGAACAGGCCGCGCTGGTCGCGTCCTTCGCGTTCGAGGAGTGGTCGGTGGCCGACACCGCCCTGCTGGACGAGCTGGTCGCGATGCTCGGCCCCGTCGAGGACGAGGAGGAGGCGGACGAGCCGATCCTGTTCCTTCCCGACGGCACGGAGATCACCGAGGTGGTCACGACCGCCGACCGGCTCCGTGACGTCCGCGAGGCCGACCCGGCCGGCGACCCGCACGACACGTTCGCTCACCTGCTGGTGGACGAGGCGCAGGACATCAGCCCGCTGCAGTGGCGGATGTTGCGCAGGCGGGGCTCCCAGGCGAGCTGGACCATCGTCGGAGACCCCGCGCAGAGCAGCTGGCCGGACCTGGCCGAATCCCAGCAGGCGATGGCGGAGCTGATCGGCTCCGCGCCGAACCGCCGGTTCCGGCTGTCCACGAACTACCGCAGCCCCGCCGAGGTGTTCGAGCTGGCCGCGCAGGTGGTGCGGGCCGCGTACCCCGACGCCGATCTGCCCGCCGCGGTGCGCTCGACCGGCGTGGACCCGGAACTGCTGGTGGCGTCGGAGGGCGGCGTGCTGTCGGCGCTGGACGCGAAGCTCACCGAACTCGCCGGCCTCGTCCAGGGCACCATCGGCGTGATCGCCGCCCCGTCGCGGCTCCCGTCGCTGGCGCTCGCCGACCTGGCCGCCGTCCGCGCCGGCGAGGGACGGATCTCGCTGGTCAGCCCGCTCAACGCCAAGGGCCTCGAGTACGACGCCGTCGTTGTCGTCGGTCCCGACGAGGTGGCCGCGGAGTCGCCCGGCGGCGTCCGTGTCCTGTACGTGGCGCTGACCCGTCCGACCCAGCGCCTGGTCACGATCGACATCGGCGAGGCTCCCGGCGCCTGGCGCTCGGTCCTCTCCTGACCCCACCGCCGACCCGACCCCACCACCGACCCGACCCCACACAACCGACCCCGCCACCCCACCGGGCACGCTGCGTCCCGCGCACACCGGGGACTGTCCCCTTTCCCGTTCAGGGGACGGTTCCTTTCCCGTTCAGGGGACGGTTCCTTTCGCGTTCGCGGAACTGCCCCCTCACCGTTCACGGACGGCTCCTGAACGGGAATGGGGGACAGACCTGCGAACGGGAAAGGAACCGTCCCCTCGATCCGGTCGCCTCGATCCGTGGCCGGTCGAAGCGAGAGCGAGCCTGCTCAGCGGGCGCGGTCCGCGTCCTGGTGCGGGACGATCTGTCGCAGGGTCGCCAGGATCTCGGCGGTCGCCCTGGACCGGTTCTGTGTGAAGAAGTGCAGGCCCGGCGCTCCCCCGGCCAGCAGCCGGTCGCACAGCTCGGTGGCGAGTTCCAGCCCCACCGCGCGAACGGACGCGGGGTCATCCGCCACGGCCCGCAACCGCGACACCACGGACGGGGGAAGATCGGCCCCCGACAAGGTGGCGAACCGCTCGATCTGGTTGACGTTCGTCACCGGCATGATGCCGGCGATGACCGGAAGGCTGCTGCCGAGCCGGTCGAGCCGCTCGACGAGGCGGAAGTAGGCGTCGGCGTCGAAGAAGAGCTGTGTGATCGCGAACTCCGCACCGGCATCTTCCTTCTCGACCAGGACGCGGGCGTCCCGCTCGACGTCGAGGTGTTCGGGATGCCCGTCGGGGAACGCGCCCACGCCGACGCAGAAATCGCCGCTCGCCTTCACCAGCCGGACCAGTTCCGCGGCATGGTCGAGGCCGTCGGGATGACGCTGCCAGGCGGCCGTCGGTCCGCCGGGCGGGTCCCCCCGCACGGCGAGGACATGTGTGATGCCCGCGGCCGCGTAGGCGGCGATCGCGCCCTCCAGCTCCCCCACCGACTGGCTGACGCAAGTGAGGTGGCCCATCGTGATCGCGCTGGTGCCACCGCGGATCAGCCGGGTCGCGTCGATCGTGCGGGCCCGCGTCGAGCCGTTGGCACCGTAGGTCACCGAGACGAAGTCCGGACGCAGCGCCTCGAGGGCCCCGATCGCGTCCAGCAGTTGTGCCTGGCCGGCGTCGTCCTTCGGCGGGAAGAACTCGAACGACATCGTCGGCTGCCCCCGGGTTGCGAGCAGGTCGGCGATGGTCCGTCCGGTCGTGGGCATGCGGGCAAGGGTAGGCCAGCGTCCGCAGATTCCGCGGTCTAGGCTCAGACCGTGGTCAACCTCGACGCCGCCGACCCGATCTCCGCCGACCTGCGCGACGCGGTCGGTGCCGAACTCGCCGCCTTCCTCTCCGACCGCGGGGACGCGCTGGGCGACCTCGGCGCCGAGACCGGGGACCTGGTCGAACTCGCCAGGGCGTTCACGACGGGCGGCAAGCGTCTCCGCCCCGCGTTCTGCTGCTGGGGCTACCTGGCTGCGACCGGCGGGACCGAGGTACCCGACCATGTCGTGCGCGCGGCGGCCAGCCTCGACCTCCTCCACGTCAGCGCTCTCGTGCACGACGACGTGATGGACGGCTCCGACACCCGGCGCGGGCTTCCCTCCGCCCACGTGCAGCTGGCAGCACGGCATGCCGCGTCCGGACGCAGGGGCGACCCGGACGCCTTCGGCAGGGCCGGGGCGATCCTGCTCGGCGACCTGCTCCTGATGTGGTCGGTGGAGCTCTTCAACTCCTGCGGGGCCCCGGGCGACGCGCTGGCGGCCGCGCAGCCGTTGATGTCCGCGGTGCGGGCGGAGGTGACCGGCGGCCAGTACCTCGACATCACCGCGCAGACCCGCGACCCCATGGACGCCCGGCGCGACCCCGCCTCCGTCCTGGCCCAGGTGCGCAGGGTGGTGGAGTACAAGACCGCCCGGTACACGGTGGTGCGGCCGCTTCAGGTGGGGGCCGCGCTGGGCGGCGCCGGACGCGACCTGCTGGACGGCCTGGCCGGCTACGGCTCGCCGCTCGGTCGCGCGTTCCAGTACCGCGACGACGTGCTCGGCGTCTTCGGGGACGAGGCGCTCACCGGCAAGCCGGCCGGCGACGACCTGCGCGAGGGGAAGCTCACCGTCCTGATCGCCACCACGATGGCGAAGGCGTCGGAGGAGGCGGCGACCCGGCTCGACAGCCTGCTCGGCCGCCGGCTCGACAGCCGGGACCTCGCCGAGGCACGCTCCGTCATCGTCGACTCGGGAGCTCTCGCCACCACCGAGGCGGAGATCGCCACCGCCGTCGCCGAGGCCTCCGCCGCGCTGGCCGAGGCACCCCTCACCGGCCCCGCCCGGACGGGGCTGGCCGAACTCGCCCTCGTGGCCTCGCAGCGCACGGCCTGAACATCGAGGGCGACGCCGGGACGAGCCGGCCGGCGTGCCTACTGCAGCTTGAAGACCTGGAGGGTCAGGTTGGCCATCGCGGGATCGGAGTTCCAGGCGTGGCGCAGGCGGTCCTTCAGCGAGATGGCCGCCGCCTCCGGGTTCCCGGCTGCCGTGACCGCGCGGGAGACCGCGATCCGCCTGGCTCCGGCGGAGAGCACCTTGTCGAGGGTGCCGGCCGTGATCCCGCCCACGGCGAACCACGGCTTGGCCGACGCGTCGCTCGGCGGGGCCACGGTCGCCGCGTAGCGCACCAGGTCGAGTCCGGAGTCGGGGGTGAGCCCACCGAACACGGGCCCGACCGTGAGGTAGTTCACGTCGGGGTCGGCCAGCGCGGCATCGACCTGCTCACGGGAGTGACAGGACCGTCCGACCAGCGCCCACTCGTGGAGGTACCCGCGAGCCTTCGCCGCGGTGTACCCCCGCTCTGGCAGGTGCAGCAGGTCGGCCTGGAACTCACTCGCCAACGGCCCCGACTCGTACACGCTGACCAGCCCCTGGTAGCGCTGGGCGGCCTTGCGCATCACCGTCAGCGCGGCCAGCAGCGCCTTGTCGTCGGCGCTCGGGTCGCGCAGCTGCATGATGTCCACGCCGCCGGCGAAGCTGGCGTCCGCGAACTCGGCGAGGTCGCCCTCGTCCTCGCGCGCGCCACTGATCAGCAGCAGCCGGGCGAGTCCGAGCCGGGTGGCCAGTCCGAGAAGGGCGGTCATGGGCCCAGCCTACGACGGCGCGTTGTGAGCAACGAAGTTGCTGGACACTCCTACAATCGCGTCTAGGTCTGGACGGCCTACTTCCCCGACTTGTCCGGAGCCCCTAGTGACGACCATGAGTGACACCGACCCCCTGCTGGGGCACGTCCTCGACGGCCGGTACGAGATCCTCCGCAGGCTCGCCCGTGGCGGCATGGCGACGGTGTATCTCGCCACCGACCGCCGTTTGACGCGCACCGTCGCGGTGAAGGTCATGCACGACAACCTCGGCAACGACCAGGACTTCGTCACGCGCTTCGACCGGGAGGCCCGCGCCGCGGCGCGCCTGTCCCACCCGAACGTGGTGTCGGTGTTCGACCAGGGCATGGACCTCGGGCGTCCCTACATGGTGATGGAGTACGTCGAGGGCTCGACCCTGCGGCAGCTGATCGCGCGCGAGGCGCCGATGGAGCCCCAGCGCGTCCTCGACCTGCTGATCCCTGTCACCGCTGCCGTCGCCGCCGCCCACGAGGCCGGCATCATCCACCGCGACCTCAAGCCGGAGAACGTCCTGATCTCGACCCGCGGCCAGATCAAGGTGGCCGACTTCGGGCTGGCCCGCGCCGTCACCGCGAACACCGCGACCGCGCAGGGGATGCTGATCGGGACGGTGTCGTACATCGCGCCCGAGCTGGTCACCCACGGCCACGCCGACACCCGCTGCGACGTGTACGCGCTGGGCATCCTCGCCTTCGAGATGCTCACCGGCAAGAAACCCCACACCGGCGAGACTCCGATCCAGGTCGCCTGGAGCCACGTCCACAACGAGATCACCGCGCCCTCGGCGAGCGCTCCCGCCCCGTGGCGCGACACCCGTTCCGGCGTCCCGCCGTACCTGGACGCGCTGGTCATGGCGGCGGCCGCCCGCCAGCCGACCGACCGCCCCGCGGACGCCAAGGTCCTGCTCGACCACCTGCGCCAGGCGAGGGACGCGATCGAGCGCGGCGTGGCCGACGATCCGCTGCTGAGCTCCTGGATGCGCGAGACCGGCCTCGACCCGAGCACCCAGCTCACCGAGCAGGTGCCGTCCGTGGTCGCGCTCTCCGGGCAGGAGGTGCAGAGAACCGCCACCCTCCGGTTCACGCCGTCCACCCCGATGAGCCCCAGCCATCCCGGCGCGGCCGACGGGATGCCCTACTACGACAGCCTCCCGCTGCCGGTGCCCAGCCCCTCGGCGGTGCCGCTGCAGCAACGCCGGGCGAAGAAGCACCGCCGGGGCGTGGTGACGCTGCTCGTGCTGCTGCTGGTGACCGCCCTGGCCGGCGTCGGGGCCTGGTACCTGCTGGCCGGGCGGTTCACGATCACGCCGGACTTCTCGGGGCTCAGCCAGACCAGGGCGGCCGCGCTGGCGGCGAAGGAGGGGGTCCTCCTCGCCCCGGTCCAGGAGTTCAGCGAGACCGTCCCCGTCGGCCAGGTGATCCGCACCGATCCGGTCGCCGGCCAGCGCGTGCTGCGGGGCGGGACGGTGACCGCCTACCTGTCCAAGGGGCAGGAGCGCTACGCCGTCCCCTCCTTGAAGGGGCGCGATCGCGACGACGCCGTCCAGGCGCTGGAGGACGCGCACCTGGCGGTCGGTGAGACCAAGGACGTCTACGACGAGAGCCTCGCCATCGGCCTGGTGGTGTCCCAGTCGATCGAGACCGGGACGCTGGTCAAGCCGGGGGCGGAGGTCGGTCTGTCCTTCTCCAAGGGACCCGCGCCGATCAAGGTGAAGAGCTTCCGGAACAGGCCGTTCGAAGAAGCCGAGACGTACTACACCAAGGCGGGGCTGGTCGTGCAGCGGGCGGCCGAGGACAAGTACAGCTCGACGGTGGACGCCGGCAACGTCATCTCGTCCGACCCCAAGGCCGGCGCGAGCGTCGAGAAGGGCGGCACGATCACTTTCACGGTCTCCAAGGGGCCGGAGATGATCCCCGTTCCCGGTGTCGGGGGACTCACCCCCGCCCAGGCCAAGCAGAAACTCGAGGATGCCGGCTTCACAGTGACCCTGCGGAAGACCTTCTTCGGCTCCCGCGTCTGGGGCACCGACCCCGGTGAGGGCGTGCCGGCGGCCAAGGGCTCCACCGTCACCCTGATCCTGGTCTGACCCCGCTCCCCTCATTCGGGCTGCCCGGAGCCGTGCCGTCCTTCTCGTTCAGGCCAGGACTCCCGAAGCGGACCGAATGTCCGGTTGGTTCAGGACGGGGTCCAGGGCCGAATGGGGACGGTTCCTTACTCGGTCCATCCGTTCAGGTGGACCGAGTAAGGAACCGTCCCCCATTCGGTCCGGTTGGTTCAGGACGGGGTCCAGGGCCCCTTGCCTCGGAGGTCGACCAGGGTGGTCGGGGTCATGTCGGTGACCCGTCCGAAGACCAGCGACCAGCCGCGCTCGTTCAGCAGGCCGTCGTGGATCGGGAAGCCGACCGGGGCCTTCACGCCGCGGGCGAAGTCGACGGTCTCCTTCATCGCCGCCCACGGCCCGTAGGCAGGCACGGCCAGCACGTCGATGCCGGGCGGGAGGGTGGCGAGACTGTCGCCGGGGTGGAACAGGGTCGGCTCGCCGGGAGCCGACACCACCAGCCCCACATTGCCGATCCGCGGGATGTCGCGGTGGATCACCGCGTGCAGCCCGCCGACGGCGTCCACCCGCACCCTGCCCAGCTCGACGGAGGTGTCGGCGGCCATCGGCTCGGCGCGCTCCAGTGGCACGGCGTCGATCACTCCCGGCTCGACCAGGACGCGCGCGCCGGGATTGGCCGCGACCAGCGCGGGCGCGTGCTCGGGATCGACGTGGTCGGGATGCAGGTGGGTGACCAGGATCAGATCGAGGTCGGTGAGCCCGTGCCAGGCGTCGGACATGTTGCCCGGGTCGAGCAGGATCCGCGTCCCCTCCACCTCCACGAGCACCGCGGAGTGCCCCAGGTGGGTGATCTGCATGTCAGTCCTCCTTCAGCCGGTCGATCACGAAGTCCATCGCCATGGTGTACCCGAACACCCCGAAACCAGCCATCACGCCGACGGCGACGTCGGACAGGTAGGAGTGCTGCCGGAACGCCTCACGGGCATGCACGTTGGAGATGTGCACCTCACAGAACGGCAGCGCCACCGCGGCGAACGCGTCCCTGATCGCGATGGACGTGTGCGTGAACGCCCCAGGGTTGATGATCACGAAGCGGGTGCCGTCCATCGACGCCGCGTGCAGCCGGTCGACGATCGCCCCCTCGTGGTTGCTCTGGAAGGTGTCCACATCCAACCCGGCCGCCGCACCCTGCGCGACGAGCCCGGCCTCGATCACGGCCAGCGTCGTCGCGCCGTAGATGTCGGGCTCGCGGGTGCCGAGCGTGTTCAGGTTGGGTCCATTGATGACCAGCACGTCCATGGGCCTACTCTCCCACGACCGAGGCCACCCTTCACCGGACGCTAGCGGGTGCGCGCCGAAGCGGCAGGGGTTCAGGCGAGGGCCACCCGCTGGATGCCCCCCGTTCAACCGGCGCGCCTACGCTCGGCGCGACCGGACGGAAGGAGCAGGCTTGCCGAGAGAAGTGCTGCTGGTCGCCGCCTACGACTCCCAGCTGAAGTGGGCGATGGGGATCGCCGCGGAGTTCAGCGCTCGGGGCTGGCACTGTTCCGTGGTCACCCCCAGCGACATCCGTAGTTCGTTGTCCGACGATCAGGTGGTCGCGGCCGGCAGCGCGGGAGTCCGGCGCGTCCCGTGGGCCGACCTGCTGCGGTCCGCACGCACCGTGGACTGCGTGGTCCTCGCCGTCCAGGGGACCCTCGTGGCACGGTTCACCGACGAGCTCGAGCTGCTCCGCCGCGCGGAGCCGTCCGGCCACGAGCCGGTCGTGGTGACCGGGTGGGTGGGCATCATCATCGAGAAGCTCGTCGCGGGGTACCTCGACCGGGCCGGCTCGGACGTCATCGCGGTCAACTCCGCCGACAACCTGAGAGAGTTCACCCGGGCCGGCCGCCACTTGGGCGTGCCGTCGGACAACCTGCTGCTGAGCGGCCTGCCGCTGCTCCCCGCACAGCCGGCCGCGCTGCGGACGGGGCCCATCGGCACCCTCGTGTTCGCCGACCAGCCGACCGTCCCCGGCTCGCGGTGGGACCGCGCCTACGTCTACCACCGGCTGCTCGACCACGCCCGCACCCATCCCGACCAGCGGGTGCTGCTGAAGCCGAGGCACCGCCCGGGCGAGGGCACCTTCCATGTCATGCACGACCATCCGGAGACGATCGTGCCGAAGCTCGGCAGGACGCCGGCCAACTTCGAGATCACCTACGACACGATCACCTCGCTGCTGCCGCGCACCGACCTGCTGGTGACCGTTTCCTCGACCGCAGGGCTGGAGGCCGTCGGCGCGGGCGTGCGGACAGTGTTCGTCTCCGACCTCGGCGTCCACGAGAAGCACGGCAACCAGGTGCTGGTGCCCTCCGGCCTGCTCGCGACCTTCGACGACATCGCTGCCGGCCGGATCCCGGTCGCCTCGGCGGACTGGCTCACGGACGTGTTCGTCGGCGGCGGCATCGCCCCGGTGGCCCGGATCGCCGACCGTGTCGAGGAACTCCTCCGGCTCCCCGCCGACCAGCGCCCGGGGCGCCGGGTGGCGGCCGGCGCCTACCTGAGCGGCCGCGTGGCCGTGCGCAGCAGCCGGGCGCTGATGCCGGAGCTCGCCCGCGATCCCGCC
>NZ_JASGES010000012.1:0-16760 GCF_047606205.1 Propionicimonas sp. | reverse complement strand
GCCTTGGTGAGCCGTTACCTCACCAACAAGCTGATAGGCCGCGAGCCCATCCCTGACCGTCGGAGCTTTCCACCCCGGCAGATGCCCGCCAGGGTCGTATCCGGTATTAGCAGCTGTTTCCAACTGTTATCCCGGAGTCAAGGGTAGGTTGCTCACGTGTTACTCACCCGTTCGCCACTGATCGGAGGAGCAAGCTCCTCGTCACCGTTCGACTTGCATGTGTTAAGCACGCCGCCAGCGTTCGTCCTGAGCCAGGATCAAACTCTCCGTTGAAAAATTTCGGTGTGGGCTCTTATGCCCGGTTACCGTCAACTTCGGTCTGATACTGACGCAGACTCATTGCTGAATCTGCTCAATAATCAAAGGAATCCGTTCCGAGTCAGTGTTCGACTTGCGTCTCGCACAGCCCGGGACGGGGTTGATTTCGCACTCCGAGGAGTGCATTTATTGTGCATTGACTTTTAAAGCACGCTGTTGAGTTCTCAAGTTTCGGGTGCGTTCCGCGCTCTGGCTTTCAGACCATTGCTTGGAGCAACTCGACTTATTTTAGTGAGTCACTTTCTCGATGTCAAATCGGGGAAGCTTTCCCACATCCTCCCTGCCTCGACCGTTTGGCCTAGTCAGCTCGGGTTTCGCGCCTCCGCTTCGGTCTTCGACCTCGGCTCGGGGCACTCGTCTTACTTTACGGAGTCGGGAGCCGGCTGTCAAATCGGTTCCTTCTTCCCTCCCCCGCCCGCGACACCGTCGCGGACCTTGGCGGGCCCTGGCATGGGCACACACCGTATCCGTGCGGATCATGGTGGGTTCGGCGCCCGGTTCGGCCGTGTCGGGGTTCCGACTTCGTCCGTGTCACCGGCAGCGCTCGATGAAGATTACGCAGGTGTAACGCGGTGGTCAAATCGAGCGGACGCCCGGGCGTGTCCTCGGTCCTCAGCGGGCGATCTCGACGGCACCGACGGTCTTCCGTCCCCTCCGGAGGACCAGGAAGCGGCCGGCCAGGAGGTCCTCCGGACGGATCCGCGCGTCGACCTCGGTGACCTTCACATTGTTCAGGTAGGCACCGCCCTCCGCGATCGCCCTGCGCGCGGCGGACCTGCTCGCGACCACCCCTGACTCGGCCAGGACGTCCACGACGCCGGGCAACTCCTCGCCGCGTTGCAGCCGGGTCGCGCCGAGTTCCTTCATCGCGGCCTCCAGCGGCCCGGCGCCGAGCTCGCGGAGCTCGCCGCGTCCGAACACGGCCGCCGCAGCGGCCGTCGCGGCCCGGCGTTCGGCCGGTGAGTGCACGAGGTCGGTGATGTCGTCCGCCAGCGCCCGCTGCGCGGCCCGCAGGTGTGGCGCCTCGACAGTCTGCCTGCCCAGGTCGTCGATCTCCTCCCCGGTGCGCCGCGTGAAGATCCGCAGGTACTCCACGACCTTCGCGTCCTCGGCGTTCAGGAAGAACTGGTGGAACGCGTAGGGGCTGGTCATGGCGGGGTCCAGCCACACGGTGCCGGATTCGGTCTTGCCGAACTTCGTGCCGTCGGCCTTGGTCAGCAAGGGTGTCGCCAGCGCGTGGACGCGAGCGCCCTCCGCCCTGCGGATCAGATCCACTCCCGCGGTGATGTTCCCCCACTGGTCGGAGCCCCCGGTCTGCAGGGTCACGCCGTGGCGTCGGAAGAGCTCCAGGTAGTCCAGCGACTGCAGGAGCACGTAGGAGAACTCGGTGTAGGAGATCCCCGACTCCAGTCGTGCCTTGACGACCTCGCGGTCGAGCATGCGGTTCACGCTGAAGTGCTTGCCGATGTCGCGCAGGAGGTCCAGCGCGGACAGCTCGGAGGTCCAGTCGTAGTTGTTGACCACCACCGCGCCGGCCGGCCCGTCGAAGTCGACGAAGCGGCTCACCTGCGCCCTGATCCGCTCCACCCACTCCCCGACGACCTCCTTCGGGTTCAGGTTTCGTTCCGAACTCTGCTTCGGATCGCCGATCAGTCCCGTGGAACCACCGACCAGCAGGTACGGGCGGTGGCCGGCCGACTGCAGGATGCGGGCCAGCATCAACTGCACGAGGTTTCCCATGTGGATGCTCGGAGCAGTCGGGTCGAACCCGACGTAGGAGCTCACCTGCCCGCCGTCGAAGGCGGACGCCAGCGCGTCCGGGTCGGTCGAGTGGGCGATGAAGCCCCGCCAGGTCAGTTCGTCGATCACCGCATTCACGCTGCGTAAGCGTAGTGGCGCGCCCCGCCGGAGTCCGCACCGGGGTGTCGGAGCCGGGCCGTAACCTGCTCTCGGAGGTGGGAGATGGCATCGTTCCGGGCGAGCGCCGCGATCGTCGACGTGCACGCCGGAGTCGACCCGGTCGCGGTCCTCGACGCCGCACGGACGGCGGTCGGCGCGGGCTGGCACGTCGAGGACTCGTTCGTCGACGTCGAGCCGCTCGCCCGTGCCGGCGGGGCACCGCGGGTCACCGTCCGCTTCGTCGTGCCCACCGGCAATGATGCCGAGGAGGACGCCGACGCGTGGCGGGCCGGGCGCGCGCTGGCCACCGGAATCGGACGGGTCGCCGACTGGACCGACCTGCAGGTGCTCCGGCGCACGAAGGGGCGGTGGGTGCGGCTGGACGGACCCTGAACCGCCAACAGCGCATCCACGGCTCGACCGACCCGGTGCTGGGAACCGGCACCGCGGGTAGGCTGTCGCCCTCCTCCCCCGCGACCGACGGATGCGTGGCGGCTGCGGGCCCCCGGCGGAAGGACGCCACTGATGAGCAGGACGGCGCTGGAATTCCACACCCCGGACCACGAGTGGAGCCAGACGGCCCCCGGCACCTGGGTGATGGTCCTTTCGGACGACCCGGAGAGCGGCGAGCGCACCCTTCTGCAGCGCTACGACGCGGGCTTCGACGACCGGTCGGGTCCCGTCCTGGTCCACGACTTCACCGAGGAGGTGTTCGTGCTGGAGGGGGAACTCACCGACTGCCGCCTCGGCCAGACCTTCGTCCGCGGCATGTACGCCAGCCGGCCGCCGGGCATGCGCCACGGGCCCTACCGCAGCGAGGGCGGCTGCCTGATGTTCGTGACCCTCGGGCCCTGATCCGCCGGCCCTCGGTCCCACTACCGGGAGGATCGCCCGCGGCCGGGGCGACCGGCCGGTCGCCCCGGTCAGAGGTCCGGGGCCCGTGCCCGGTCAGGCGTCGAGGGCCGAACGCAGTTCGGCCAGCTGCTCTCGGACCCGGTCCGGAGCCGTCCCGCCGCGGCCGTTGCGGGAGGACACCGAGCCCTCGACAGTGAGCACGTCGAGGACGTCCGGGCCGAGCTCTGCGGAGATCTCGCCGAGCTGGGCGGCGGTGAGGTCCGACAGCTCGATGCCTTCGGCCTCGCAGAACCGGACGCAGGCACCGGCGATCTCGTGGGCGCGGGCGAACGGGACCCGACGGCGCACCAGCCAGTCCGCGACGTCGGTGGCGAGCGAGAACCCCCGCGGTGCCAACTCCGCCATCCGGTCGTGGTCGAACACCAGGGTCGAGACCATCCCGGTGACGGCCGGCAGCAGCACGCGCAGTTGGTCGAGGCCGTCGAAGACCGGCTCCTTGTCCTCCTGGAGGTCGCGGTTGTAGGCCAGGGGCAGACCCTTGCAGGTCGCCAGCAGGCCGGCCAGGTTCCCGATCAGACGCCCGGCCTTGCCCCTGGCGAGCTCGGCCACGTCCGGGTTCTTCTTCTGCGGCATGATGCTCGATCCGGTCGACCACGCGTCGTCGAGCGTGGCGAAGCCGAACTCGTGCGTGCACCACAGGATCACGTCCTCGCTGAGTCGGGAGAGGTCCACCCCGATCTGGGCGAGCACATAGGCCTCCTCCGCCACGAGATCGCGCGCCGCCGTGCCGTCGATGCTGTTGGGCGCCGAGGAGGAGAACCCCAGCCGGCGCGCAACCAGCTCGGGGTCGAGCCCCAGCGACGTGCCCGCCAGCGCTCCCGACCCGTACGGGCTCACCGCGAGCCGGGCGGCCAGGTCGTGCAGCCGCTGGAGATCGCGGACGAGCGGCCAGGCATGGGCGAGCAGGTGGTGGCTGAGCAGGACCGGCTGTGCGGACTGCAGGTGGGTGCGGCCCGGCATGATCGCGCCGAGGTTCGTCTCCGCCTGAACGGCCAGAGCGCCGGCGAGTGCGCGCAGGTCGGCGGCCAGCAGCTGGTTGGCGTCACGGAGATAGGCCCGGATCAGGGTGGCGATCTGATCGTTGCGGGAGCGCCCTGCCCGCAGCCGTCCGCCCAGGTCCGCCCCGACCCGTTCGATCAGGCCACGCTCGAGGGCACCGTGCACGTCCTCGTCCGTGGCGGCGGGGACGAAGTCACCGGAGGCGACGTCGGCGTCGAGCTCGGTCAGGCCCGCCTCCATGGCGGCGAACTCGTCGTCGGTGAGCAGGCCCGCGACGTGCAGCGCCGCCGCGTGCGCCTTCGAGCCGGCGATGTCATGGCGGGCGAGCCGCCAGTCGAACTGCGTCGACCGGCTCAGTTCGAACATGGCCTGGGCCGGTCCGCCGGCGAAGCGCCCGCCCCACAGGCGTCCGCTGTCAGTGGCGTCGGTCATGGTGATCCTCTCGGCGTTGTGACCCGTTCTCGGGCCGGGAAGGTGGTGCGGGATGACGATACGACTCAGCTCAGGTGAAGGCCGAGGAAGGCCTCCGCCATCGCCGCCCCGCCGTCCGCGGCGCGGGTGACCAGCACCACGGTGTCGTCGCCGGCGATCGTGCCCAGCACGGACGCCCAGCCGACCTTGTCGATGGCGGACGCGAAGAACTGCGCCGCGCCCGGTGGGGTGCGCAGCACGGTGAGGTTCGCCGAGCCCTCTGCGGACAGCAGGAGCTCTCCGCAGAGCCGGGCCAGCCGGGCCTCGGCCGACGGCGTGCCGGGGCCGTGCTCGCCGGCCAGGAGCGCGTAGGCCAGCTCGCCCGTCGCGGTGCGAACCCGGACCGCGCCGAGCTCCAGAAGGTCCTTGCTCAGGGTGCCCTGGGAGACCGCGATGCCGTCGTCGACCAGCCGGCCCGCGAGGTCGGCCTGGCTGCGGATCGACTCACGCTCGATGAGCTCGGCGATCCGCGACTGGCGGGCCGACTTGGTCATCGGCGTGCGCTGCTCGGTCATCGGTTCTCGTTCCCCGGGGGCGCGGACGAGCCGGCCCCGCCCGGAGCGGAGGCCGCGTCCGGAGCAGGTGTCGCGGCGGCCGCGCCCAGACCGGGTGCGGCGGTGGCCGCGTCCAGCAGCGCGGGCAGTGCGGCCACGAACCGGTCGATGTCTGCCTCGCCGATGATCAGCGGCGGGGCCAGGCGGAGCACGGTGGGGCGCGGGGCGTTGATCACGAACCCGGCATCCAGTGCCAGCTCGGCGACGGCGGGCGCGATCGGGTCGGCCAGCACGACGCCCCGGAGCAGGCCGCGTCCGCGGACGGCGGCGACCTGCGGGTGGCCAAGACCGAGGATCCCGGAGGACAATCGCTCCCCCGCGGCGACCACACGGTCCAGCAGTCCGTCCCGCTCGATGATGCCGATCACCGCCAGGCCTGCGGCCGCAGCGACGGGGTTGCCGCCGAAGGTGGTCCCGTGTGAGCCGGGGCCCAGCAGGGACGCCGCGGCGCCGGTGGCCACGCACGCCCCCACGGGGAAGCCGTTGCCGAGTCCCTTCGCGAACGTGACGATGTCGGGGGTCACGCCGGACGCGGTGCTGGCCAGCCAGTCGCCACAGCGGCCCAGACCGGTCTGCACCTCGTCGATCCAGAGCAGCGCACCGACCGCGGCGGTGAGTTCGCGCGCCCTGGCCAGGAAGTCCGACGGCGGCTCGACCACCCCGTTCTCGCCCTGGATCGGCTCGAGGATCACCGCCGCCACGGTCTGGTCCAGCGCGGCCGCCAGCGCCCCCGTGTCGCCGTACGGCACGAACAGCACCTCGCCGGGCAGCGGCTCGAACGGTTCCCGGTACGCCGGGTTCGCCGTCAGCGCGAGCGCTCCGAGGCTGCGACCGTGGAACGCACCCTCCATCGCGATCAGCTTCGTCCGGCCGGTCCGGCGGGTGATCTTGAACCCGGCCTCGTTGGCCTCGGTGCCCGAGTTGGTGAAGAAGACCCGCGCCGGCAGTCCGGGCGCATTCGCGGTCGCGAAGCCGGCCAGTCGTTCGGCCAGTGCGATCTGGGTGGGCGTGGCGAAGAAGTTCGACACGTGCCCCAGCGTCGACAGCTGCGCGGAGATCGCCCCGAGAACCTGCGGGTGCGCGTGGCCCAGCGCGTTCACGGCGAGCCCGGCGAGCAGGTCGAGGTAGCGGTTGCCGTCGGCGTCCCACAGGTGCACGCCCTCGCCGCGTACGAACACCCGCTTGGGCGGCCCGAAGGTGTTCATCACCGAGCGGGTGTACCGGGTGGTCAGCTCGGCCTGGCTGCCGACGGCGGCGATCGCGCTCACGGGAGTGCCCGGTAGGAGGGGCCGAGCACCATCGTGCCGACCCCGGCGTCGGTGAAGATCTCCAGCAGCAGCGAGTGCGCGACCCGGCCGTCGATCACGGTGGCCTTGGGCACGCCGGCCTTCACGGCGTTCAGACACGCCTCCATCTTGGGGATCATGCCGGAGGCCAGCGTCGGCAGCAGGGCGGCCAGGGCGTCGACGTCGATCTGGCGGATCACCTCGGTCGAGTTCGGCCAGTCCCGGTACACGCCCGGCACGTCGGTCAGCACCACCAGGCGCTCCGCCCCCAGCGCGGCCGCCAGGGCGCCCGCCGCGGTGTCGGCGTTCACGTTGTGCACCTGGCCCTCCTCGTCGGGGGCGACCGTGGCGACCACCGGGATCCGGCCGGCGTTGATCAGGTCCACCACGGCGCTCGGGTTCACCTCTGCGACCTCTCCGACCAGGCCGAGGTCGATCTCCTCCCCGTCCAGCTCGAGACCCTTGCGCTCTGCGGTCAGCAGTCCCGCGTCCTCGCCGGACAGGCCCACGGCGAGCGGGCCGTGCGCGTTGAGCAGTCCCACCAGTTCCCGGTTCACCTGGCCCATCAGCACCATGCGCACCACGTCCATCGCCTCGGGGGTGGTCACCCGCAACCCGCCGCGGAACTCGCTCTCGATGCCGAGCCGCTTCAACATGGACGAGATCTGCGGGCCGCCGCCGTGCACGACGACGGGCTTCACCCCGACGGTGCGCAGGAACACGATGTCCCTCGCGAATGCCCGCTTGAGCTCGTCATCGACCATCGCGTTGCCGCCGTACTTCACCACGACGGTCTTTCCCACGTAGCTCTCCAGCCACGGCAGGGCCTCGATCAGGATCTCCGCCTTGCTGCCCGCATCGCTCATGAGGAGTACTCCGCGTTCTCTTTGACGTAGTCGTAGGTGAGGTCGTTGGTCCAGATCGCCGCGGACGCGTCCCCGGCATGGAGGTGCACCTCGACGAGCACGTCGCGGCCGGTGAGGTCGACCTCGGAGCGGTCGGCCCCCAGCTGCCCGTCCACGAACACCCTGATCCCGTTGAACGCGACATCGACGTGCTCGGGGTCGTACTCCGCGGGCACGGTACCGGCGGAGGCGAGGACGCGGCCCCAGTTCGGGTCGTTGCCGAAGACCGCGCACTTGAACAGGTTGCTGCGGGCGATGGCGCGGGCGACCGCCAGCGCGTCCGCCTCGGTGGCCGCGCCCTCGACCCGCACCTCGATGTCGTGGGCCGAGCCCTCTGCATCGGCGAGCAGCTGCCGGGCCAGGTCTGCGCAGACGCCGGTCAGCGCCTCGGAGAACTCCGCGGCGTCCGGGGTCACCCCGGACGCACCGGACGACATCAGCACCACCGTGTCGTTGGTGGACATGCAGCCGTCGGAGTCGGTCCGGTCGAAGGTGAAGCCGGTCGCGGTGCGCAGGGCGCGGTCCAGGTCGCCGGGCGGGACGGCCGCGTCCGTCGTGATCACGACGAGCATGGTGGCCAGCGCGGGCGCGAGCATCCCGGCGCCCTTCGCCATCCCGCCGATCGTCCAGCCCGCGGGCGAGACGTACGTCGCCTGCTTCGCGACCGTGTCGGTCGTGCGGATCGCCTCGGCCGCCGAGGCGCCGCCGGTGCGGGCAAGGTCCTGCGCGGCCAGCTCGATCCCGGTCAGCACCGCGTCCATGGGCAGCCGGACGCCGATCAGGCCGGTCGAGCACACCGCGACGTCCTCGGGGGCGCACCCCACCTCGGCCCCGGTCCATTCGGCCATCCGCTGCGCATCGGCCAACCCGGCCGCGCCCGTGCAGGCGTTGGCGCCGCCGGAGTTGAGCACGACCGCGGCCAGGCGACCGTTCGCCGTCGCGTGTCTGCTCCACTGGACGGGAGCGGCCGTGAACCGGTTGGACGTGAAGACGGCGGCGGCGTGTGCGTCCGGTCCCTCGTTCACGACCAGGGCGAGGTCGGGCTTCCCCGAGGCCTTGATCCCCGCGCAGACGCCCGCCGCGGTGAACCCCTTTGCCGCAGTGACGCTCATGCCTGCCCCCCGCAGAGTTGTTCGGAGGAGCGCAGCGGAGGAGAAGAACTCTGTGGGGTGTTCTTTCCGGGGTCCCCGCAGAGTTGTTCGGAGGAGCGCAGCGGAGGAGAAGAACTCTGTGGGGTGCAGATCACGGCGCGACTCCGATCGTGGTGAGGCCGAGGGACTCGGGGAGGCCCAGGGCGATGTTCATGGACTGGATGGCACCACCGGCGGTGCCCTTGGTCAGGTTGTCGAGGGCTGCGACCGCGACCAGCCGCCCCGCGGCCTCGTCCACGGTGACCTGGACGTGGACGGCGTTCGACCCGAGGACCGACTGCGTCTGCGGCCACATCCCTTCGGGCAGCAGGGTGACGAACGGCTCGTTGCCGTAGGCGGCGACGTAGGTGGAGCGGACGACGTCGGCGGGGACGCCTGCCGGCAGCGGCGCGGTGACCGTGGCGAGGATGCCGCGGGCCATCGGGGCGAGCACGGGGGTGAAGGACAGCGTGGGCTCCGCCGCCCCCAGCAGGGCGAAGTTCTGCAGGATCTCCGGGACGTGCCGGTGCACTCCCCCCACGCCGTAGGCGCTGGCAGAGCCCATCACCTCCGAGCCGAGCAGGTTCGGCTTCAGCGACCTGCCCGCGCCGGAGGTACCGCTGGCCGCCACGGCGACGACGTCCCTGCCACTGACCAGACCACCGCTGAGCGCGGGCAGCAGGGCCAGCGTCACCGTGGTGGGGTAGCAGCCCGGGACGGCGATCCGGCGGGTCGCCGCGAGCACCTCTCGCTGCCCGGGCAGTTCGGGAAGGCCGTACGGCCACGTACCGGCGTGGTCGCTGCCGTAGAACTTCCGCCACTGGACCGGGTCGCTCAGCCGGTGGTCGGCGCCGGCGTCCACCACGAGCACATCGGGCCCGAGCCCGGCGGCGACGCCCGCAGAGTGTCCGTGCGGGAGCGCCAGGAACACGACGTCGTGGCCGTCGAGCGCGGCGGCGGTCGTGGCCTCCACCGTGCGGTCGGCGAGCGGCGTCAGGTGCTGGTGGTGGGCGAGCAGCGGGGTTCCCGCATTGGCTCCGGCGGTCAGCGCGCCGACCTCGACCTCGGGGTGGCCGAGCAGGAGCCGCAGCACCTCCCCGCCCGCGTAGCCGGTGGCACCGGCCACCGCGACCTTGATCGTCATGAGCATGACTATGCCGCACCACGAATGAATATTCCACTCGTATCCACGGACCGGCACGATCCGGTCGTTTCCCGGACGGGCCGGACGCAGCGCACGGAGGGGCGCCGCAGAGGGTTTACCATGCTGGGCGTGCCCGTTTCCGCCGTCGGCGTCAGCCACCACCTCATCCCGCTGGAGGACCTGGCGCAGCTGGGCCAGGTGACGCAGCCGGCGCTCGCCGAACTGGATGCCGCCGGGCTCCCCGGCCTGGTCCTGCTGAGCACGTGCAACCGATTCGAGGTCTATTTCGAGTCGGAGTCCTTCCACCGCGGCCTCGAGCTGGTCCTCGGCGCCCTGCGCCGCTCGCTCCCCGAGCGGCACCGCGCGCTCGTCGACCAGTTCCAGGTGTACGCCGGCGAGGGCGCCGTCCAGCACCTCCTCGAGGTCACCAGCGGGCTCGACTCGATGGTCGTGGGCGAGGCGGAGATCATCGGCCAGGTCCGCGAGGCCCTGGCCATGTCCGGCGAGCGGGCGAGTGCGTCCCTGCACCGGCTGTTCCACGCCGCGCTCACCACCGCCAAGGCCGTCACCTCGCAGACCGATCTCGGCGCGGCCGGGCGCTCGATCGCCCAGGTCGGCCTCGACCTGGTCGAGCAGCGGCACTTCGCGCTCGCCGGGCGCACCACCCTCGTGGTCGGCACCGGCAGCTACGCCCGCGTGGTCACCGCCGCGCTGCTGCGCCTGGGCTGCACGGACATCCGCGTCTACTCCGCCAGCGACAGGGCGGCGCGCTTCGCGGCGTCCCACCCCGTCCAGCCGGTTCCCGTGGACGGGCTCACCGGCGCCCTGGCCGCGGCCGACCTCCTGGTCACCTGCAGCGGCAGCGAGGGGTCCGGTGGTGCCGGGATCGACGCCGAGCTGCTGACCACAGCCCGCTCAGGTCGCACCGCGCTCCTGCCCGTGCTCGACCTGTCGCTGTCCGGCGACGTCGCCGCCGACGCCGCCGACCTGCTGTTCGTCGACCTGATCGACCTGGAGGAGATCGGCGCGCACGCCCCCGCAGGACAGACCGCGTCCGTGCTCGCCGCCCGGGACCTCGTCGGGCGGGGGGTCGAGACCTACCTGCACCTCGAGCAGGGACGTGCCGCGACGCCCGCCGTGACGGCGATGCGGGCCCACGTCAGCCACTACATCGAGCGCGAGATCGAAGCGGCCGCACGACGCTACGACCCCGAGACGGCGGCAGCCGTCGCCCGCTCCCTGCGGCGAGTGTCCAACGCACTGCTGCACACTCCGTCGCTGCGCGCGGCGGAACTCGCCCGCAGCGGCGAACTCGCCGACTACTCCCACGCCCTGCAGACGCTGTTCGGCATCGAGGTCGAGGCCGACGCGTGAGGTCCACCGTGCAGGCGGCGCCGCTGCTGGCCGCCTACCGCGGTGAGCAGGTCAGCCGCAGGCCGATCTGGTTCATGCGGCAGGCCGGACGCTCACTGCCCGAGTACCGCGCGATCCGCGAGGGCACGTCGATGCTGGACGCCTGCCTCGACCCGGAACTGGCCGCGGAGATCACCGTCCAGCCCGTGCGACGGCACGACGTGGACGCCGGGATCTTCTTCTCCGACATCGTCGTCCCCCTCCGGCTTTCCGGAGTCGGCGTCGACATCGTGCCAGGGGTGGGGCCGGTGCTCGACCTCCCCGTGCGAACAGCCGGCGACGTCGCGGCGCTGCCCGACCTCGACCCGAGTGCCCTGGCGCCCGTCCGCGACGGGGTCGCGCTGTCGGTGGAACGGCTGGCCGGTGTCCCTTTGATCGGCTTCGCCGGGGCGCCCTTCACCCTCGCGTCCTACCTCGTCGAGGGGCGGCCCGACCGGGCGCTGCCCGCGACCCGCGCCCTGCTCGCCTCCGACCCCGACACCTGGCACCGGTTGCTCGGCTGGGTGGCCGGCATCACCGCAGCCTTCCTGCGCGCGCAGGTCGAGGCGGGCGCGTCCGCCGTCCAGCTCTTCGACTCCTGGGTGGGCAGGCTCTCGCCCGCCGAGTACCGCGAGGCCGTGCAGCCGCACTCCGCCGCCGTGTTCGCCGCCGTCGCCGACCTCGGCGTCCCCCGCGTCCACTTCGGGACGGCCACCCGCGCGCTGCTGCCGGACCTCCTCGCCGCCGGGGCGGACGTCGTCGGGGTCGCCTCCGACATCGGTCTGGACGACGCCTCGACCCTGCTCGGCGGCGAGGTGCCGCTGCAGGGCAACCTCGACCCGGCGTTGCTGGCGGCCGACTGGCCCACGCTGGAGGCCGCCGCGCGCGACGTCGTCCGGCGTGGTGCGGCGGCCCCCGGTCACGTGTTCAACCTCGGCCACGGCGTACCGCCCTCGACCGACCCCGATGTCCTCAGCCGGCTCGTCGAGCTGGTGCACTCGATCCCGCCCGGGCAGGAGTCCTGACATGCCACACCCGACCGCAACCCGTCCGACCCACGGCCACGGCCACGCCAACGGCATCGGCGCCGTCAAGCCGGACGGGTGGGCCTACAACCGGGCGCCGATGATCGTCTACTGGGAGCTCACCAACGCCTGCGGCCTGGCCTGCCGGCACTGCCGTGCGACCGCGATGCCGGACGCGATGCCCGGCGAGCTGTCGACCGCGCAGGCGATCGCGCTGCTCGACGACATCCTCGGCTTCGCCGGGCCGGGCGAGGCGCTGCCCCACGTCGTGATGACCGGCGGCGACCCGCTGCGGCGACCCGACCTGCCCGAGTTGCTCGCGGCCGCGACCGAGCGCGGCATCGGGGTCTCCCTCGCCCCCGCCGTGACCCCGCTGCTGACCAGGGAGCGCATCTTCTGGATGAAGGAGATGGGCGTCCAGGCGATCTCGCTCTCACTGGACGGGTCGACCGCGGCGTTCCACGACGGCGTCCGGATGGTGCCGGGGACCTTCGACGCCACCATCGAGGCGCTGGACATCGCCGCGGAGGCCGGCCTTCCCGTGCAGGTGAACACGCTGGTGACCGCCACGACGGCCGCCGACCTGCCCGCGGTGTACGAGCTGCTGAGCGCGCACACGCTGATGCAGTGGAGCCTGTTCTTCCTGATCTCGATCGGGCGCGGCACCGAGCTGACCGAGCTGTCTCCCGGCGAGGCGGAGAAGTGGCTGCTCTGGGCGGCGCGGACGAACCGGGAGGCGTCGTTCCGGGTGAAGACGACCGAGGCCATGCACTTCCGGCGCCTGATGGCCGCGCCGATGCTGCGCGCGGGGTCGTCGAAGGAGGAGATCGAGGCGCTGCCGCTGTCCCGCGCGTTCGGCATCCGCGACGGCAACGGGATCGTGTTCGTCTCCAACCTCGGCGAGGTCACCCCGTCCGGCTTCCTGCCGCTGAGCGTGGGCAACGTCAAGGACGCCTCGCTGGTGAGCCTCTACCGGGACCAGCCGGTGATGCGCGCGCTGCGCGACCCCGACCAGTTCAAGGGACGCTGCGGCGCCTGCGAGTACCACGACTGGTGCGGCGGCTCGCGCGCCCGCGCCTACGCATGGACCGGCGACCCGCTCGAGTCCGACCCGTTGTGCCCGTACGTGCCCAGGCCCGGCGCGAGCCTCGCCCAGTGAGGCTGCTGGTCGTCGGGGGCGGCATCACCGGGCTGGCCGCGGCCTGGGAGGCCGTGCGCGGGGACGGTGAGCGGCCGCCCGCCGACGTACTCCTGGTCGAGGCGTCCGACCGGCTGGGCGGCAAGCTGCACACCGAGCACGCCGAAGGGCTGCTGATCGAGCACGGGCCGGACTCGTTCGTCAGCTACCGGCCGGCGGCGTCCCTGCTGGCCACCGAAGTGGGCCTGGGCGATGATCTCGTCGGCACCACCGGGTCGCGGGTGGTCTCCCTGCGCTCGCGCGGCAGGCTGCGCCCGCTGCCGGCAGGAATGGGCATGGTGCTGCCGACGCGGCTCGGCCCGTTCGTCACCACCGGCATCCTCTCGCCGGCCGACAAGCTGCGCGCCGGCCTCGACCTCGTGCTGCCGCGCCAGTTGCGCGATGGCGAGGACGTGGCGATCGGCGCCTTCCTGAGGGCACGCCTCGGCGGGGGCGTCGTCCGCCGGTTCGCGGACCCGATGGTGGGCGGGATCTACGGTGCCGGCGTCGACGAACTCAGCCTGGACGCCGTGCTGCCGTCGCTGCGGACGGACGAGGCCGCGCACCGCAGCCTGATCCTGGCCTCCCTCGCGGCAGGCAGGAAGAGCAGGGCCGCCGGTCGCGGACCGGGCTCACCCTTCCGTACGCTGCGCGGCGGGCTGGGCAGCCTGGTGGACGCCGTCGCGGGCCGGCTGGTGGCCTCCGGCGCCGACCTGCGCACCGGTACCGGCGTGGCAGAATTGGGGACCACATCCTCCGGCGGCGTCCGGGCCGTGCTGGAGGACGGTTCGGTCGAGCTGGCGGACGCGGTCGTGCTGGCCGGCGGAGTGGCCAGTTCGGCAGCGCTGCTGGCGGAGCCGGCACCCCGGGCCGCAGCGGCCCTCTCCGGAGTACCACTGGCCACCTCCACCGTGGTGACCCTCTGCTACCCCGCCTCCGCCTTCGCCACACCGGTCACGACGCACGGGTGGCTGGAGGCCGACCCGGCTCCGATCAGCGGCGTCACGGTGAGCTCGGCCAAGTGGGCCGACCGCGCTCCAGGGGACGCGGTCCTGATCCGTGCGTTCGTCCCCGAACGCCTCGGCGAGATCGCGCGGGCAGAGCAGGACGTCCTGCTCGAACGCGTGGTCGACCACGTCGGGACGGTCCTCGACGCGACCCGGCCGCCGACCCTGTCCCGAGTCGCCCGCTGGCAGGCGGTGATGCCGAAGTACACGGTCGGCCACCCCGCTCGGGTCGCGGCGGCGGAAGCCGGTCTCGCTCACCTGCCGACGTGGCGGGTGGCCGGTTCGGCGCTGCACGGGGTGGGCGTTCCGGACTGCGTCGCGGACGGCCGTCGCCAGGCCGGTCTGGCTCTGGCCACCAGGACATCTGTTTCAAGTTAGGGTGCCCTTATGACCCAGACCACCGAAGAGATCCACTACACCTGCTACGCCGTCTTCGCCCGCCGAGGAGCGGTTCTGGCCGACGTCGCGGGCCTCACGCAAGAGCTGGTCACGGACCTCGCCGGCGCAGGGGTCACCACCCGCGGCCTCTACGACGTCCACGGGATGCCGGCCGACGCGGACGTGCTGGTCTGGCTGCACGGGCGCTCGGCGTCCGACCTCCAGGAAGCCCAGCGACGCTTCCAGCGGGAGGCTTTCGGGGGCGCCGTCGACGCCGTGTGGTCGGCGTTCGGCGTCCACCGCCAGGCCGAGTTCAGCCGCGACCACGCGCCCGCCTTCCTGCAGGGAAGGGAGCCGAAACGGTGGCTCACCGTCTACCCGTTCGTCCGCTCCTACGAGTGGTACGTGCTCCCGGAGGAGGAACGCAGGGCGCTGCTCGCCGAGCACGGGATGAAGGGCCGCGACTACCCGCAGGTGCTCGCGAACACCGTGGCCGCGTTCGCCCTCGGCGACTACGAGTGGATCCTCGGGCTGGAGGCCGACGAGCTGGTCGAGCTGACCGACCTGATGCGTCACCTGCGCGCAACCGGTGCACGGCGGCACGTCCGGCTGGAGGTCCCGTTCTACACCGGGCACCGGATCGAGGCGTCCGATCTGCCCCGAGTGCTGCGGTGAGTACTTCGTTGAAGTACGACGCCGTGGTCCTGATGGGCTTCGGCGGGCCCGAGGGCAGCGAAGAAGTGGTGCCCTTCCTCGAGCGGGTCACGGCGGGACGCGGCATCCCGAGGGAACGTCTGGTCGAGGTGGGCCAGCACTACTTCACGCTCGGCGGGGTCAGCCCCATCAACGCGCAGAACCGGGCCCTGCTGGCGGCGCTCGCCGACGCGCTCTGCGCGCAGGGCGTCGAGATCGAGACCGTGCTGGCCAATCGGAACTCCCCGCCCTTCGTGCCGGACGTCCTGGCCGACCTCGCCGCACGCGGGCATCGCCGGCTGCTGGCCGTCGCGACCGCGGCCTACGCCGGCTACTCGTCCTGCCGGCAGTACCGCGAGGACCTCGGCCTGGCCCTGGCGGGCGGTGCACTGGACGTCGACGTCCGCAAGTTGCCGCCCTTCTACGACCTGCCCGCCTTCGCCGACGCCGTCTCCGAACTGCTCCTCCGCTGCCTGCCCGCGGACCTCGACCTGGCGGCCGACAGCACCCGGCTGGTCTTCACCACCCACTCCGTCCCCGCGGTCGCGGCGAGGAACGCCGGCCCCGAGGGCGACGCCTACCTCACCGAGCACCGCTGGGTCGCTCGCCGGGTGGTCGCGGCGGTCGCCGAAGCCACCGGGGTCACCAAGCCGTGGGACCTCGTCTTCCAGTCGCGCAGCGGCCCGCCCCAGGTGCCGTGGCTGGAGCCCGACGTGAACGACGCGCTGCGCGAGTTCGCCGCGGCGGGCACGACCGACGTCGTGCTCGTGCCGATCGGCTTCATCTCCGATCACATGGAGGTGATCTGGGACCTCGACACCCAGGCGCGGGAGACCGCCGCCGAGCTCGGCGTCCGCCTGATCCGCACCCCCACGGTCGGAACCCACCCAGGCTTCGTCGCCGATCTGGCGAGGCGGATCGCGGACGAGCTGCGGGCAGGCTCTCCCGAGCCGGGTCCCGGCCAGTTCTGCTTCGGAGGATGCTGCGCCAACCCTCACCGCGACGCCCCCGCCGCCGCAGGCATCGCGCAGGGCCCGACCCGGTGAGGCTCCGTCTGGCCACGCGCGGCTCCACGCTCGCCTGGACCCAGTCGGGCACGGTCGCGGACGCCCTCCGCGCGCTCGGCCACGAGGTCGAGCTCGTGAAGGTCACCACCCACGGCGACGTGTCGTCCGCTCCGCTGGCCAGCCTCGGCGGCGCGGGAGTGTTCGTCGGTGCGGTGCGCGCCGCCGTCCTCGCCGGCGAGGCCGACCTCGCCGTCCACTCGTTCAAGGACCTGCCCACGGCCGCTGCCGAGGGGCTCGTGATCGCCGCCGTCCCGCTGCGCGAGGACCCGGCCGACGCGCTGTGTGCCCGCGAGGGGTGGACCCTGGCGACCCGCGCGCCGCGGGGGAGGGTCGCCAGGGTCCACCCCTCGCGGGCACACAGCGCGTCGGCCGGGTCCTCGCGCAGCGGGACGGCGGCGAT
>NZ_JASGES010000011.1:0-11480 GCF_047606205.1 Propionicimonas sp. | reverse complement strand
CGGTTCTCTACTCGGTCCACTCCCGGGACGGGTCTGCTCGGGTGGACCGAGTAGAGAACCGTCCCCAACCCGGTCCACCAACCCGGTCCACCCGTCCCCAACCCGGTCCAACCGTCCCCAACCCGGTCCACCCAGAACACCCCGGACTGCTGCCGACGTCTGGGCGGCCCTGACCGGCTGAGCCTCCGGCAGTCTGGGGAAGGGGCCGGGCCGCAGCCTCGGAGGTCAGACCGCCTCAGCTGGTGCGGCGTCCGGAGCCCTTGGACGGACGGAGCGTCAGCCGGGCGGCACCGGGCAGGAGGCGAGGCAGCCACCAGGCCGCCCAGGCCGCGCCGGCGATGCTGGTCCAGCCGGTGGCGACGCTCGCCGTGACCACCCCGGCGACACCGCTGGCCGCGGCCACCATCGCGGGCCCGACCAGCGCACCCGCGTTGGTGAGGCTGTTCCACAGACCCAGCCAGCCGGCTCGGTTGCGGGCGGGGGTCAGGTCGGCGCTCAGCGTCTTGTTGATGCCGGCGCCGAGGCCGTTCCCGACGGCGAACACGATCGAGATGCCCACGAACCCCGGTAGCGTCGCCGCATGGCCGGCGAGCAGGAAGCCGATGCCCATCAGCGCCAGGCAGGGGACGAGGACGGCCGCGCGTCCGAACCGGTCCATCAGGGTTCCTGCCGGCAGGATGAACGCCAGCTCGACCACGGCGGCCGCGGCGAACACCAGCGACACGGTCGCCTCGGAGTGCCCGTAGGCGTTGCCGAGCAGGGGCAGCAGCAGGTCGCGGTTGGTCCTGGCGACGGTCAGCACCAGCACGGCCAGGCCGACCAGCAGCAGCGGACGCAGGATGGTCGAGCGTGCGGGTGCCGGCTCGTCCGCGTCCGTCCTCACCCCGGTCGCCACGCTCGCGTGGGGGGCGACGAAGGAGACGATCAGGGCCAGGCTGACCACTGCGGCCACCAGGTGGACGATGAAGGCCGCAGATGCTCCCGCCGTCGCGATCGCTGCGGCACCGACCAGCGGGCCGAGGATGCGTCCCACCCGCATCATGCCGCCGAAGAGGGTCATCGCCCGGGCCCGCAGGTGCGCGGGCACCTCGTCGGCCAGGTAGGTCTGACGGCCCAGATCCCAGGTGAGGTCGCCGAGGCTCATCACCAGGATTCCCGCGCAGAAGAGCGGGGCCGCCCAGGCCGGCACGGCGCCCGGCGTGCCCGCCCGCGCGGCGACCAGACATGCGACGATCGACGCGATCGACACCAGCCCGCCGATCACCAGCGCCGCTCGCTCCCCGATCCGCGCCACCAATTGGCCGGTGGGCAGCGGGCCGACCACCACGACCAGCCCCGCGACGGTGCTCAGCAGGGCCACCTGCGTGACGCTGAGCCCGAGGTCGAGCCCGACCAGCGGCAGCACCGGCACGATCGCGGACGCCCCGGACGCGTACAGCACGGTGGGGAGGTAGATCGGCAGCACGAGCCGGCGCAGCAGGACGGAGAGCTCGCTCGCCATCGACCCACCTCCCAACTATCTCGATATCAAGATATCCCGTTCTCCGCCGCGTCCCGTCTCGTGGTACCCCCGTCGAGACCGTCGCCGGCGGGCCGGGCGATAGGTTGCGCGCATGCTGGACATCGTCGTGCGGGCCCTCTCGCTGGTCGCGATCGTCGGCATCGGGGTCGTGATCAAGCGGGTCGGCTGGGTGAGCAGGGACGACTTCGGGGCATTCTCGAAGATCGTGCTCGGCATCACGCTGCCGTGCGCGCTGTTCACCAGCTTCAACGACTACCACCTCGAGTACGCGCTCCTGGGACTGACCGTCCTCGCGTTCGGCCTGAACCTCGCTCAACAGCTGATCGGCTATGCGATGGCCGCCCGGCGGGGACGCAGGGAGCAGGCGTTCGCCGTCCTCAACTCGGGCAGCTACAACATCGGCGCCTTCGCCACGCCGTACCTGGCCGGGTTCATGGGTCCGCACGCGATGGTCTACTCGACCCTGTTCGACTTCGGCGGTGCATTCTCGTCCGCCGGCCTGGCCTACGGCTGGGGCATGACGCTCGCCAGCGAGCCGGGCACGCACGGCCGGCGCCAGCTCGCCCGCACCCTCGCCGGCTCGCCGGTGTTCGTGACCTACGTCGTCCTGCTGGCGATGCGTCTGCTCGACCTGCGGCTGCCGGACGCGGTGATCACGTTCACCTCGATCGTCGGGGCGGCCAACCCGTTCCTCGCGATGCTGATGATCGGCATCGGGCTGGAGTTCCGGCTGCATCCGTCGAAGTACCTGGCCGCGGGCCGGATGCTCGCCGTCCGCTATGCCTTTGCGACGGCGGCCGCACTCGCGTGCTGGCACCTGCTGCCGCTTCCCGCCGACGCCCGCCTGGTCGTGGTGATGGTTCTGTTCGCGCCGATCGCGTCCATGATGCCGGTGTTCACGGCTCGCGCCGGCCTCGACGTGGAGCTGGCCACGCTGATGAACTCGGCCAGCATCCTGGTCGGCATCGTCGCGATGCCCAGCCTCTACCTCGCCCTGCACACCCCCTGACCCGTCACTGGTCAGATCGCCGGTGAGTGGCGGGGACGGTTCCTTTCCCGTTCGCTGGTCCGTCCCCTTCCCGTTCGCGAGCCAGGACGGGCATCTGAACGGGAAAGGAACCGTCCCCTGAACGGGAAAGGAACCGTCCCCGGGTGCGCCGACTGACCCTGGCCGGGTCGGCGGACGGGGACGCGGGGTGGGGGCGGTCAGGCCGGGTAGCGGAGGCCCTCGCCGAAACGGAACAGCGGGTCGGCGGTGTCGAAGGGGACGTCGGGGCGGCTCGCCTCGACGGCGGCCATCGAGCGGGGCAGGTCGAACGGCAGGTCGCCCTGCGGGCCGGCCACCCCGGTGATCACGTCGAGCAGGGCCGCGTCACTGACGCCGAAGCTGACCAGCAGCGCGGCGACCGCGTCCGCGAACGGCGTGAGGATCGCCGGACGGTCGCAGAACACGTCCACCACGGTCGGCACCGCGGCCGCGACCTCGAGGACGTGCGCCACCACCTCGGCGTCGAAGTCGAGCGAGCCGGAGTGGAACCGGTTCTCGAAGGCTGTCGGACGCTCCTCCCACGGCGCCCGCAGGCGCAGCACCGCGAGGTCGGCGTCCGCGGGCGCCGGCACCAGCGTGGCGTACCGGGACGCGACCTCGGCCGAGAGCCCCTCGACGTACAGCCGCAGCGCGGGGACGGCCAGCGGCGGCTCGACCATCAGCAGGTCAGGAGACGCCACCGGCGGCACCGCGACGACCGGAGCGGCGACCGGGAGCACCGGTCGACCGTCGGCGTGGGTCAGGTTCCGCAGCAGCACCACGGACGCCCGCTGCGCGGCCAGGCCCGCCTCCCGGAACTCCGGCCTGCCGACGATCCCGCCCGCGGCCTCCGCGTCCACGAACGGCCGGTCGAACAGTCCCAGGACGAACTTCTCCCTGAGCAGCCGCCGGGCCGAGACGTCCAGCCGTTCCTCGCTCACGTCGCCGTCCCTGACGACCTCGATCAGCAGCTCGGGGCAGGCCTCGCCGCCGAACTGGTCGACACCCGCCTCCAGCAGCCGCACGATCCGCTCCCGTGGGGTGAGGTGCTCGACCCCCCAGGCGCGGGCGGGGAACGGGTCCCCCATGATGAAAGAGTCGGTGATCAGGCCCCAGTCGGTACACACGATGCCGTCGAAGTGGTACCGCTCGCGCAGCATCCCGGTCACGACGGCCCTGTTGAACGCGAAGCCGACCTCCGCCAGGTCGGTGCCCACCGGCATCCCGTAGTACGGCATCACCTGGCTGACCCCGACGGCGAACGCGGCCTCGAACGGCTTCAGGTGCAGGTCGAACTCCCCACCCGGATAGACCTGTTCGCGGCCATGGGCGAAGTGCGGATCCTCGCCGTCCTTCTGCGGCCCGCCGCCGGGGAAGTGCTTGACCATGGTCGCGACCGACTCCGGCCCGAGGACGGGCCCCTGGAACCCGCGGATATAGGCGGCGCCCAACTCGGAGGCCAGCTCGGCGCCCTCTCCGAAGGTCTGCAGCTGGCGCGACCAGCGGGGCTCGGTGGCGAGGTCGACCTGCGGGTGCAGGGCGAGCCGGATCCCGACCGCCAGGTACTCCTGCCTGGCGGTGTCGGCGAACCTCTGCACCAGCGCGGCGTCCCTGACGGCGGCGAGGCCGAGCGGCTCCGGCCACACCGAGAAGCTGCCCGCCGACAGCGCCGCGCCCGGGTTGTCGGACGTGGTGTGCCGCGGGTCGGTGGACAGGGTCACCGGAATGCCGAGCCGGGTGGACGCGGCCACCTCCTGGAGGCGGTTGTGCCAGGTGGCGAAGGCCGTCGCATCGGGCGCGGCGCCCAGCACGTTCAGGTGGTTCATGTGGCGACCGCGGATGTATTCCTCCGCACCGGGCAGGCCGAAGGCGGGGTTCGGCGCCGACAGCCCACCGGACGGGTCGGGCAGGATCATGTTCTGGAAGAGCAGGCCTGCCTTCTCCTCCAGGGTCAGTTGGCCGAGCAGGATCTCCACGCGGTCGGCGACCGGCAGGGAGGCGTCCCGGTAGCGGACGTCGATCTGCTCGCTCATGGCTGGTCCCCTGTCTCGAAGCGGCGGTGGACGCCGGGCTTGATGCTGCGGACGGTGTCCGCGACGTCGGTGAGCGCGAGATCGGGGTGGGTGCGCGCGAGCCTGGCCAGGTATCGGGTTCCCGCGCGGGCGAGCCGCGACCGGACGGTCTCGGTGGTGGTCCGGAGCACCTCGGCGGCCTCGGCGTCGGAGAGCTCGTCCCAGAAGCGCAGCTGGATCAGTTCGCGGTCGGCGTTCCGGAGCCGGCTGAGCGCGGACAGGAAGTCGTCGGCCGGCGTGCGGGTGCGCCGGGGACGGATGATCGCCGCGCCCTCCCGCAGCCGCTCGAGCACACTGAACTGTTCGGCGTAGCGCTGGTAGCTCGCCAGGACCACCCGCTCGATCGATGCGTACAGGTCGTGCAGGTCGTGGTCGGCGTGGACGTCGAGCTGCCCGAAGACCTCCTCGGCCATGTCCTCGGGATCCGCGACGCCGACGGCCCGCCACTCGCACGCGGCCACGACGAGCCCGCGGTAGGCGACCACCATGGCTGCGAGGTTCACCCGCTCAGGTTAGCGAGTCCCGGGGTCGGCGAGGCGAGCGAGGGACGGGGCGACCGGGCCGCGGCCACGTGCTCCGCCGGCGGCGACGGCGACGTGCGCACGACCGGGTCCAGGGCCGGTCGGCACCCGAGGTCTCAGGCACGTTCCGGCAGGGCGAGCCGCGAGCGCGTCGCCGAGACCGGTTCGCGGAGTTGTCCACAGCCTTGGCGCAGCCCCTAGGAACGGAGACCCGACGTCCCCTACGATCGCCTGATCGTCGGCGCGGCCTGCCCACCACCCCCGGTTCGCACCGCGGCGGCGCGAGGGGACTGCGATGGCCGGACACGGAGAATCCGGTGGGGCCGTGCGCGCCCGCCGGAACGCACGCTGGATGGCGGCGGGGGTGATGGCGGTCTGCCTCGGCGGGCTGGGCGCGGCCCTGCTCTACGGCAACCTCAGCAACGCCCACAGCGTGATCACGGTCACCCGGACGGTGTTCCGCGACCAGGTGATCACCGCAGACGACCTCGGCGTCACCTCGGCCTCGGACGTCGCAGGGGTGGACACCGTGCCGGTCGAACGCATCGACGAGGTGGTCGGACGCACGGCACTGCAGGACCTCACCCAGGGCAGCCTGCTCAGCCCGCGCGCGTACGGGGAGGCGGCGGTGGAGACCGGCAGTGTGCGGGTGGGGCTGCGGCTGGCCGCCGGCCGGATCCCGTCCTCGCCGATGCCGCCGGGCACGGAGGTCCTGCTGGTGCCGGTGGCGAGGGACGGCGGGGACGTGCCGGAGGGTGCGAGCGTGGCGGGGCGGATCGCGACCGAGCCGTCGACGCTACCGGACGGGGCGTCCGTCGTGGACGTGACGGTGGCCTCCTCCGAGGCCGAGCGGGTGGCCCGGCTGGCGGCGGGCGACCAGCTGGTTCTGGTGCGGCTGGCGGGCCGGCCACGGTGAGTGTCCTGCTGCTCACCTCCGCCGGGCACGCGCCCGGCGTGACCGCGCTGGGAGTCGCCCTTGCGGTCACCTGGCCGGAACCGGTGCTGCTCGTGGACGCGAACCGCGAGCCCGACCAGACTGTGCTGGCCGGCCACCTGCAGGGTGCCGACCCGGCCGGACGCGGACTCGGCGGCCTCCTGCAGGCACACCGCGAGCGCCGCCCGTTCGCCACCTGCCTCGACTCGATGACGGTGCCGCTGGGGGAGGAGCGCAGGGATTTCCTGCCCGGCTTCTCGCACCCGGGGATGGTCTCGCTGTTCGGCTCGGCGTGGAGCGAGCTCGCCCGGGCGCTGGAGGACGCGGGTCGGACCGTCCTCGTCGATGCCGGCCGGATCACGCCCGAGGGGCTCCCGCCCGCGCTCGTCGCCGGGTCCGGCGGAGTGGCTGTGGTGACGGGCAGCCGTCTGGTCGACCTGGCCGCGCTGCGGTTGTACCTGCCGTTGGTCGTGGCCGCCGCCGGACAGGAGCGGGTGGGGCTGGTGGTGGTCGGTCCGGGCCGTCCGTACGGGTCCGGAGAGATCGGTCACCGCTTCGGCGTCCCGGTGTGGGGCAAGCTCAGCTGGCAGCCCACCCAGGCCGCGGTGTTCGCGTCCGGAGAACCCGCGCCGCGGCGGCTGATGCGCAGCGCCTATGTCGAGGACGTCCGGGCGCTGGGCAGGGTGCTCGCCGACCGGGCCGCCGACCGCCGCGCGCTGCTGCGCGAGCCGGGGCGGGGCTGACCGAAGCCCGCCGGCGTACGCGTCGCCGGGTCAGCCGAACTTCGCCTCGAGTTGGGAGAGGGTGCGGCCGGACAGCTTCAGGCCGTTGCTCAGGTAGCCGTCGATCGACCCGTACTTCTTCTTGGCGAGGCTGACCGCGGCGGCGAAATCCGACACCGGCGCGCCCGGGGTGCGGGCGAACTCGGTGGCCACCTGGCCGTCGGTCGCCCCTGCCGCGTACATCAGCATCGCGACGGCCCAGCCGGTGCGGTCCCTGCCCTGGCTGCAGTGGATGAGCACCGACCCCTTCGTCACCGCCGCGGATCGCAACGCGGACGCGAACGCCTTGCGGCGCGACGAGCTGGTGACGTACAGGTCGTACTCGGCGCCGAGCGGGACGGCGTAGCGAACCCGCTTCACCCCGGACAGCTTCGGATCGGGGTACTTCTTCGCGGACGCGGAGTCGCGCAGGTCGATGATCTTCCCACCGGCCAGGGCGCCGGCGAGGACGAGCCGGCCGTTCTTCGTCGCGCCGGAGAGCCGGGCGGACCGGTAGAGGGCGCCCGCGGCGAGCCCCGACGTGGCGAGGGCGTCGCGGACGTTGTTCACGCCCGCCACCTCGGGGGAGTGGGGGTAGGTGACCACCTGCACGAAGCGGGACGACCAGAAGATCTCGGCCTTCGCGAAGCGCTGCGTCCAGACACCGGTGCCGGAGACGGTGGCCCGCCACCGGTTGGAGGTGGGGTTGCCGAGGATGTCCGCGCCGCCGTTCCTCAGCCAGGTCTCGTAGACGCTGCCGGTGATCGTGTGGCCGGCGATCCTGGTCGAGCCGGTTCCCAGCGTGGTGATGTCGGCGTCGAAGCTGACGTCGGCCACGACCGGGGCGTGGTCGGAGGGGATCACCCAGCGGTCGTCGTAGAACCAGTACTTGGTGCCGGCGACGTCCTTCTGGACGGTGTGCGGCCCGGTGGAGACCTTGTAGCTGGTCACAACGGCACCGATCGGGGCCCAGACGTAGTCGAACGTGCTGCCGCTGGTGCGCACCGCACGGTAGGTCTTGACGCCGTTCACGGTGGCGGTCATCGACTGCAGCGAGACCGCGTTCGGGATGTCGCTGTCGTCGGCCATCGACCAGTCCGCGGCGTTCACCAGCCCGGAGCCGCTCAGCACCGTCAGCGGGGCGGCCGCCGTCCCGGTGCTGCCCTGCTTGGTGTTGAGGTCGCCGGTGAGCACGAACGGAACGGCCATCGTGCTGCTGACCGAAGCGATCACGCTGTTCACCCGCTTCGCCTCGGCGACCCGCGACGCCGCGGCGGCCTTACCCTCGGCCGCAGCAGACAGGTGGGTGTTGAAGACGACGAAGGTGCGCCCGCTCCTGCCGTCCCTGAGCTTCGCCCAGGTCACCCATCGGTCGCGGAGGAGGGCGACGCCGTCGGCGGTGGCGGTCCGGGTTGCGCCGGAGTCGAGCAGGCTGAACCGCGAGGTCAGGAACGCGATCGGGTCGGCGTTGTCGAGGTGGACGAAGGTGTAGTCGGCCAGCAGGGGGACCACCGTGTTCAACTGGAGGACGTCGCGACCGCCCACGCTGAGGGTGCCGAAGTTTTCCTGGAATCCGATCACGTCGGGGTCCTCGTTCTCCACCCAGGCCGCGACCTGGTCGTCGCGCAGGTCCCAGGCGAGGTCGGCGGGGGGAACGTCCGGGAATTTGCCCGAGCTGTCCGCGTCGGAGGTGAGCACGTTGTAGCTCATCACCCTCACGTCGAGGTCGGAGGCGGCGGCAGCGGCGACCGGCGCGGACAACGGGGAGAGTGTGGTCACACCGAGGAGCGCGGCGATCGCGACGGCGAGGGTTCTTCGGACGGGCACGGCGTCAACTCCCGGGGTTGGTGAGCGGCTTCCCCACCAGCATCGCCCCTCGGTGGCGAATTCCCCAACCTTCTAGGGGGCTGCTGATCAATGCTGTTCCGAGCGAGGACGTGCCGGGCGGGATGAGCGGCAAGGCCACATCTTGTGGGCGATCCTGGCCCTATGCCCCAAGGTGTGGCCGCTGCGGATCGCCCGATCCGGCGCGCCGCAGCCGGGACATGATTGTTCAGCAGTCTCCTAGGCTGTGGGCGTGCCCGATCTCGCTGTCGCGTTGGCCGTGTGGTACCGCGGGAACGCGCGTGACCTGCCGTGGCGTCGGCCGGGTTTCGGGGCGTGGGGGGTGCTGGTCAGCGAGGTGATGCTGCAACAGACGCCGGTGAATCGGGTGGTCCGGCACCTCGAGCTGTGGCTGGAGCGGTGGCCGACGCCGGTGGCGCTCGCGTCGGCGACGCCGGCCGAGGTGCTCGGGCAGTGGGCGAACCTCGGCTACCCGCGCCGTGCGCTGTGGCTGCACAGGGCGGCTGTCGAGATCAGTGAGCGGCACGGCGGTGTGGTGCCGCGGGATGTCGACGCGCTGCTCGCGCTGAGCGGGGTCGGGGACTACACGGCCAGGGCGGTGGCGGTGTTCGCGTACGGCGAGCGCCATCCGGTGGTCGACACCAACACGCGCCGGGTGCTGGCCAGAGCGGTGGCGGGGCGGTCGCAGCCGGGACCGCCGTCGCGGCGTGACCTGGCCGTCATGGCTGCGTTTCTGCCTGAGGACCCGGCCCTGGCCACGGTGGTGAACGCCGCGACGATGGAGCTCGGCGCGACGACCTGCGTGGCTCGCACGCCGCGGTGCGGCGAGTGCCCGATCCGGGAGGAGTGCGCGTGGCGGCGCGCCGGCTACCCCGACACCGGGGACGCGCGGCGCCGGCAGCAGACCTACGAGGGCAGTGACCGGCAGGCGCGCGGGGCGGTCCTGCGGGTGCTGCGGGAGTCGGCCGGCCACGCGGCGGAGCTGGCCGGTGTTCTTCCCGACTGGCCGGACGCCGCCCAGCGGCAGCGGGCGATGGCGTCCCTCGTCGCCGACGGCCTCGCCGTCCGCTCGGAGACCACCCTGTCGCTGCCGCACTGAGGGCCACGTCGTCGAGCCAGAGTCCCTCGATCCATCCCCGAGTCCCTGCGAACGGTGACACGCACGTCGCGCGGGTGGACACCGGCGGCGAGATGCTCGTCGGCCTGGCTGCGGCGGGCCCGGTCTCACCGGTGTGAGTGAGCGCCAGAACGTGGTGTCGTGGATGGCGTTGCTGCGGCGCGCCAGCTGGAGTTCGGCTGCGGTGAGCCACTCGGCACCGGGCTGGGTCAGCGGTGGGCCCGCAGCTCGCCGCGATATTGGGCGAGCAGGCGACGGGACTTGCTGTATTTGGCCACCAGTCGAGTCCGGGTCTCCACGTCGAGCCGGGCGAGCCGTTTCGGATCCGAGTTGTCGGCGATGTCGGCCAGCTTCACCTGGTAGGCGAGGCCGTTTGCGGCGACACGGCGGTAGTAGGGCGCGCGAGGCTCGTTGGGGCGATGAGTGATCGCTTCGACCGCGGCGGCCGCCTCGGGTCGGAACAGGCCGCCAGGCCCTTCAGGGTCACCGACGTGTCCTAGACGACGTCGCGAAACAAGGCCACTGCCCGGCATTCGTGCGTCGTCCGCAGCGCCACCCCACGGGGATGCCCGATGTAGGGCAGACGTGCCTTGTCCAGCTGTCCTGCGGGAGCCTCCGTCGCCACCTGCTCGGCGAGGGCGACTTCGGCTTCGTAGTTCCTCATGCGAGTCCTCTCGCTCACCGGAATGGTTCGCGGCAAGAGGACGATTCGGCCAGCTTCCGGACGAGAAGGTCGGAATTGGGCCCACCCGGACTGACGTGGTCAATCAAGGGCTCTTCCGCGCTCGGAGGAGCCCCAGCCCAAATGCAGATAGCTATTCGAGGAACGCTGTCTGCCCAAGACCCTACCCAGGCTCTTGCCCAGGAATGGCCGCCTGGTGAGCAGGCTATCTCCGTTCTAGTCCGAGCTCACCAGGAATCTCGGGTCAGAACGGCGATAGCCGATGCGATAAGGGAATGCCCGGTGCCCATCCGTCCCCGCGCGCAACGACCGGGACGGATGGGCACTATCTGCTGCTACCTGATCGACTTGACCAGCTTGCTCAGGCCGCTGAGGCTGGTTCTGCTGAAGGGCGAGCTGGTGGCTTCGCCGTTCAGTCCGGACAGCTGATCACCTTCAACGGCCCACCCGCCATCCGCGGTGCTGATCATCTCGTAGGTGCCATCGTCCTGCCGGCTCAGGAGGAGAAGGACGATGCTGCTCGATGAGTCCGCGAGCAGGGTGGTCGACGACTCGCGGTACGTGACGCCGTCGAGTTTCCCGCCGAGTTGCCGCACCTGTATGGACTGGCCGGGTTGGATCGAGCCCTTCAGCACGTCGTTGACCTCGACCGTGGAGGTCGTAACGGGTACTTGGAGGTCCTCGATGCCCTGTTCGGTTGGGGTGGCACCGAACTGAGGGTTCGAGGCCGCGTCACCGTCCATGTTCGAGACATCCGGCTCCAGGACGTCGTCCGCCGATGTGATCCAGGTGCCTCGCACGACCACGTCAGCGGCCGCGACTGCGTCATCCAGGGTGTCGTAGGTGGGGTAGTCGGCCACCATGGTGAGCGTGTCACCGTCTTCCTCTGCGGACTTGCTGGGCAGGTGGTCGAAGCAGTAGTTGACGTTTGCCTTGTCGTACGCGGTGGGCGACCCCACCTTTGAGCGGTCACGGCTGTGCTTCATGAGCGAACTCTTG
>NZ_JASGES010000010.1:0-24969 GCF_047606205.1 Propionicimonas sp. | reverse complement strand
GTCGGGCGGCGACCAGCAGCGCCACCACGGCCGCCACGATCAGCAGCAGGGCGGGCCGTGCCCCGATCGCCGTGGCGGCAGCGACGCCCAGCAGCAGCGGCGCCGCGACAGCCACCACGCTGGCCACCGAGTTCGCCCTGGTCAGCGCGATCTCCGCATCGGGTCCGTGCAGCAGGCGTGGCGCGACGAGCACGATGCCCGCCGCCCCGAGCCCTTGCAGCAGGGCGCCGAGGTAGGCGACCGCCTCGCCCGGCACGACGGCGAGCAGCGCACTGCCCACCCCGAGCACGATCGCCGAACCGGTCAGTACCTGGCGCTGGCCCAGCCGCAGGAGCGACGGTCCCGCCACTGCCATCACGAGCAGCCCGTAACCGAACGCCGAACCGAGCCAGGAGAGCCGCTCGGCCGGTACGCCCAGGTCGTCGGCCAGCACGACCAGCACCACCCCGATGCTCGCGGTGTAGAAGCCGACATTCGCCATCCCCAGGGCTACGGGCAGCTCCGCGTCCCGCCCTGCCGACCTTTCCGCAGGGTTCCCACGTGCCACGCCCACCCGACCTCCTCGTTCGGGATCGAGCGTATCCCGCACGATGTGACGGCTCCGGCACCTCTCGGCTATGGTTGGTCCTCGCGGGCGATTGGCGCAGTGGTAGCGCGCTTCGTTCACACCGAAGAGGTCACTGGTTCGAACCCAGTATCGCCCACCCACCCGCAACCATGTATCGCGATACGAACGCCAGAATCCCATTGTGTGAGACTGCCTGTCACTCGTTCGCGTGACCAGAGGGCCTCTGTAACGCCTCAGTAACCAGAAATCTCAGTATTCGGGCAGACGTCTCGCCATTCGGCGGATCGAATTGCATCACGACTTGGTAACGGCAAGAGTTCTCTCAGAAAACACGGCAACGGAGCCGGCTCCTTCGACAGGAAGGCATGCCAATGACCGCCCCCGCCCTCGTGATGGTGGCTCGCGGAAGCTCCGACCCAATGGTCGCGCAGGTCACCCACCAGCTCGTCAGCGGTCTGGCCAAGATGCGTCCGGAGATGTCGGTGCACGGCGCCTTCCTCCAGTCCAGCCCGCCGACCGCCGGCCAGGTGATCGACCAGCTCGCTGCCGCGAACGTCACCGAGGTCGTGCTCGTCCCCCTCGAACTCAGCCACGCCGTCGAGTGCGACCCCGCGATGGCCGAGCTCCTGCACAAGGCCCGCACCAACTACCCGGACCTGCGCTTCACACTCTCCCGCCCGGTCGGCCCGGAGATCAGCCTGTTGACGATCCTCGATCAGCGGCTGCGCACCTCGCTCAGCCAGGCCCGCTGCCTCGAGCTCGACGGCCTGGTGCTCTCGGCCGCGTGCACAGGCGATGTCCGCGGCAGCGCGCTCCTGGCGCGCAGGGCCCGTCAGTGGTCGACGCACCACCGGCTTCCCTGCCTCACCGCCGTCGCCGACGACTCCGGTCCTTCGGTGGCCCAGGCGATCATGGGCCTGCGCGCCCAGGGACGCCGCCACATCGCCGTCGGCTCGTTCTTCCTGAGCGCCGACGAGGCGTACCACGCACAGTCGGATCTCGCCTACCGGTACGGCGCGGTGTCGGTGAGCGACCCGATCGGCGCCTGCCGCGAGGTGCTCGACCTCGTGCTGGCCCGGTATGCCTTCGCGGCGATGGATCTCCTGGACTTCGGCCAGGAGGAGTTCGAGTCCCCGACCCGGCACCTCAGCGTCGTCAGCGCCTGACCGCTGTGTCGGGGCGGGACGAGCGTCCGCCCCGGGATTCGGTCAGCTCCCCTGTGGCAGTTGCGCCCTGGCCTGCAGCAGCTGAACCTGGGCCTGGAGACGAGCGATCTCGGCTCGGACGCCGGCCAGCTCGGCAGCCTGCGCGCTGTCCCGGTTCACCGCGTCGAGATCACGGCGGGCCGTCGCCTCGGCGAGTTCGTTCTGCAGGGTCGCCAGGGTCGACGGCGGTGCCAGGCTGCCCTGGGCAGATGCGATGTCGACCTGCTGCTGGAGCCGCTTGAGCTCTGCGTAGCTGTCGGCCGTGGCGTTCACGCCCTGGAGTTCGAGCTCCTTCGACCGCCGCTCCAGCTGGCGTTTGATCACCTCCAGGCCGCGGACGTCTGCGGCGTCACGCAGGGCGTCCGCCGAGGCGCCGATCCTGGTCGCGGCATCCAGGCCGGCGGAGACCTGGTCGGGCGCGCCGCCGATGGCGTCGGCGATCGCACCGGCCACGCTCTTGTCACCCACGACGAGCCTGGCGGGGGAGCCGAGATCGCCGAAGGTGACGTCGACCGACGCCTCGCCGAAGAACCGGCCATCGAGCGCCATCGAGGTGCTCTCGCCGAAGCGGTCGGTCACGGGGACATCGGCGGCCTTCTCCAGGACGGGCCGGCCGGAGTCGCCACGCCTCCATACCCACACCCGCGCCATCCGGGGGACCCGCCAGTAGACGACATCGCGCCGCAGGGTGGCGCCGTCGACAGCTCCCGCGTGGTTCGGACGCCAGTCGGGGTCCGCGAGAGTCGGCCCGACCTCCAGCCAGATCCCGCAGTCCTGCCACAGGGCTTCCAGGTCGGGTCGGTCGTGGAGACCATTCGGGTCCTGGGTGGGTGCGTCGATCGTCGGGTCGCCGTGGACGGGGACTGCATCCAGGGCGATGGACCGGGACAGCGTCCTCGGGATCCGGGCGAGGTGCGCGTCGCTCCACGAGGCGAACATCGCGTCGACCTTCGCCGTCTCCTTGAGCGAGGTCCGGAGAACCAGCTCCAGCTGGCTGATCCGGGCCAGCGCTCGCGCGGCTTCGACGCCGTCGTCGGTGTCCACGACCTGGCCACGCAGGGTCGTCAGCTTCGCGGTGGCCCGCTCGGCGATCGCGGCGTGGACCCGACTGTGGGCGGCCTCGGCTTCATGAGCGGTGTCCCAGATGGCTCTCACCGAGGACGGATCGGGCGCTTCGTCGAGCGGGGCGCTGTCGGAGGGATCCGAACGCCTGGTCAGGCCTGTCGCCGTGCCGCGGATCGCGATACCCACCACGGTCGCCAGAATCTTCACCGCCGCGGCGACGAGCTTCGAGGCCACCCCGACTGATTTGTACGACACCGAGGCGAGCCGCCGGTCGGCCGTCCAGGCGATGGTGAAGTCGTTGTCGCCCCGCCGCGGCGGGTCCAGCTCGCGCGTGCCGTGACGGGCGTCTCCGGCCACCGTCTGCGCGACGGTGGTCACCGGGACGTCGAGGTACTCCCGCGGTTCGTCCAGCCGCGTGTCCCGGATCAGGTCCACCGTGGTCTCGACCGTGAAAACACTCTCTGCGAGCAGATAGCTCAGCATGGCAGCCCCTCCTGCCTCGTGTCTGACGAGCAAAAGCATGGCAGGAGGCGCAGCTCTCGTCGAGGGTCGAGCTCAACGAAGCAGGGCCAGCCGCGCCTCGAACCTCCAATCGGGGTCGTCGAGGTCGTCGCCGAAGACGTCGCGCAGCTGGTTCACCCGGTAGGCGACCGTCTGCGGGTGGACACCGAGCTCCGCGGCGACGGGGGAGCGCTGCCCCCAGTGCCGCAGCCACGTCTCCAGGGTCGCGGTGAGGCGGTCGCGCTGCGGTCCGGGCAGCGTCGCCAGCGGCGCCAGCGCATGCTCCCGCAACGTCTCGGCGACCTCAGGGACGGCCCGGACCAGGAGCCGGGGCAGGTGCTCGTCGGCCCAGACCGGATCCGGACTGTCGAGGGGCAGCAACTGCGCGGCCGTCAGCGACCGGTGTGCGGCGCGCGTGGGAACGGTCGGGCCGATCCGGGGCCCCCGGCCCGAGCTGTGGGTGAGGTCGCGCACCAGGCTCTGGAGGCCGGCGCCACCCTCCAGGACGAGAAGGGTGCTTCCCTCCCGCTCCACGGCGAATCCTCGGCCACCGAGCACCGCCCGGGCCGCGCCGAGCGCCTCAGGCGGCAACAGTGCCACCGCGACCGACTCCGGAACGGCCCAGCCCGCCGCGGCGGCGGCCGCGTCGATCGAGTCGCCGTCCCCGGAGAGCAGCGAGTCCAGCAATCGGCGCAGGCGCCGGTCGCGCTCGCCGGCGTGGGTGGACGCCTCGTGTGCGTAGCCGTCCGCGCTCTCTGCCTGCAGGGTGTCCACCAGGGCGAACACCGACTCGGCCAACGCCACCTGCGCCGCTGGCGACGGGTCGAGTTCGCCGAGCTCGTCCGCGCACGCCGCGTACAGGACCCGGACGCCGATCCGGTAGGCGGCCAGCAGGTCCTCCAGGCCTCTTCCGTCCCTGGCTTCGCCCGCGCCGAGGTCCCGGAACAGCGCCCGGTCCGGCTCGGTGAACGACGTCTCCGAGGTGCCGATCAGCGCCACGAACCTGCGCGCGATCGCCCCCGTCGCGCCGACGATGTCGGCCCTCACCTTCGGCTCCCGCATCCGATCCACCCAGGCAGGTTCGGCGTCGATCGCCGCGATGATCTGCGTCCGCATCGTCTCCAGCCGCGGCGCGACGACCGTGCCCAGCTGCCGTGGCAGTCGGGACCATGGCGAAGGGGTCGCGGTTATCACGACATGACAATAGTGCGCCTGCCTGTGCCGCGCAGATGCCAAGAACTAGCTCAGAAGAATGAGAGACAATGAGTCATGCAGTACGCGTCGAGTCGTGACCATGTCGTTTCCATGTGCCGAACCATGCTGGGGCACGGGTTCCTGAAGGCCACCGAGGGCAACGTCTCGGTGCGAATCCCCGGCCGCCAGCTGTACGCGGTCACGCCGAGCAACTACGGCTACGAGAAGATGCGTCCCGAGGACGTGTGCGTCCTCGACTTCGGAGGCAAGCCGGTGCCGGTCGAGGGTGCATCGACGCTGGCGCCGTCGGTGGAGGCGGCCATGCATGCCACGATCTACCGCGAACGCCCGGACGTGAACGCGATCGTGCACACCCACCAACCGTTCGCGTCGGCGCTGGCCTACCTGCGCACGCCGATCCCTGCGCTGTCGGACGAGCAGAGCCGCTTCCTCGGCGGCGAGGTGCCGATCGTCGACTACGCGCCGGCCGGCACGTCCTTCCTCGCGGCGAACATGCGCAAGAAGCTCAGGACCGGCGGCAACGCCTACATCCTGGCCAACCACGGAGTCGTCGTGCTCGGCTCCGACCCCGAGCGGGCCGTCTTCGCGATGGGCCTGCTGGAGAAGGTGTCGATCGCCTATCTGATGGCGCTGGTGACCGAGCCGGACAAGGTCTACACCGTGCCGGCCCCGATCCGTGAGATCGCCATCAACAAGCTGCGCTCCGAGCAGAAGCGGATCGGCGAACGCGTCACCAACGCGGTCCCCGCCGAGGAGATCCCGGAGACCCCGCTACCCAGCGCGGACGCGCTCGCGGCCCAGATCGCGGCAGCGCGGACGACCGACCCGGAAACCCCTGGGGTGCGCACGGACGGAGCCGGCGCGGGCGGGGCGGTCGAGAGGGGTGGCGCGGCGGAGCAGGGGTCATGGCCGAGCGCCGCCTCACTCGGCTACGGGATCTCGACCTATCCCGACGTCGCGGAGGTCTATCGCCGGCTGGAGGCCCTGATCGACCAGCCGGTCCGCGGACCGCGCCACGATGCGATGCTGGGCGTCCTGGACTACTTCGAGACCAGATGCGCCTCCAGCAAGGAGATCACCACCCGCGCGAAGAAGCGGCTCCCCGGCGGCGTCCAGCACAACCTCGCGTTCAACTACCCGTTCCCGCTGGCGATCAGCAGGGCGGACGGCGCCCACCTGACCGATGTCGACGGCAACACCTACATCGACTTCCTGCAGGCCGGGGGGCCGACGATCCTCGGCAGCAACTACGCGCCGGTGCGCGAGCGCGTCCACGAGGTGATCCGCGAGTCCGGGCCGGTGACCGGACTGTTCCACGCCTACGAACTCGAGCTGGCCGAGCTGATCCACCACTACCTGCCCAGCATCGAGGTGTACCGCTCGCTCGGCTCGGGCACGGAGGGCGTCATGGCTGCGGTTCGAGGCGCTCGGGCGTTCACCGGCAAGCCGATGGTGATCAAGATGGGCGGCGCCTACCACGGCTGGTCCGACACGATGGTCGTGGGTCTCCGCGTCCCCGGGACCTGGCGGATGAACGCCAAGGGCATCCCGCTCGGCGCCACCGCCGACACCAGGGAGGCGTTCCCCGAGTCGCTCGGCGAGCTCAAGCGCAAGCTGATCGAGAACAAGGTCCGGGGCGGCACGGCCGCCGTGATCGTGGAGCCGGTCGGGCCGGAGAGCGGGACGCGTCCTGTCCCGGAGGACTACAACGCGAAGATCCGCGAGCTGTGCGACGAGTTCAACGCCCTGCTGATCTTCGACGAGGTCGTCACAGGCTTCCGTCTCGGCATGGGCGGTGCGCAGGGGTACTTCGGGGTCCGCCCCGACCTCACCGTGCTCGGCAAGGCCGTGTCCGGCGGCTACCCGATGGCCGGCGGGGTCGGCGGCAGGGAGGATGTCATGGCCGTCTTCGGCTCCGGGCTGGACGGCAAGAACGGTGCCCACGTCCAGGTCGGCGGGACTCTGTCGGCCAACCCCCTGTCCTGTGCGGCGGGAGTCTTCGCGATCGAGGAGATGGCCCGCACCAACGCTCCGGTGATCGCCGGCCGCGCCGGCGACCGGCTGGCGGAGGGCCTCAAGCGCCTGATCGCGAAGTGGGGGCTTCCCTACGTCGTGCACAACACCGGCGCGATCGTCCACCTCGCCTCGACCGGCGTGATGATGCTGTCGATGCGCCACCCGGCCAAGCTGTTGAAGGAGAACGGCCCTCGCAAGGAGGCGATGGAACACATGGGCGCCGTGTACGCCTCCCACGGCATCATCACCCTGGCCGGGTCGCGGCTCTACACGTCCATGGCCTGCACCGACGCCGTGATCGACGACGCCCTGGACCGGTTCGACCGGTCCTTCGCCCTGGTCGAGGGCGTCTGATCCGCCGTCGCGTCCCGAACTGGCAGAATCGCTCGCGATGATCACCGCACGCCGTTCCTCTGCTCCGCCGTGTGTCCCGGCCCGCACTGCGGAGAGCCGGGGATGAGGATCCCGTGAACGCCGTTCCTCCGCAGGTTCTGGCCGTCGACCTCGGCACGTCCGGGATGAAACTGGCCCTGGTCGGCCACGACGGGCAGGTCGAGGGCTGGGAGAGCGAGCCGGTCGACCTCGTGATCCTGCCCGGCGGCGGCGCCGAGCAGGTGCCACAGGACTGGTGGCTGGCGTTCGGGCGCTGCGCCGACCGTCTGGCGGCGAGCCGGCCGGAGCACTTCGCAGCCGTGACCACGGTGTGCTGCTCGACCCAGGGGGAGGGCACCATCGCGGTGGACGCGGGTGGCGAGCCGCTGACCAACTGCATCCTGTGGATGGACATGCGGGGAGCCGCGAGCCTGCGCAGCCACTTCGGGGGGCGGCCGGCCGTCAACGGGCTGTCCGCGTCACGGTACGCGCGGTGGATCCGGCTCACCGGTGGGGCCCCGTCCCCGACGGGTAAGGACCCGGCCGCCCACATGCTGTGGGTGCGCGACCAGCTGCCGGCCGTGTACGAGAGGACCGCGGTGTTCCTCAACGTCCTGGACTACCTCAACCTGCGGCTCACCGGACGGGTCGTGGCCACCGCCGACTCGATCCTGACCTCCTGGGTGACCGACAACCGGGATCCGCGCCGCATTTGCTATGACGCAGCGCTGGTGGCGGGCAGCGGGATCGACGCGGCCAAGCTTCCCGAGATCGTCGCGTGCACGGACGTGATCGGCACCCTCACCGCGGACGCCGCCGCCCACCTCGGGCTGCCCGAGTCGGTCGTGGTCGTGGCAGGGGCGATCGACAACACGGCCGCCGCTGTCGGTGCCGGAACGATCGCGCACGGCGAGTGCCATCTCTATCTCGGCACGTCGTCGTGGATCGCAGGGCACGTCCCGGCGAAGAAGACCGACGTGCTTCACGGGATCGCCTCCGTTCCCTGCGCGCTGCAGGACCGGTACCTGATGACCGCGCTGCAGGCGACGGCGGGGGGAAACCTGAACTGGCTGCGGGACAACGTCGTCGGCCCGGGCGACCCGCTGGTGGCCGCGGACGTGCGCGGGGAGTTCTTCACTCTCGCCGACCGGATCCTGCCCGGGATCCCCGCCGGCTCGAACGGCGTCCTGTACACCCCCTGGATCTTCGGCGAGCGGGTGCCGGTCGACGACCACGCACTGCGTGCCGGACTGTTCAACGTGTCGCTGCACAACACCCGGGGCGACCTGCTGCGGGCGGTCTTCGAGGGGATCGCGCTGAACACCCGCTGGATGCTCCCTCCGGTGAACCGGTTCCTGTCCCGGCCGGTCGACGCGCTGCGCCTGGTCGGTGGGGGAGCGCGCTCGGCGGCCTGGACGCAGATCCTCGCCGATGTGCTCGGCGTGCCCGTCCACCGGGTCGAGGATCCGGTCGCGGCCAACGCCAGGGGCGCCGGTCTGATCGCAGCGATGGGGACGGGCGCGATCACGGCCGACGACATCCCCGGCCTGGTCCGGGTGGCCGACGTCCACGAGCCAGATCCGTCGGTGAGGGGTGTCTACGACGATGCCTACGGCACCTTCACCGAGTTGCACCGCCGGCTGGCGCCGCTGTACCGCCGGCTGTCCCACTGACCCGGGCCCGCTGACAGCGGGACGTCGGGGGTCGCGGTGGGGCGTCAGCCGGCGGGCTCGGTCTCGAGGTCATCCGGGACGGACACGGCCAGGGACGGCTCGGGCTGGCGCAGCATCCAGACCCCGATCCCGGCCAGCAGGACGCCGAGGATCGCGAAGCCGACCACGAAGCCGCCGTCGGTCGTGCGGGCGGCGTCCATGAACAGGACGACCACGAACGAGGCCTGTCCGACCAGCTGGAACACCCCGGAGGAGGCGCCTTCGGGGGTGGGCGCAGCGATCTCGGAGGCGTACTGCATGCCGACCGGCATCGCGCCGGTGAGCAGGAAGCCGACGAGGAACGCGCAGGCGCCGAGCAGCCAGATCGACTCCTGCGGGACGACGAAGGCCGCCATCAGCGGCGCGGCGAGGATCATCGGGATCGCCGTCCACGGCACCCGGCGCCCGGTGCGGTCGGACGCGGCGCCGAGCGCGAGCGCACCGAGGACGCCGCCCACGAGCAGGGCTTCCAGCAGGATCTCCGCCGCGTCCTCGGGCAGGCCCATCGCGGTGACGACCTGCAGCGCCCAGGTCGACAGGCCGTTGAAGACGCCGAGGGCGACGAACAGTGCGGCCAGGAAGACCTGGAAAGGACGCTGCGCGACGGCGTGGCGCAACCCGCCGAGCTCCAGGGCGCGGGCCTGGGCGGCGTCCACGATGCTGTGGTCGGCGTCCCTGGCCAGCAGGCAGTAGGCGATTCCGGTGATCCACGCCGCGACCGCGTACAGCCCCAGCACCTGGTCGACGGCGAGGCCGGCGTCCAGCAGGGCGGGAGTGAACGCCGTGCCGAGCGCGACCCCGACCATCATGGCGAGGGTGAGCACCGAGACGACGGTCGCGCGCAGGTGCCGGGGGAACCACTTGCCTGCCACCGTCGTCCAGGCGTTGAAGAGCAGCGGCTGCGCGGCGGCGACCACGATCGCGCCGGCCATCGCTGCGCCGTAGGAGGGGCCGGCGAAGAAGCGGATGGTGCCCCCGGCCGCGACCAGCGCAGAGCCGAGGCCCACCGCGAACCGGATCCCGTGCCGGTCGACCAGCCACGCCGCAGGGATCGACAGCGGGATGAAGACCACCATGAAGACGATCGAGAAGTACCCGATCAGGGTGGTGGACACCCCGTAGAACCCTGCCGCCGTGGTGCTCACCGGGGACAGCGCGATCCACTGCAGCTGGATGGTGATGTTGACCAGGACCGAGACTCCGAGGACGACCCAGCGGTAGCGGGGACTGGCGGCGAGGCTCACGTGAGGACCCTAGTCAGCCGCGCGCCGCCAGGGCGAGAGTTTCGCGCAGGTGTCGCGGGCACAGGATTCTCCCGGACCCCGCAGTCCGATCCCGGGATCGGTCCCGGTCGTGCCGTCACGCGGTGGCAGTGGGCGCCGGCTCGTGGGTGGTGACCCACAGCCGGGCGGTGACCACGACACCGAGGAGCAGGAGGGCGGAGGTCAGGATGAACGGCCAGGTGCGGTCCATGCCGGACAGCCAGCCCGAGATCCAGCCGAACGGGGCGGTGACGAGCATCACGCAGGTGCGCTGGATCGCCATCACCCGGGAACGCTCGTGGCGGTCGACGTGCAGTGCCACCAGCGATTCGGCCAGCATGAACAGGATGCCGGCGCCGAACGCGTCCAGCAGCAGGCAGACCGCCAGCAGCAGATAGGTGGACGCGGTCGCACCGCCCTCCTGGGCGGGGATCAGCACCAGCAGCACCTGGCCGGCGAGGTAGACGGCGAACCCGAGCAGCGTGGGCAGTCTCAGGTGCTTGCCGTGGGTCAGGGCAGGGATCAGGGTGAAGAAGAACAGCACCGACAGCAGGGAGCGGACCATCGGGAAGAACGGCAGCAGCGGGTCGGGCACGCCGAGGTGCTGGTTGATCACGACCTGCCAGAAGGTCCCGTTGACCAGCGAGACGGCCGCGACGATCGCCTGTACGGCCAGCGAGAACAGCGTGCCCTTCGAGCGCAGGATCAGGCCGAGCACCGGCCGGTAGCCGCGCAGCGAACTCCAGATGCTGACTCCCCGGGTCTGCTCGCGCCGGATCCGTCCGGTATCGGTCTCGGTCGACAGCCTGTACAGGAGCCAGATCTTGATCGCCATGATCACAAAGGCGTTGAGGTAGAGGATCCGGACGGCGGGCTCCAGGCCGAACCGCGACACCAGCAGCGCGGCGATCGGGGCGAACAGTGCGGAGAACTCGGCCGACACCTTCACCAGCGAGTAGACCTTGGGGATCTCGGACCGCTCGACGTCCTCGACCAGCAGGCAGTCCCACGAGTTCTGGGTGACCTGCCAGGCGCCGTTGATCAGCGAGGCGACCAGGAACCACCAGAAGTTCTGGGCGAACGCCCAGATCAGGCAGGGGATCACCCACGCGACGATGTCGAACAGCGCCGTGGTGAGCCGGCGCCCGAGCTTGTCGGTGATGACGCCGCTGAGCAGGCCGAAGACCATCTGGGAGAGGATCGAGATCGTGGCCAGCAACCCGATCTGCTCGTCGTGGACGCCGAGGGTGAGCATGAACACCGACGCGTAGGGCAGCACGAGCGCCATCGAGAGCCCCCACATGGGCTCGGTGTAGACGCAGGCGCGGCCGTTGCCGCGGAGCTCGACGAGGGTCCTGAGCAGAGGGTTGCGGACGCGAGGCACGGCGCACAGCCAATCACGTCCGCCAGGGCGCTGCAAACGCTCACACCCCGCCCGTGCGAGCGGTCAGCTGTTCCAGCGCACCACCGCCGCGGACTCCTTCTCGCGGCCCAGGATCGAGACACTGCCCACCTCGAGCGGGAAGCTCTGCCCGAAGATGATCGGGAAGTCCAGCCAGCACAGCGCCAGCACCCGGGAGGCATGCCCGTGGCCGAAGCAGATCGCCCGCTCCACCCCGGACCCCCGGACCCTGGCCACCACCCGGGTCAGACGCGCCCTGACCTCGTCGGCCGACTCCCCGCCGGGGCAGCCGTTGAACCAGATCCGCCAGCCCGGGTAGTGCTGCCGGATCTGGTCGCTGGTCAGGCCCTCGAAGTCGCCGTAGTACCACTCGGCCAGGTCTTCGGTGAGCTGGCAGTCGGTGAAGCCGGCCAGTTCCGCGGTGCGCCGCGCGCGCAGCCGCGGGCTGCACAGCACCAGGTCGAAGTCGCGGGGGTCGAGCCGCTGACCCACCGACCGGGCCTGCTCGACACCGTCGTCGGTCAGGTCGAGTTCGGTGACCGAGGTGTGCCGCCCAGACCGGCTCCACTCGGTCTCGCCGTGCCGGACGAGGTAGAGCTGGGTCACTCGTTGTCGCCGCCCGTCGAGGCGGAGCCGGAGGACACCTCGCCCACGGCGTCGCCGGCGTCCGGCCACACCCAGTCGGCGATCTCGGGGAGGTCGGTGCCCCACTGGTAGGCGTAGGCCTTGGCGGCGATCCTGCGGTCGACCATGTCCTGGCGCAGCGTCGCGTAACGGGCGCGCAGGCTCGCCACCCGGTCGATCACGTCGATCACGAGGTGGAACCGGTCGATGTCGTTGCGCATGCACATGTCGAACGGCGTGGTGGTCGAGCCCTTCTCCTTGAACCCTCGCACATGGATGTTCGCGTGGTTGGTGCGGCGGTAGGCCAGCCGGTGCACCAGCCACGGGTAGCCGTGGAACGCGAAGATGACCGGGGCTCCCGCGGTGAAGATGGTGTCGAAATCCCGGTCGGACAGGCCGTGCGGGTGCTCCCGCTCGTCCTGCAGCCGCATCAGGTCGACGACGTTCACCACCCGCACCTTCAACTCCGGCACGTGCCGGCGCAGGAGGTCGGCGGCGGCGAGGGTCTCCAGGGTGGGGACGTCGCCCGCGCAGGCCAGTACCACGTCCGGCTCGGTGCCGGGCACCTCGGTACCCGCCCAGTCCCAGATGCCCAGGCCGCGGGTGCAGTGCGCGATCGCCTCCTCCATGTTCAGGAAGACCGGTTCGGGCTGCTTGCCCGCCACCACGACGTTCACGTACTGCTTGGAGCGCAGGCAGTGGTCGAAGGTGGACAGCAGCGTGTTCACGTCCGGCGGGAGGTAGACCCGGATCACCTCGGGCGACTTGTTCATCACCACGTCGAGGAAGCCGGGGTCCTGGTGGCTGAAGCCGTTGTGGTCCTGCCGCCACACATGCGAGCTGAGCAGGTAGTTCAGGGACGCGACCGGACGCCGCCAGCCGATCTCGTTGGTGGCCTCCATCCACTTCGCGTGCTGGTTGAACATGGAGTCGACGACGTGGATGAACGCCTCGTAGGAGCTCATCACGCCGTGCCGCCCGGTGAGCAGGTAGCCCTCCAGCCAGCCCTGGCACTGGTGTTCGCTGAGCACCTCGACCACCTGGCCCTGCCTGCGCATCGGATCCGGCGCGTCCGTGGGCAGGTACTCGCCGACGAACTGCTTGGGGGTGGCCTCGTACACGGCCTGCAACCGGTTGGACGCGGTCTCGTCCGGCCCGAAGACCCGGAAGTTCTCGGGGTTGCGGCGGGAGACCTCGGCGAGGAACTCGCCCAGCCGCTTGGTCGACTCGACCATCGGGCCACCGTGGCCGTCCGCGTCCGGCTCGATCGCGAAGTCGCGGAAGTCCGGCATCAGCAGGTCTTTCAGCAACTGGCCGCCGTTGGCGACGGGGTTCGCCGACACGCGACGCTCACCAACCGGGCGCAGCGCGTCGAAGCGCGGCAGGAAGGCGCCGTCGTCGTCGAAGAGCTCCTCGGCGCGATAGCTGGCCAGCCAGTCCGACAGCACGGCTAGATGCTCCTCGGAGTCGCGTGCGTTCGCCAGCGGCACCTGGTGGCTGCGCCAGTGGCCCTCGGTCTGCTTGCCGTCCACCGACTTCGGACCCGTCCAGCCCTTGGGGGTGCGGAACACGATCATCGGCCAGCGCGGCCGGGCGACCGCGTCGGGGTCGGTGGCCTCGGCGTCGGTCTTGATCTCCACGATCCGGTCCAGCGCATCGTCGAGCAGCCGGGCGAAACGCTTGTGCGTGCCGAGGTGGTCGTCCTCGGCGCCGGCTTCGAAGAAGAGCGGGTCGTGGCCGTAGCCGCGCATCAGGTCGGCGAGCTCGTCGTCGGGGATCCGGGCCAGCACGGCCGGATTGGCGATCTTGTAGCCGTTGAGGTGCAGGACCGGCAGCACGACGCCGTCGGTCCGGGGGTTCAGGAACTTGTTGCCGTGCCAGCCGGTCGCGGCCGGACCGGTCTCCGCCTCGCCGTCGCCGACCACCGTGAAGGTCAGCTGGGTGGGGGAGTTGTACACCGAGCCGTAGGCGTGCGACAGCGAGTAGCCGAGCTCGCCACCCTCGTGGATCGAGCCCGGGCACTCCGGGGAGACGTGGGACGGGATGCCGCCAGGAAAGGAGAACTGCTTGAACAGCCGGCCCAGCCCGGCCTCGTCGTGGGTGATGCTCGGGTAGACCTCGGTGTAGGTGCCGTCGAGATAGGCGTTGGCGACCAGCCCGGGTCCACCGTGGCCGGGGCCGGCGATGTAGATGGCGTTCAGGTCGCGCTCGACGATCGCCCGGTTGAGGTGCGCGTAGAGGAAGTTGAGGCCCGGGGTGGTCCCCCAGTGCCCCAGCAGCCGGCGCTTCACGTCGTCACGACGGAGCCGTCGACGCAGCAGGGGATTGTCGAGGAGGTAGATCTGGCCGACCGACAGGTAGTTGGCCGCACGCCACCAGCCCTCGATGAGCTCGGCGGTCTCGTCGCTGATCACCTCGGGGGCGCCCGCGGGACGCGCCCGCCAGGCCTGGGTGCCGATCGGGTTCGCTGACACTGCACGCTCCTGTCGCTCGGGTGGCCGTGCTCACCATTCTTGCCCAGCCGTGGAGGTATCAACACCGGCCCGGCGCACTCCCAGACAACGAACTGATGAAGAGCCGGTGTCCTGGGCGCGGGTTCGGGAGCCCGGGTGGAGCGGGGGTCGGGGATGGACCGTGGCGAGCGGGCGCTGGTGATCGTCGGAATGCTGGTCGAGGCCGCCGAGGCCCTGGCCGCGGATCTGGACGCCGAGCAGGTGGTCTGCCGGTACCTCGCCCAGAACCTGGCGGCGGATGTGGCCGCCAGCCTCGTACCGGACGCCGTCGACGGCAGCGCGTCGGTGACCAGCTACCCGGACGGACCGGCTGCCCGCGCGCTCGTCGGCCTGCTCCAGAGCACCGACGCCGGGGGCCCGAGCGCCGGCCCGACCCTGCGAGAGCACCACCGGCTCGGAGAGGTGCTGCTCGTCGCGCCGGGCGGCCTGGACCGGGACGGCCGCGACGGCGGCCCGAGCCCCGTGCTGGCGTTCGCCAGGCGGGAGGGCTTCGGCGACGATCAGGTCCTGCTGCTCACCGAGGCGGTGCCGCCGCTGATGGCGTTGCTGCCGCACGTCGTGGCCGCCCGGGAACGCAGGGGTCGTTCGCAGGCAGGGCTGGACGCGGCCCGCGAACTCGGCCTGACCTCGCGGGAGCTGGAGGTGCTGACGCTGCTCGCGCAGGGACTGCTGGCGACCTCGATCGCCGCCAGGCTGGAGTTGTCGCCGCGCACCGTCCACAAGCATCTCGGCAGCATCTACGACAAGCTCGGCGTCCACGACCGCCTGGTCGCGGTGAGCCTCGCCCGGGGCCGCGGCCTCGTCGCGGCGTGACGGCGAGCCGGCCCTCTCCCGCCTCGGCTCTCAGGGCTGCTCGGCGAGGGTGAGCGTGGTGCGGCGGGAGGTGCCGTCGCGGGAGTAGTCGACAGCGACCTCGTCCCCGACCTTCGCGCTGACCAGGAGCCAGGCGAGGGACACGCTGGTGGCGGCCTGGTCGTCGATCCCGGTGATCACGTCGCCGACCTGGAGGCCCGCGGTCGCGGCAGGCCCGCCGCCGGCGACCTCCTGGACGAAGAGCCCGGCGACCGTGGCGAACCGGTCGGCGGTGTCCTGAGTGATCTGTGCGGTCTGGGCGCCGATCCACGGGTGGGTGGCCCTGCCGTTGGCGAGCAACTCGTCCACGATCCGCTGGGCCGTGCTCGCCGGGACGGCGAAGCCGATGCCCACGCTGCCGCCGCCACCGGCGCCGTTCGCGTCCGGGACCGTCGAGATCGCCGTGTTCACACCGACCAGCCGCCCCTCGCAGGTGACCAGGGGCCCGCCCGAGTTGCCCGGGTTGATGGACGCGTCGGTCTGGATCGCCCCGGCCAGCACGGTGGTCCCGCCACCGGCCTTGGGCACGGGAACGTTGCGCCCCAGTGCGCTGACGATGCCGCTGGTGACCGTCCCGGACAGCCCCAGCGGCGCGCCGAGCGCCACCACCGGCTGCCCGACGGTGAGTTCCTCGCGGGGAGCGAGCAGCAGGGTGGGCAGCTTGTTGCGGTCGATCTTCAGCACGGCCAGATCGGTGATCGGGTCGGTGCCGACCAGGTGGGCGGTGAGCGTGTCGCCGTTGTTCAGGAGCACGTCGATGGTCCCGGACGTGGCCGCGGCCGCGATCACGTGGTCGTTGGTGAGGATGACTCCGTCGGCGCGGATGATCGCTCCGCTGCCCGACCCGGAGGCCTCCTTGCCGCTCACGTGGACGGTCACGACAGCGGGCAACGTGGAGGTCGCGACCCTGGTCGTGTCGCAGGAGCCCGAAGCGGGGGAGAGGTTGATCGCCGCCGTCGCACCGAGGCCGCCGGCGACGAGGGCGACCGCGACCGCCAGCCCGATCAGCTCCAGCCAGTTCAGGGCAGGGCGGCGGAACCACCAACTGCGGGACTGCGACACCGTCTCCTCCTCAGGTGGCCAGGGTCGGGTCGGTGGTGAGTTCCACGTTCGCCCAGACCTCATAGCCGATGGGTTCGAGTTCGCCGATCAGCATCCGGCGCACCCGATCCTCGTCCGCGACGTCCCATTCTCCCGCGCTGACGACGAAATCGACTTCGACATACAGGCGCCGGCCCAGTTTGGTCGCCCTCACGATCGGCTCCCCGAGGCCGAACTCGGAGGCGGCCCGGGCAGCGGCGGTATCGATCACGTCCTGCACGGCGCGCGGCGGGGCAGCCTCCAGGATCTCCCTGCCGGCGGCGCGAATCAGGCGCCACGGCACCGGGGCGAGCACACCCACAGCCACCAGCACCAGGATGGGGTCGGCGTACGGCACCACCTGGTGCCAGCCGAGGGCGGCCGCCGCGGCCGCCGCCGCCGCACCGATGGCGATGATCGCACTGAGCACCGTCCCGGCGCGCCACTGGTCGGCCTCGGCGGCCGCCAGCTCCGAGCGCGGGGCGAGGCGACGCAGGGCGAAGGTCATCGCGAGCGCGACCACCAGGGTGACCAGGCCGTATCCGACCACACTGGCCGGGGTGGCATCGGTCCCTCCGGCGAGGAGGAGTGTGACGGAGTCGATCGCCGCGTACAGCAGCGTCCCGCCCAGCGCCGCACCCTGCAGGAGGATGGCGACCGGGATGACCGCCTCCCTGCCGAAGGGGTAGCGCCGGTCCGCTTCGAGGCCGGCGGCCCAGGCCGCGAACAGCGAGATGCCCGACAGCGCCGTTCCGAAACTGGTGAACAGGCCGTCGAACAGCACCACTCTCGACTCGGCGAGGACTCCCCACCCGACCCCCACCACGCCGACGAGGAGCGAGACGCAGACCGACAGCCGCAGGACGCCGGACTCCGTCATCACGGACCTCGCATCCTCTCCCAGGCGACAGCGGTGTGTTGCGGCATCCCCAAACCCCGCCGCGGACACTACGGTAGTGCCAGTCAACTGGAGGAGGGGTATGCGCGGGGTGGCGGACCTCGCGTCCCGATGCCGTGGGCTCGGGACGCTCATTGTCGTGGTGGCGGTCGCCGGCTGCGCAGGGTTCACCGTCGCGGGCAGGGCCGAACCCGCGCCGTCCCCCTCGTCCACCCAGTCCACGGAGCCTGGGGCCTCCGCCGATGCCGCGACCGCGGGCACGACACCGGTTGACTCCGCGCCCAGCGCGACCGCTCCCCGGCCGACCACGACGGCCACCAGCACGGACGCGATCCGTCCGGCGGCTGCCCCCCCGATCCACGGTCGGGTCCGCTACGGCTCACGGCTCAGCGTCGACGCCCCCCGGTGGGGCCCGGGAAAGGTGGCGCTGTCCTACCAGTGGCTGCGGGACGGCGCCGCGGTCGCCGGCGCGACCGGCACCGCCCTGACGCTCGGCGCCACCGAGATCGGCCACCGCATCTCCGTGCGCATCACCGGCAACCGTCCCGGGTTCGCTGCGGTCGCGCAGGACACCGCCGCCGTCGGGCCGGTGCTGGGCGCGGGCCTGCACCCGGAGACACCGCAGCTGAGAGGGACCGCAGGCGTGGGACACACCCTGACCAGCCTCGTCGAGGCGTGGGGCCCTGGTACCGTCCGGCTCACCCGGCAGTGGTTCAGGGACAACGAGCCGATCGCGGGGGCCACCGGCAGGACCTATCTGCTGTCGGCCGACGACCTGGGGCGCAGCGTGCGCGTGCGGGTGCGGGGCACCAGGGCCAACTTCGAGACCAGGAGCCGCTTCTCCGAGCCGACCGGGCCGGTCGCCGCCGGCGTCCTCGACCCCGCTCCCTTGCCGCTGTACTCCGGCGTCGGCGCGGTCGGGGAGGTGCTGACCGCACTGCCGAGGCAGTGGGGTCCGGGACCGGTGTCGCTGGCCTACCAGTGGTACCGGTCCGGCGTGCATGGCGAGTCCCGCATCGAGCGTGCCACCAGGCCCACCTACACGCCGAGCGCCGCGGACGTCGGGCATCGGCTCAAGGTCAGGGTGACCGGGTCACGGCCCGGCTTCACCACGGTGGCCAGGTCCTCGGCATGGACGAGCGAGATCCGCCTCGGCACGCTCGCCCCGGCCACACCGACGATCAGCGGACAGGTGTCGGCCGGCAGGGTCCTCACCGCCGAGCCCGGCAGGTGGAAGCCGTCCGGGGTCACGTTCACGTACCGCTGGTACCGGGGCTCGGTACCCCTCACCAGGGCGACCGGAAGGACCTACACCCTCAGCGACGCGGACGTGGGCGTCCCGATCACGGTCAGGGTCACCGGGTCGCTGCCCGGTTACCGGGACGCGACCGGGACCTCCGCGCCGACACCAAGGGTGACCCCGGCCCACCGCTGAGCCACGGCGCCCCGCCGATGCGGGTCGATCGCACGCGAAGGGGCAGAATGGACCCCTGCCGGCAGGTCGCCGGCAGTCTGGAAAGGAATCCCAAGGTGTCTGTCTCCCTCACGGTGCTGCGTAACGATTCGCGCGAAACCCGGGTGGTCGAGACGGGCACTACCGGGCTGGACCTCTTCGGCGACGACCGGACGGTCGTGGCTCTCCGGGTCAACGGCAGCATCGTCGATCTGGCCACGGTGTTGAACGACGCCGAGGAGGTGGAGCCCGTCCTCGCGACCAGCGAGGAGGGGTTGGCGATCATCCGGCACTCGTGCGCGCACGTCACCGCGCAGGCCCTGCAGCGGCTGCACGCGGACGCGAAGCTCGGCATCGGGCCGCCGATCACCGACGGCTTCTACTACGACTTCGACATCGCCGAGCCGCTCACCCCGGAGGACCTCAAGGCGATCGAGAAGGAGATGACCGGCATCGTCAAGGAGCGCCAGCGGTTCGTCCGCAGGGCGGTCAGTGACGCCGACGCCGCGCAGGAACTCGCCGCCGAGCCCTACAAGCTGGAGCTGATCGGCCTGAAGGGCTCTGCCGCGTCCACCGAGGGCGCCTCGGTCGAGGTCGGTGCGGGCGAGCTGACCATCTACGACAACGTCCGCCGTGACGGCAGCGTGGCGTGGAAGGACCTGTGCCGTGGCCCGCACGTGCCCCACACCGGCTACCTCGGCAACGGCTGGGCGCTCACCCGCAGTTCCGCCGCGTACTGGCGCGGCGACCAGCGCAACCAGCAGCTCCAGCGGGTCTACGGCACGGCGTGGGCGAGCAAGGACGATCTGGTCGCCCACCAGAACCGGCTCGCCGAGGCTGCCCGCCGCGACCACCGCAAGCTGGGTGCCGAGCTCGACCTGTTCAGCTTCCCCGAGGAACTCGGCGCCGGCCTTCCGGTGTTCCATCCCAATGGCGGCGTGATCAAGCGGGCGATGGAGGACTACGTCCGGGCCGCCCACGTCCGCGCCGGCTTCAAGTACGTCGGGACGCCGCACATCGCCAAGGAGGTGCTGTTCCGCACCTCGGGGCACATCCCGTACTTCCAGGACGGCATGTTCCCCCCGATGGACGACGATGGCCAGAACTACTACCTGAAGGCGATGAACTGCCCCGGCCACAACCTCATCTTCAAGTCGAGGGGAAGGTCCTACCGCGAGCTGCCGCTGCGTCTGTTCGAGTTCGGCACGGTGTACCGCAACGAGAAGTCCGGGGTGCTGCAGGGGCTCACCCGGGTGCGGATGATCACACAGGACGACTCGCACTCCTACGTCACGGCGGAGGGCGCGGCCGATGAGGTCAAGCACCTGCTGAGGTTCATCACCGAGCTGCTGGAGGACTTCGGCCTGGACGACTACTACCTCGAGCTGTCCACCCGGGACACGGAGGGGGCGAAGTCGTCGAAGTTCATCGGTTCGGACGAGCAGTGGGAGACGGCGACGGCCGTCCTGGAGCAGGTCGGACGCGAGTCCGGCCTCGAGCTGGTGCCGGATCCGGGCGGAGCCGCGTACTACGGGCCGAAGATCTCCGTGCAGGCCAAGGACGCGATCGGCCGCACCTGGCAGATGTCGACCATCCAGTACGACTTCAACCAGCCGGCACGGTTCGGCCTGACCTACACCGGTCCGGACGGGCACCCGGCGGAGCCGGTGATGATCCACTCGGCCAAGTTCGGCTCGATCGAGCGGTTCATCGGTGTGCTCACCGAGCACTACGCGGGCGCGTTCCCGGCCTGGCTGCACCCCGTGCAGGTCGAGTGCATCCCCGTCGCGGCCGAGTACGAGCCGTACCTGGCCGGGATCGCCGACCAGCTCCTGAAGGCTGACGTGCGGGTCGAGGTCGACCGTTCCGACGACCGGTTCGGCAAGAAGATCCGCAACGCGCAGACCCAGAAGGTCCCGTTCATGCTGATCGCCGGCGAGCAGGACGCCGCCGCGGGCGCGGTGTCGTTCCGCTACCGCGACGGCAGCCAGAAGAACGGGGTTCCGGTGGCCGAGGCGATCCGGGAGATCGTCGCGGCGACGCGCCCGCCGAAGCGCTGACGCCGATGGACGAGGTTCGGGTCGAGGACGCCGGGTGCCTGCCCGGCGTCCCCGACGCGTTCCAGCGACTGTGGACGCCGCACCGGATGGTCTACATCCAGGGCGAGAACAAGCCGGCGGACGCCGGCGAGGGCGCCTGCCCGTTCTGCCGCGCACCGGGACTGCCCGACCCGGAAGGGCTGATCGTGCACCGCGGTGAGCATGTCTACGCCGTGCTGAACCTGTACCCGTACTCTCCCGGACACCTGCTGGTGTGCCCGTACCGGCACGTCAGCGACTACACGGAGCTGACCGGGCCCGAGGTGGCCGGGATCGCCGAGCTGACCAGGCAGGCGATGACCGTGCTCCGGAAGGTCTCGCACCCCGCCGGCTTCAACCTGGGCATGAACCAGGGTGAGGTGGCCGGTGCCGGGATCGCCGCGCACCTGCACCAGCACGTCGTCCCGCGGTGGCTGGGCGACGCGAACTTCCTGCCCGTGGTCGGCCAGACGAAAGCGCTTCCCCAGTTGCTCGCCCAGACCCGGGACCTGGTTTCCGCGGCTTGGAGCAACCTGTGAGCCGGATCGCATAGTCTTCACCCGTGGCCGGCGAACCTTACGACACCGAACGGGTGCTGACGGTCCCGAACATCCTCAGCTTCATTCGACTGCTCGGCGTCCCGGTGTTCCTGTGGCTGCTGCTGGAGCGGCAGTCGGACGTGTGGGCCGTGGTGGTGCTGGTCGTGGGCGGTGCCACCGACTGGCTGGACGGCCAGTTGGCCCGGCGATGGAATCAGCGCTCGCGCCTGGGCCAGGTGCTCGACCCGCTGGCCGACCGGATGTACATCCTCGCCACGCTGCTGGGCTTCGCGATCAGGGAGATCGTGCCCTGGTGGCTGGTCGCGCTGCTGGCCGCCCGCGACGTGCTGATGTTCACGACGATCTGGCCCGCGCTCCGGCGCCGGGGTTTCGTCAGCCTCCCGGTCCACTTCCTGGGCAAGGCGGCGACCTTCGCCCTGCTGTACGCCTTCCCGCTGGTCCTGCTCGGTGTCGGCGACGATGCCTGGCACACCGCGGCGAGGGTGGCCGGGTGGGCGTTCGTGATCTGGGGGGCGGGCCTGTACTGGTGGTCGGGGCTGCTGTACATCGGCCAGGGCATCGAGGTGATCCGGAGGATCCCGCTGGAACGGGCGGCCGGGTCGGGAAACGAGCCGGGCTGAGCCCCGTGGAACCGATAGGCTGGCGCCCGTGACGACGGACCATCGCCGTCAGAAGGAGTGCGTGCGTGTTCCCCGATGATCTTCGCTACACCAGCAAGCACGAGTGGGTGCGCCAGGGGGCCGGCAGCACGGTCCGGGTGGGCATCACCGACTACGCCGCCGAAGCGCTCGGGGACGTCGTGTACGTCTCGCTGCCGCAGGTCGGCGAGGAGGTCGCCGCCGACGACGCCTGCGCAGAGGTCGAGTCCACCAAGAGCGTCTCCGACATCTACTCCCCGGCCGGCGGGGTGGTGACGGCCGTGAACGAGCTGCTCAACACCGCGCCCGAGACCATCAACTCTGACCCTTACGGTGATGGTTGGATCTTCGAGCTCGAGCTGTCCGAGGCGGGCGAGGTCGAGGATCTTCTGGACGCCGACGCGTACAGCGAGCTCGTCTCCAGCTAGGCTGACGGTCTACCTGTCGTTGAGCCTCAGTCGGGGGGAGGGCTCCCAGCCAGGCACGGAAGGTGACCCTAGATGATGCATTGCCCCGCCTGCGGCCATGAACTCACGGAGGCCGCGAACTTCTGCCCGCACTGCGGCGCGAGCCTGGCCAAGCTCTCCGGCGACACCACGAGGGTGATCCCCCCGGTCGTGGAGGAGTTCCAGTTCGACGACCTCGACGCCGCCGACGCCGCAGCCATCGAAGCCCTGCCCCAGGGCTCGGCCCTGCTGCTGGTCCTGAAGGGAACCCAGGCGGGCGCCCGCTACCTGATCGACTCCGACGTGATCACCGCGGGCCGGCATCCGCGCTGCGACATCTTCCTCGACGACATCACGGTCTCCCGGCACCATGCCCGGTTCACGCGGCGCGACGGGCAGGTGTGGCTGACCGACGAGAACAGCCTGAACGGCACCTACGTGAACCGCACCCTGATCGACGGCGAGGTGGCGCTGCGCCGCGGCGACGAGGTGCAGATCGGCAAGTTCCGCATGGTGTTCTTCGCCGGGCAGGACTGATGGCTCTCGGGCTGCGGAGCATCGGCCAGGTCCTGGCCATCCTGAAACCCGAGTTCGACGACGTCTCCATCTCCAAGATCCGGTTCCTGGAGTCCGAGGGGCTGATCTCGCCGGAGCGGGCTCCTTCCGGCTACCGCCGCTATGCGGAGTCCGACATCGAGCGGCTGCGCTACATCCTCGACGTCCAGAAGAACCACTACCTTCCGCTGAAGGTGATCCGCGAGCACCTGGAGATGATGGACCGCGGCCAGGATCCACCGGCGCTGGGGCCCGCGCGGACGCAGGGCCACGAGGACGTCGACGAGGCTGCAGCCGCCGTGCAGAGCCAGCCCCGCCCGCCCAAGCGCGCGATCCGGATCACCCGCCGGGAGCTCCTCGAGCTGAGCGGCCTCAGCGAGCCGGCGCTGGCCGAGCTCGAGAAGCACCAGCTCGTCGCACCCCGGCGCGGCACGATCTACTACGGCAGGGACGCGCTCACCGTGGCGGTGATCTCCCGCAAACTGGCCGCGTTCGGAATGGACGCCCGGCACCTGCGGGTGGTCAAGCAGGCGGCCGAGCGCGAGGTCGGCCTGATCGAGCAGGCCATCGCACCGCACCTGCGCCGCAACCCGTCCAACCGGACGCTGCCCGCGGAGGTGATGCAGCTCGTGCTGCACGCCCACGCGGCGCTGATGCGTTCCCAGCTGCCCCAGTGAGGCCGGCGTGCGCGAGCTGAAGGTGGTCGAGATCCGGGTCTCCACGGGGGACGCCGTCCCACTGGTCGTGCTCGAGGAGGTCGACGGATCGCATCGGCTGCTGCCGATCTGGATGAGCCACGGCGGCGCGTCGGCGATCTTCAGCGCGACCGAGGACCCCGATCCCGAACGCCCGAACATCCACGACCTGGCCTGGCGGCTGGTGGATTCCGGCTCCGACGCCCTGGACGCGGTCCGGATCGTCGCCTACGAGGACGGCCAGTTCTTCGCAGAGCTCGTCCTCGGCTCGCGCTGCGTCGCGGCCCGTCCGAGCGACGCGATCGCCTTCGCCCTGCGCGCCGGATGCCCGATCCACTGCGTCGACGAGGTGCTCGACCAGGCCGGGATCGACCCGGCGCAGGGAGTGTCGCCGGGAGAGCCGGCCGGCGCGGACGACGAGGTCGAGCGGTTCCGGGAGTTCCTCGACACGGTGAACCCCGACGACTTCACCGGTGACGCAGGTGATCCGTGAGCCCGGACGCGACGGCGCGGCAACCCTGAGGTAGCGGTTCAGACTCGGCGAGCGCGCCGGTCGCGACCCGGCGTGTCGTTGACCCTCACCGGCGGGTCGGATTACCGTCGTAATCCCACCGAGGTGATTCACCCGATCGAGAAGAGGGCAGCGATGAACGCTCAGCACCAGGCGCCGGCCCAGGACCTGCTGTTCGACGGCGACTTCGCACCGATGCCCGACGACCTGGGCTTCCGCGGCCCGGTGGCGTGCCGCGCCGCCGACATCACCTACCGGCAGCTCGACTACTGGGCCCGCACCGGTCTGGTCGTCCCGGAGGTCCGGTCGGCCGGCGGGTCCGGGACGCAGCGCCTCTACAGCTTCCGCGACCTGCTCCTGCTCAAGGTGATCAAGCGGCTGATCGACGCCGGGATCTCCCTGCAGCAGATCCGCACCGCGATCGACCACCTGCGCGCCCGCGGCGTCGAGGACCTCACCACCGTGACCCTGATGAGCGACGGCGTGTCGGTGTACGAGTGCACGTCCGACGACCAGGTGATCGACCTGCTGCGCGGCGGCCAGGGCATGTTCGGGATCGCGCTCGGCGGAGTCTGGCGCGACATCGAGGGCACCCTGCAGGAACTCCCGGCCGAGCGCGCCGAGGAGCCGTCCCACACCGACGACGAGCTGTCGCAGCGTCGTCGCGCCCGCGCCGCGGGCTGAACCCGGGGCCGGGCTCGGCCGGGTCGCGACGCTCCGGAGTGACCACGCGGCCGCCCGGGCCGGG
>NZ_JASGES010000009.1:0-9671 GCF_047606205.1 Propionicimonas sp. | reverse complement strand
GCCTGCTCGACGTGACCACGCGGCGCGGCACCGAGCGCGCCGTCGGCGAGATCCTCAGCAGCTGGAGGCGACCCGACGGCACCGAGAGCCTGCTCACCGGCTTCGAGAACCACGGCGGCTTCACCTACCTCGGACCGGAGGCGGAACCGCTCGCCCAGGTCGAGATCGGCATCGGGAACTCCGGGGAAGGCACCGACGGCGCCGTCCAGGGCAATGTGCTGGGCATCTACCCCCACGGCCCGATCCTCGCCAGGAACCCCGACCTGGCCGACCACCTGCTCGAGCGGGCGCTGGGTCACGAGCTCGATCCCCTGCCGATGCCCGAACTGGACGAACTCCGCCGCCAGCGCATCGAGGCCGTCCGGAAGGCCGGGCTGCGCCGGTAGCGATCCCTGTCCCCGGGGAGCCCAACTGCCTATTCCTTCGCGGGCAGGCGGCGCGCACGATCGCAGGGGCGAGGAGGACGACATGCGGATCGCGGTACTGGGCACGGGGATGGTGGGGCAGTCGCTCGCGGGTGGGCTGGCCGAGCGGGGGCATGAGGTTGTGGTCGGCACCCGCGACCCCGCCACCTCGCTCGCGCGCACCGACCCGGGCGGGTTCGGCACCTGGGCCGGCACGCATCCGGCGGTCGGGGTGGCCAGGTTCGCGGAGGCCACCGTGGATGCCGACCTGGTGGTGAACGCACTGCCCGGGGAGGCGTCCGTCGCGGGTGTCGGCGCGGCCACGGTGGCGGACGGGACGATCGTCCTCGACGTGGCGAACCCGCTCGACGCCGGCCACGGAATGCCACCCACGCTGTTCGTGGCGAACACCGACTCCCTCGCCGAACAACTCCAGCGCACCTTCCCCGCCCTGCGCGTGGTGAAGAGCCTCAACACGATGACGGCTCCGCTGATGGTCACGCCCAGAGAACTCGCGGACGGCGACTTCAGCACCTTCGTCTGCGGCGACGACGACGAGGCGAAAGCCCTGGTCACCGGCCTGCTCACCGACCTCGGCCACCGCGACGTGATCGACCTCGGCGACATCACCGCCGCTCGGGGCGTCGAGGCCATGATGCTGGTCTGGCTGCGGCTGTGGGGCGTGGTGGGCAGCGCGAGGTTCACCTACAAGATCGTGCGCTAGCCTCCGGCCAGCGCGATCGTCAGCCAGCCCAGCATCGCCCGTCCCACGATGTGCAGGACGACGAAGATCACCAGCGCCAGCACAACAGCGCACCCACCGATCACGGTCACGCGGTCAGGGTTTCACAGGACGGTGTAGCCGGACGGCAGCCCGCCACGACCCGTCGCCGCCAGCAGGAGCGGGCCTGCGCGCCCCTCGGTGACCGCGAGCTCGGCCAGCAGCCGCAACGTCAGTCCGGCGGGCAGCGCGGGTGGCTCCGGGGACAGGCCCAGCGCCATGCTCAGGTCGGCGGTGTGCACGGTGAGCTCGAGGATCCTGGTGGGCAGGTAGTCCGCCAGCCGGATGCCGCCGGCGATCGTGGTGGGCAGTTCCTCGCCGGTCAGCCCGTCCACCAGCGCGAACACGCGGGCGACGATCTCCGCGACCGCGGCGACCGGGTCGGCGCCGAGGGCTTCGCCGGCGTCCCTCCCCCGCTGAGCCACACCGGGACCCGCCGCGATCGCTTTCGTGGCGAGGTAGTAGCCCACCGCCGAGGTCACGTCGGCCGTCGCGGCCGGCGTGCCCAGGTATGCCTCCACCGTCAGCAACGCCCGCGCCGTGTGGCCGACCAGGGCGCGGACGTTCCACTCGCCGAGGCCGGGCTCGTCCCAGCGGTCACCGACCTCGGCGGTCGTGGCCTGGAACCAGCCGGCGGCGTCGGCGCACGCGCGACGCGACTCCTGCCAGTCGAAGCCCACCACGAGTTCAGCCCAGCAGCTTGGCCTTGGCAGCCGCGAACTCGGCATCCGTGAGCAGACCGGCGTCCTTCATGGACGCGAGCTGCTGCAACTGAGCCAGGAGATCGGGCGCGGCCGGTGCGGCAGGCGGCGGTGCCGGCAGCACGGGCCAGGCCGCAGGAGCCGGATCCGGCGTGGTGGCCTGCAGCTGCGAGACCTGGTTGCGGAGGTCGGCCAGCTCGGCCTGGGTGGCCTGCTTGGCCGCCTGCTCGTTGGCTGCGGCCTGGGCCTGCGCCGCCTGCTTCTGCGCAACACCGCCCGCCACCGTCTGCGCGGTGCCGGCGATCACTGCGGTCCGTGCCATTGTGCCCAGCAGGCTGGGGCGTCCGGCTCTGCGCCTCATCGGTTCTCCTCCTCGTCCGGGACGTTGTCCGCGATCTCCTGCACCACCAGGTCGGTGATGGCTGTTTCGTCGAGCACCTCACCGCCGGTATGGCGCACGGCGGCCAGCAGCGGCCGCAGCCAGGTGTTCTCGAGGACCAGCAGCAGCGCCATCTGGCCGGGGCCGAGCGCGGACACGAGTTCGTCCACGTCGTCGGTGGCCAGCAGTCCCTCCAGATGGCCGATCAGCCCCACCAGCCGGTCCCAACCCTCGGCGTCAGCCAGCTCGATCAGCGCCAGGTCGGCGCCGGTGTTCCGGGTGGCCAGCACCGCGTCCACGATGCGCACGCTACCGGCGGCCACCAGCGCTTCCAGCTCGTCCAGCACCAGGGCGTCCGGGCGGCCGTCCGGCACGGTCACCGCCAGAAGCTCAACAGGTCCGAGTTCCACTCCCCCATCCTCTCCTCGAGTACGGGCAGGCTACTCCCGAACGGGAAAAGGGACGGACCAGCGAACGGGAAAGGAACCGTCCCCACGATCGGGGGTCTCAGTCGGCGAGGACGACCAGCAGGGTGCGGGGGCCGTGGACGCCCTCCACCCGGCTCAACTCGATGTCGGAGGTCGCCGAAGGGCCGCTGATCCAGGTCAGCGGGGCACCGTCGGTGACCGCGTCGGCAAGACGGGCGACCGCCTCGGGGACGTCGGAGACCACCTGGTCGGCGCGGACGACGACGAGGTGGGTGTCCGGGACGAGGGTGAGCGCCCTCCTGCCCTGGTCGGCGGCATGGTCGAGGACGATCGTGCCGGTCTCGGCGATGCTCACCGCGGATGCGGTCACCACGCCGTCGATGGCGTTCAGCTCGGCCCGCGAAAGAGGCGGATCGTCATCGTGGACAGTGATGCCTGCGGCCTCGATGGCCTGCCGCCAGGTCTGCTCCAACCCTGACGGCAGGACCACCGAGCGAACCCCGGCACCGCCGAGGAGGTCGGCCACCCGAGCTGCGACATCTGCCGCACCGCACCGGGCCACCGTCGCCTTGTAGTCCCCGCACATCTCCACGAACCGGCCCAGGACGTCCGGCATCGTGGTCGCGCGACCATATTCCCAGGTGAGGGGGACGTCGAGCTCCGGATCGGGCTGGGTGACGTCGGCCAGGGCCGAACGGACCCGGCCCAGGATCTCCTCGCGTGCGCTCACTTCTGCTCCTCCCCGCGATTGCGCCGCCACCACTGCCGGAACGACTCCTGCGGCGGCATCGGCAGGTCTCTGGCCCGCGTCCACGCGGCGGCCGGCCACGGCAGCGGCCCGAGGTGGTGGGTGTTCGGCAGCACCCGCGCCGCCAGCGAGGCCATGCCCTCGACGAACTCGAAGTGCTTGCGGTCGCTCAGCGCCCAGCCGGCCAGCCCGATCGCGATCGGCTCCACGTGCACCCCGTGCTTGTGGTCGGCCACCTCCTTGCGCAGGTGCACGAGCATGTCGGGGATCGGGATCCGCACCGGGCACACCTCGAAGCACGCTCCGCACAGGCTGGAGGCGTAGGGCAGCGACTGGTCGATCGGGTGCTCGATGCCGCGCAGTTGCGGGTTCAGCACCGCCCCGATCGGGCCCGGGTAGACCGACCCGTAGGCGTGGCCGCCGACCCGCTCGTAGACCGGACAGATGTTCAGGCAGGCCGAGCACCGGATGCAGCGCAGCGCCGGGCGTCCCTGAGGATCGGCGAGCGCGTTGGTGCGTCCGTTGTCGATCAGAACGACGTGGACCTCCTGCGGGCCGTCGCCAGGCGTGACGCCGGTCCACATGGACGTGTACGGGTTCATCCGCTCGCCCGTGGAGGAACGCGGCAGCAGCCGCATGAACACCTCGAGGTCGGCGACGGTGGGCAGCACCTTCTCGATGCCGACCACGGAGATCAGCGTCTCGGGCAGGGTCAGGCACATCCGGCCGTTGCCCTCGGACTCGACCACCACCAGCGTCCCCGTCTCCGCGATCGCGAAGTTCGCCCCGGAGATCGCGACCTTCGCCCGCAGGAACTTCTCCCGCAGGTGCCGGCGGGCAGCCCCGGCCAGCTCGGCAGGGTCGTCGGTGATGTCCTCCGGCGCGGGCGTGCCGTACTGCTTCATCTCCCGCAGGAAGATCTCGCGGACCTCGGCGCGGTTGCGGTGGATGGCAGGGACGAGGATGTGGCTGGGCCGGTCGTGGCCCAGCTGCACGATCAGCTCGGCGAGGTCGGTCTCCCACGCCGCGACCCCGGCCTCCTCCAGCGCCTCGTTGAGCTCGATCTCCTGGGTGGCCATCGACTTCACCTTGACGACCTCGTCGACGCCCTTGGCCTTCACCAGCCCCACGACGATCGCGTTCGCCTCGGCGGCGTCCCGCGCCCAGTGAACGGTCGCGCCCGCCCTGGTCAGCGACTCCTCCAGCTGCACGAGGTAGCGGTCGAGGTGGCGCAGCGTCCGGTTCTTGATCGCCTCGCCCGCCAGCCGCAGGTCCTCCCACTCGGGCACCTCGGAGACCCGCATCACCCGCTTGGCGCGGATCGTCCCGGTGGCATGGCGGAGGTTCTTGCGCAGCTGCTCGTTGCCGAGCTGCTCCTTGGCGTTCTTCTGGAACTTCGGCATGCCCAGGTAGGTCCCGGGCGGCGGTGCCGGCGTGCGGCGGACAGCCTCGGCGGTCACCGCGGGGCCGCCGCGGAGCTGTTCGGGGGAACGCAGCCCAGGAGTGGAGCTTCGTGGGGTGCTCATGCCGCACCCGCCTCGGTGTGGGCGAGGACCTCGGCCAGGTGGATGGGTTTCACGCCGGAGTTCTGCCGGTGCAGCAGCCCGCCGATGTGCATCAGGCAGGCGTTGTCGCCGGTGATCAGGTACTCCGCGCCGGTGTCGACGACGTGGCGCGCCTTGTCCGAGCCCATCGCGACCGAGACGTCCGGGTTCTTCACCGAGAACGTGCCGCCGAACCCGCAGCACTGGTCGGACGCCTCCAGCGGCACCAGGTCGATACCCTTCACCTTGCTGAGCAACTGGTAGGGCCGGTCCCCCACCTTCGCCACCCGGACGGAGTGGCAGGTCGGATGGTAGGTGACCCGGTGCGGGAAGTATGCGCCCACATCGGTCACGCCCAGCACGTCGACGAGCAGTTCGGTGAAGTCGTAGGTCTTGGCCACCACCGCATCCACCGCCTCGGCCAGCTTGGCGTCCCCGGCGTGCTCGGCCAGCATCGGGTGCTGGTGGCGCACGGCGCCGATGCACGAGCCGGAGGGGCCCACCACGTAGTCGTAGGCGGAGAACGCCTTGACGTAGTTGCGCACGTCCGGGACGGCGGCGTCGAAGTAGCCGGTGTTGGTGAACATCTGGCCGCAGCAGGTCTGCTCGAGCGGGAACTCGACCCGGCAACCCAGCCGCTCCAGCACCGATACCACCGCCTTGGGCGTGCCAGGGAACATCACATCGTTGATGCAGGTCGCGAACAGCGCCACCGTGATTCCACCGGACGGGATCGTCATCGTTCCTCCGTTCGTCGCGGAGCCACCGGGGCACGACCCGCGACCGGAGTGGCGGACGAGACCCGGCAACACCCGGCCCGACCTATTGGTCAGACCATTTCTGAGTCTGGACCTTCGCACCGCGATCGTCAAGGGCGTCCGGCAGATCCGCCACAATGAAGCCGTGACACCCACCGAGGAGCGTGACGGGCTCCACGCCTACGAGGTCGTGCTGAAGCACATCGAGGCCGGCATCCTCGCCGGGACGCACCGTCCTGGCGACCAACTGCCACCCGAGCGCGATCTCGCCGCCCAGCTCGGCGTGAGCCGGTCGGCGGTACGCGAGGCCATGCGCGTCCTGCAGACCCAGGGCCTGATCACCTCCAGTTCCGGCCCCGGCCGCGGCACCCGGATCTCGCCCGCGCGAGGTGACGCGCTCGCCCGCATCTTCCAGCTCCACCTCACCCTCTCGGCGGCGGGCACGGCGGACCTCACCGAGACCCGGGTCGCCCTCGAGCGGTCCTCGGCCGCTCTCGCCGCGCAGCGCACCACCGGACGCTCGGTCCGCAAGCTCAAGGGGCTGATGGCGGCCATGGAGCAGTCGGACGCCGTCGACGAGTTCAACGACCTCGACACCGACTTCCACGTCCAGATCGCCAGGGCGGGGCAGAGCGAACTGATCGCCGACCTCACCGTGGCGATCCGGCAGGCCGTCCGGGAGACCATCCGCGAGGCGACCCGACTGCTGCCCAACTGGCCCGATCACCGCCAGGAGATCCTCAACGAGCACCAGGAGATCCTCGCCGCGATCGAGGCCGGCGACCCGGGCTCCGCGGCGAACCTGATCGAGCGCCACATCCGCCGCGCCTACGTCACGCTCGGCATTTCCGGGCCCGAGGCCGGCTGAGCCGCGGCCCGCGGTCGGGCGTCCACCAGACACGGACGACCCGGCGGCCCCGCCCTGGGACCGCCGGGCCAGTGCCGCCTCAGAAGGCGATCGTCTGCCGCGGGCGAGGGACGTCGGCCGGGCTGGCGCCCTCCTCCTCGGACGCGGACGAGCCGACGAAGGGGCCCTCCACCGGCCCGGTTCGGCGCTCTCGGCCGCGGCGCTCCTCGCTGGTCGTGCGGTGTTCGCTGTCCGACATGCACCCTCCTGTGGGTTCCTGGCTGTACACCAGGTGCAGCGCAGGAGCCGGGCCGGACATTCCCGGATCCGGAAGCCGCCGTGACTGAGCGGCCCCGTTCATCCATCCGACGGCCGGGACCCTCAGCTCACCGCGACGGCGAGTTCCTTCCGGACGGCACCGAGCTGGTCCGAGCCGAGGTACTTCACCACGATGCGATGTGTGCCCTTGCCCCCGATCTTGGGGAAGCGGAACCGCGCGACTCCCGCGTCCTTCCCGGTGAGCGTGATGGTCTTCAGGCGGGTGCCGTCGAGGTAGAACTTCACGTACCCGGTGGGCACGACGTCACTCGACTCCGCACCGACCGTCGCCTTCACGGTCAGCCGGGTGACGCCGGCCCTCACCGTGCTGGTGGACCGCTTGAGCGCCAGCGTGCTGGCACTCCTGGCGATCGTGTACTCGAAGGACGCGGACTTGCTGACCCCGCCGTCGGAGTAGGTCGCGGTGACGGTGCCGGTGCCGGCGGCCGAGGAATCGAAGCCGCTGAGCTTCGCGGTCGAGGTGACGTCGCGGGAGTACACGCCCTTGTTGTAGAGGGCGGTGACGGCCAGACCCTTCGTGCTCAGCTCCTGTCCGACGGCGTAGCTGACCTTCGTCGGGGAGGTGACCGCCACCGAGGTCAGGACCGCCTTCGCCGGCGCATCGGCCAGCAGCTTCTTGTACGTGCTGGTGATACCGAACAGTGCAGCCACGTTGCCGGCGGTGTAGGTGACCGACCAGTCCGCGAGCGGCACCTTCCCGGCGGACTTCATGTCCATGTACGCGACATTGGCCAGCCGTTCGATCCCCCACGGCTTACCGCTCTTCTCCTGGACGAGCACCGCGGCCGCGTCGAAAAGGATCGAGGCCCTGCGCAGGTGCGAGGAGTCGGAGATCAGGCTGTAGCTGGTGTAGGCCGACGACTTGGCCAGGATGGCCATCGAGTTCTTCGCGTTCCCGATGGTGCTGGCGGCCTTCTTCTCCACGATGATCCGGGATCCGGCGATGCCCTTGGCCACCAGCCACTTGTACCCGACCTCACCCTCGGTGTGGCCGTTCTTCGGCGCGCCACCGGTGACCAGCACCTTGGACCTGGGGTACTTCTTCAGCGCTTTCACCGCCACCTTGAGTCGCCGCTCGAATTTGACGCTGACTTTTCCCGACTTCTTCAGGGCCGAGCCCAGAACGACGAACACGTGGCCCTTCTTCGGCAATCCGGCGGGCACCGTGGAGTTCATCACCATGGAGTTGTTGATCGTCGACCACGACTTCACGAAGCCGCTCCACAGCTGGTTCTGCCAGGCGGAGTGGGCAGCCATGGACGCGACCGCCAGATCGCGCCGGCCGGTGTCGCGGTCCTGCTGGAAGTAGATCGCCTGAGCCTTGAGGCTGGTCTGCGAGGCGACCGCGGCAGCGTGCGACGGGGATTCGACGACGATCCCTCCGGTGAGGGCGATGAACACCGCTGCGACCACCGTGGCTGCCAGCACCCGTACGGTCCTGATCGGTTCCATCGCTACAGCCCTTCCCGTGATTGCCTTCGATGCGGGCACGCCGAAATGGACTCATGCGCGATTTCGTGGACGTCGAACCCGCCAGCCGAACGGGCGGGCAACGCCAAATGCGCAGTCGTATTCGACCGCCGTCACTTCAGGGAGTCTGACACGGCAACGCCGAATGAACAGCATTTGGTTGAGAGTTTGCGAGGGCGTGGTTGAGGGTTCGCTCAGGCGCTCCCCCACAGGGCGGTGGCCGCAGCCAGCGCCGCCGGCAGGGTGACCACGCTCGCCAGTGTGGACAGACACAGCAGCCGGGTGGCGAACTGCGTGTCCCGGTCGTGGCGGACACTGAAGATCACCAGGAACGCCCCGACCGGAGCACTCACCGAGATGACGATCGCGAGCCGGGCCACCGGGTCGATCGGCACCGGGCCGAGCAGGGCGATGAACACGGCGGGCACCAGCACGTTGCGGGCGAACGTGCCCAGCCAGACCAGCCGGTCGCTGAACACCGTGCGCAGGCTGAACGCGGCCAGGTTCACCCCGACCACGACCATGCTCAGCGGGGTGTTCATCGAGGCGAGGTAGCCGAGGACGTCCGAGACCGGCGACGGCAGGCTCACCGAGAACAGGAACAGCGGCAGCGCGACCACGATCGAGACGATGCCGGGGTTCAGCGCGACCCGGCGGAGTTTCGCGGCGAGCGCCTCGCCGTCGTGGCCGAACAGCGAGGCGCCGTGCGTCCACACCATGACCGTGAACGCTGCGATGAAGGCCACGGTGTAGAAGACGCCGTCGTTACCGAGGATGGCCTGGGCGAGCGGGATGCCGATGAACCCCGCGTTGGAGTACACGGTGCCGAACCGCAGCGTCGTCCTCGTGTCCGCGTCCGGCACGAGCTGCCGGTTGAACAGCAGGTTCGCGATGCCGATCGTCAGGGCGAACGCGGCCAGGTCGACGACGAAGACGATGCCCATCATCCGCAGCCGGTCCGCGTCGAAGGGGCGCTGGAACGCCAGGATCGTGACCGAGGGAGAGACCAGGTACAGCAAGAGGTTCGTCATGCCTTTCAACGACTCCTGGCCGATCCAGTGCAGGCGGAACGCTGCCCAGCCGAGCGCGATCAGGATGAACATGATCAGCACCTGCCCCGCCGGCACGCCGAATGCCACCCCACACCTCTTCCCGGTCCCGTCCCCGGGCCACCCTAGGAGATCCCGACCCGCCGTCCCGACGACGACCACGTCCGGCCGGCCGCCGCGACCACGGCCGGCGGCGCGCGCCGGCGGGACGGCACCCGGCGGC
>NZ_JASGES010000008.1:0-15772 GCF_047606205.1 Propionicimonas sp. | reverse complement strand
GCTGCCAGGCGGGCACGCCCGGCCGCGGGCCGGCCGGCGAGCAGCCGGCCAGGACCGCGAGTGCCACCGCGGTGGCGATCACCCTGCCGCGCACTCGTTCAGCGTAGGTGCGGCAGGGGCCGGAGGGGAGAGTGTCAGAGGCGACCACGAAGCTTGTCGGCATGGACGTACTGCATGTCGATTGCGGCACCTGCCGGGCGCGTGGCCCGGCCTGCGCGGACTGCGTGGTGTCGGTACTGCTGGGGCCGATGCCCAACGCGCTGGTGCTGGACGACCAGGAGCAGGCGGCGCTGCGCGCCATGGCCGACTCCGGCCTGCTGCCCCCGCTGCGCCTGATCACGGCGGGCCCCGGCGGCATCTCCGGGACCGGCTGAGCGGGGGCGCGACGTCCCCGTCCCCTTCCGCGACGGCAGCCGCTCAGGGCCGTGGGCCCGGGTGGTGGGATCCCGGCATTGGGCCGCCCACCTACAGTGGGCGGCCGGTCGGGGGAACGCTCCCGGAGGACCACCGCACCCGGAACCGGGCCCGCGGGGCTCCGGGATCCGGACGGAGTTGCCATCCTGAAGTCTCCCCCTTAGGATTTTCTCAGTTTTGTTTCAGCGGGAGGGATTCGGGGCATGGGGGCTCAGCAGGGTGCGCGCAACGCGATCGCCGTCGTGGCGGCAACCCTGGTGCTCTTCGGCGGAGGGTCGGTGACCTCGGCCGAAGCCACTCCCTCTCCGTCGCCGTCCCCCTCGCCCACTTCCAGCACGGCCGCGAAGCTCGCCGACGCGAAGAGCCAGGTGCAGTCGCTCGAGGAGCAGGCCAGCGAGGTCGGGGAGGACTACGACCAGGCCGCGCAGGCCCTGTCCGACAGCAAGGACCGGCTCAAGGTCCTCCAGGCCGACATCAAGACCCAGCAGGCCAAGGTCGACGCCCTGGCGGACCAGGTGCGTGCGATCGCGCTGATGCAATTCCGCAACCGCGAGGTCGACACCACCGTCCAGATCTTCACCAGCGGTGACCCCGACACGATGCTGGACCGGTTGTCCACCGCCGACAAGGTCGACCAGGACATGAGCGCGACGCTGGCAGAGCACCAGTCCGAGCAGGCCAACCTCGCCGACATGCAGCGGACGGCGGCGGCCGAGACCGCCGCGCTGGCCGACCAGGAGAAGAAGCTCGCCGACCTCAAGCAGGAGGTCCAGGACAAGGTCGACCAGGCGCAGGCGCTCGTCCTGACCCTCACCAACCAGCAGCAGGAGGAGCTCAACCGGGCCGACGGTGGCAGCACCGGCTGGAGCCTGAACGATCTCGACGGCACCACGGCGAACGCGAAGGCGCTCGCGGCGGTCAAGTACGCGGTGTCCAAGGTCAAGGGCAGCCAGTACGTGTGGGGCGCCTCCGGGCCGAACAGCTTCGACTGCTCCGGGCTCATGCTCGCCTCCTACCGCGCCGCGGGGGTCGGCCTGCCGCACTCGTCGCTGGCCCAGTCGCACCTCGGCCGCGCCGTGTCGAAGAGCGAGCTCCAGCCCGGCGACCTGATCTTCTGGTACCACCCGGTTCACCACGTCGGCATGTACATCGGCAACGGCAAGATCGTGCACGCCCGCAACACCCGCTCCGACCTGGTCATCCAGACCCTCGCCTCGTACCCGGCCCCGTGGGCCGGTGCCCGCCGGATCGTCGGCTGAACCCGGTCGCTGCTCCGGGCGCAGCACCGCCCCCGCGCCGTCGGCTGGCCATCCTCCTGGCCGTTGTTCTCTGCACGTCCGTCTCCTGCGCCCGCGGGTCCGAACCGTCGCCGTCCCCGACGACCACGATCGCGAGCCGGCTCGACGCCGGCGTCCGGTCGGCGTCGCAGGCCGGCGTCCTGGCTGTCTTCGGCCCGGACGCACAGGCCGTCGGGCTGAGCCTCTTCGCCGTCCTGACCGCCGGCGATGCCACCGTTGCCGGGGCCGGCGACCGGCTCCTGCGCGCCGACTACGCGCTTCCCGGCGACCGCAGGACGGCGCGCGAGACGGTCCGTTACGTCCAGGCGGCGGGATCCGACGCGGTCTCCGGGCTCGAGGCCACGTCCGGCCCGCTGCCCGTGTGGGCCCTCGCGGGGGTGAGCGTCACCACGACCACCTCGGGCACGCTGGTCTCCGCCGGGCTGGACGCGTCGGCCCGGAAGACGTGGGCCGACCGCCTCGAGCGCGCGGCGAAAGTGGTCCGTCGCTCCACGGTGGGGGAGGACTGGTCGGGTGGGCTCGTCGTGGTGATCCCGCCTGGGGGGAGGTTCGGGACGGTCAGCGGCGCCTCGGCCGACGACGCGTCCGCGATCACGACCTGTTCGGCCGGCACGCCGAGGATCATCGTCAACCCCGCAGTGCTCGCCCAGTCCGCGGAGTGGCTCGACAGCACCCTCGTGCACGAGGCCGTGCACGTCGCCACCGACTCCGCCTGCGTAGCCGCGGGGGCTTCGCTGGGCTGGGCCGTGGAGGGCCTGGCCGAGTCGGTGGCCGCACGGTCGGACTCGGCAACGGCCGCGCGCAACCGGGCGCTGGTCGTGTCCTTCCTGACCGAGCACGGCCTCCCCGACGCCCTGCCCGCCGACCCGGAGAGCCTCACCGACTATGCGCTGGCCCAGCTGGCCGCCGACCAGGTCCGCGCGCACCTCGGCGCGCACGCCGACGACTTCTGGCGCCGAGCCATTCACGACGCGGACAGCGTCACCCCTGCGGAGATCGAGCGGATCACCCGCTGGTACCGGGCCGCGCTGGCCGACCTGGCCTGAGCACCACCGATCACTCAGCCCGGTGCCGGCCGGCGATCCCGGCTGCGGAGCCGGGCGGGCGCATCCTCACTCGGGCCGTGGCTCAGCGGGAATGGCGGGCGAAGAACTCCAGCGACTCGGTGAAGATCTGCTCCTTGTCGTGGTCCATCGTCGCCACGTGGTAGCTGCGATCCAGCACGCGTTCGGTGATCTCGTCGCTGGACACGTGGCTGCGCACGAACGCCGTCGACGCGGCGGGCACGACATGGTCGGTCGAGGAACGGAACAGCAGCAGCGGGCAGCTGACCAGGTCGAGGCACGCCCGCACGTCCACCCACATCCGCATCATCGAGTGGGCGGCCTTCAGCGGCGTCCGCTCGTAGGCGAACTCGTCGATGTGCTCGGCGGCGATGTCCGACCCGATCGCCTTCGCCGACGCCCTCACCTTGCTCACCACAGGGACCGCGCGCATCTTGGGATAGCCGAGAACGGCGGGATTCACCAGCACCAGCCCCGCGACCTCGTCGGGATGCTTCTCGGCGAGCCGTAGCGCCAGCGCGCCACCCATGCTCAGCCCGGTGACGAACACCGCGTCGCAGGACGCCCTGAGCTCGGCGAAGGCCCGCTCCACCGTCGCGTACCAGTCACGCCAGCCGGTGAGGTTGAGTTCCTCCCAGGACGTCCCGTGGCCGGGCAGCCGGGGCAGCGACACCCGATAGCCCGCATCGGCGGTGACCGTCGCCCACTCCCGCAGTGACCAGGGCGAACCCGTGAAACCGTGGCAGAACAGGACGCCGACGCTGCCCTCGAGAGTGTGGAACGGTTGCGCGAAATCGCTCACCTGCATGGCGTCATCGTAGGCTGTCCGCCGTGTGGTACGCCTTCTTCAAGAACGTGCTGTTCCGACCCGTCGTCCGGTTCGGTTTCCGGGCCCGGATCGAGGGTGAGGAGAACATCCCCGCCAGCGGAGGGGCGCTGCTCGCGAGCAACCACCTGGCCGCGGGCGACACCTTCGTCCTGCCGGCAATGATGGAACGTACCCTGACCTTCCCCGCCAAGGCGGAGCTGTTCGCCGGCAGGGGCGGCCTCGGCGCCAAGATCGTGGCGTGGTTCCTGAAGGCGATCGGCCAGGTGCCGCTGGACCGCTCCGGCGGCCGGGTCAGCCTCGCCGGGCTCGGCCCCGTGCTCGAGGTGCTCGATCAGGGCGGCCTGGTCGGCATCTATCCCGAGGGCACCCGCTCTCCCGACGGCCGCCTCTACAAGGGCCACACCGGAGGGGCGCGGATGGCGCTCGCCGCAGGCGTGCCGGTGGTGCCGGTGGCGATGTTCGACACTCCGGCCGTGCGGACGCGGATCGGCATCCCGTGGATCCGCCGGCCGCGGATCGTGATCGGGGCGCCGCTCGACTTCTCCGCCTACGCGGGGAGGTTCGACGACCACCGTGTGCTGCGATGGGTCACCGACGAGATCATGGCGGCGATCCAGGACCTGTCTGGCCAGACCTACGTGGACGCGTACGGCACGTCGGTGAAGAGTGGATCGCTGTCCGCGGCGGAGGCCGACGCCCGCATCCTGCCCCGTCCCGGCTACGGCACGCAGCCGCCCGCCGTTGCCGCCGGCGGGCTATCCTGACCGCCGTGTTGGAAGCGATCCCGTCCCTGGCCGAACTGCACCGTCTGGGCGCCGCCCAGCAGCCGGTCTATGCCGACGACGCCGAGGTCGCCCGCGTGCAGGCCGCCCTGCGTCGCCGCCCGCCCCTGGTCTTCGCCGGCGAGTGCGACGAACTCCGCGGCAAGATCGCCGAGGTGGCCGCCGGACGCTCGTTCCTGTTGCAGGGCGGCGACTGCGCGGAGACCTTCGATTCGGTGACCGCGGCGAACATCCGCAACAAGCTGCGGGTGCTGCTGAGCATGGCCGTCGTGCTGACCTACGCCGCGCAGGTGCCGGTGCTGAAGGTGGGCCGGATCGCAGGGCAGTACGCGAAGCCGCGCAGCCGCGACACCGAGACCCGCGGCGACGTCACGCTGCCCGCCTACCGCGGCGACGCGGTGAACGCGCTGGCCTTCGACGCCGCGTCCCGCCGGCCGGACCCGGACCGGCTGCTGGAGGTCTACAACCACTCGGCAGCCACGCTGAACCTGCTGCGGGCGTTCGTGAAGGGCGGCTACGCCGACCTGCGCGCCATGCACGGCTGGAACGCCGACTTCGTCCACAACTCGAACGTGGAGGCCCGCTACGAGGAGCTGGTCGACGAGATCAGCCGCGCGCTGGCGTTCATGGTGGCCTGCGGGGTCGACAACGAGTCCTTCCGGACCGTCGACTTCTACTCCAGCCACGAGGCGCTGCTGCTGGAGTACGAACACGCGCTGACCCGGATCGACTCGCGTACGGCCACCCCCTACAACACCAGCGCCCACCTGATCTGGGTCGGTGAGCGCACCCGCCAGCTCGGCGGCGCGCACGTCGAACTGCTGCGGCACGTCCGCAATCCGATCGGCGTCAAGCTGGGGCCGACCGTGACCGGGGACGAGGCCGGCGCGCTCGTCGACCGGCTCGACCCCGACCACGAGCCGGGCCGGCTGACCGTGATCACGCGGATGGGCGCGGACCGGATCAGGGACGCGCTGCCGCCGATCGTCGAGGCGGTGGAGAGCACAGGCCGCAAGGTCGCCTGGGTGTGCGACCCCATGCACGGCAACACCTTCGAGACCGCCACCGGCTACAAGACCAGGGCGTTCAGCCAGGTGGCGGAGGAGCTGAACGGCTTCTTCGACGTCCACGAGGCGTTGGGCACCTGGCCCGGCGGGGTGCACGTCGAGCTGACCGGCGACGACGTGACCGAGTGCGTGGGCGGCGTCGACGAGCTGGCCGAGGCCGACCTTGCCAACCGCTACGAGACCGCCTGCGACCCGCGGCTGAACCGCAACCAGTCGCTGGAGCTGGCGTTCCTGATCGCCGACCGGCTGACCAGCGGGCGGATCCGCAGGGTCAACCCCGTGCAGGAGTTCCTGGCGGAGGACTTCTGAGCATGATCGACCTGCGCAGCGACACCCTCACCCGGCCGACCCGCGGCATGCGCGAGGCGATGGCCGCGGCCGAGGTGGGCGATGACGTGTACGGCGAGGACCCGGCCGTCAACGCGCTCGAGGAGCGGGTGGCCGCGCTGCTCGGCCACGAGGCGGGCCTCTTCTGCGCGTCCGGCTCGCTGGCCAACCTGCTCGGCGTGTGGTGCCTCGTCCAGCCCGGCCAGGAGGTGGTCTGTGACCGGCAGGCACACATCGCGCGAGCGGAGATGGGTGCCCATGGTGCTCTGCACGGCATCACGATGCGCACCTGGGACTCCGCCGACGGGGTGAGCGATGTGGCCACGATCGCCCGCACCATCACCCCCGACGCCGGCCCGTACCTGGTCTCCACGGCCGCGGTGGCGCTGGAGAACACCCACAACTTCGGCGGCGGCACCGTCCAGCCCTGGGACCACCTCGTCGGGGTCTCCGCGCTGTGCAGGGACGCCGGCGTCGGCCTGCACCTGGACGGGGCCCGGCTGTGGAACGCCCACGCCGCGACCGGCGTCCCGCTGGCCGACGTCGGACGGCTGTTCGACACCGTGAACGTGTGCTTCTCGAAGGGTCTGGGCGCCCCGGTCGGCTCGATGCTGGTCTCCAGCGCCGCGAACATCGCCCGCGCCCGGGTCCAGCGCAAGCGGCTGGGCGGCGGCTGGCGCCAGGCCGGCGTGCTCGCCGCGGCCGCCGACTACGCCCTCGACCACCACCTGCCCCGGCTGGGCGACGACCACGTGGCGGCGGCGGCCTTCGCCGCCGGGGTGGCTGCGTCCGCGCCCGGAGCAGTCGAGCTGTCCGGCGTGGCGACCAACATCGTCGTGCTCGACACCGGCGACCTGGCGGCCGCCGAGGTGGCCCGCAGGGCCGCCGACGCGGGCGTCCTCGTCTCGGCGCTCGGCGCCCACATGGTGCGGGCGGTGACCCATCAGGAGGTATCGCTCGCTGACGCCGCGACGGCGGGGCAGGTCCTCGGCGCGGTCCTGGCCGGGGTGCCGGCGGGATGAGGGCCGCGGTGCTGGGATCGCCGATCGCGCACTCGCTGTCCCCGCTGCTGCACAACGCCGGCTACGCCGCCCTCGGGCTGACCGACTGGCGCTACGGGCGCCACGAGGTGCGCGCCGCCGAACTGCCGGCCTTCCTGGCCGGCCTGGACGGGGACTGGCGCGGGCTGAGCCTGACCATGCCGCTGAAGGAGGCCTGCCTGGAGGTGGCCGACGATGCGACGCCACTCGCCCGGCGGGCCCGCGCGGGCAACACGCTGGTGCGTCGCGAGGACGGCGGCTGGCTGGCCGACAACACCGACGTCGCCGGTATGGCCGACGCGCTGCGCCCGGCCTGGGACACGTCGTGGCGACGTGTCGCGGTGCTCGGCGCGGGTGCGACCGCCCGCTCGGCCCTGCTCGCGCTCACCGACCTCGGCGTGACCGCCGTCGACGTGTACGCCCGCGACGAGGGCAAGGCGTCGGCGCTGGAGGCGTGGGCGCCGCCCGGCGTCGAGGTCACACCGCGTCCGCTGGCCGAGTGGCCGGCCGGCGAGGAGCCGGTCGTGGTGTCGACCCTACCGGCGGGGGCGCTCGGCGACGTCGAACTGCCCTCCCCGCGACTGGGCCTCGTGTTCGACGTGGTCTACGCCGACTGGCCGACCCCGCTGGCCCGGTCGGCACAGTCCGCGGGCATGGCCGTCGTGGGCGGCCTCGACCTGCTCGTCCACCAGGCCGCCCGCCAGTTCACGCTGTTCACCGGCAGCGAGGCGCCGCTGGAGGCGATGTTCGCCGCAGGGCGCGAGGCGCTCGCCGGCGCGTCCCGCCTTCCGGCGGGGGATCCGCCGGGCGACCCTGGGCCGCGGGGGGCCGCGTGATCGTCCTGGTCGGCTTCATGGGCGCGGGCAAGACGACCGTGGGCCGCCTACTCGCTGCCGAACTGGGCGTCCCGTTCGTCGACGCGGACGAAGCGGTCGAGGCCGCGCAGGGACGCACCGTCGCCGAGATCTTCGACGCGGAGGGGGAGCAGGGCTTCCGCCGGATCGAGGCCGAGACGATCACCGGGCTGCTGGCGGCCGACGACCTGGTGCTCGCGCTGGGCGGCGGCGCGCTGGGCAGTGAGCAGGTTCGCAACGCGGTCGCCGCCCACCGGGTCGTCCTGCTCGACGTCCCCCTGGCCGAGGCCCTGGCCCGGGTCGGGGGCGACGCCACCCGCCCGATGCTGCGCAACCACGACCTGCCCGCACTCTACGAGGGCAGGCAGCAGGCCTACCGGGACGCCGCCCACCACGTGGTCGGCGCCGACGGCCTCGCTCCCGACGAGGTCGTCGCCGCCGTTCTGTCCGCGCTCGGGCGCGGCCAGCTCACTTGATGGTGAACGTCGCCTTCTTGCTGCCCGTGACGTATCCGGGTGCGGTCAGGTCGAATCCCGTGACCGACGAGCCGGACTTGAGCTTGTAGCGCAGCGTGCCGGCGACCTCGTTGCCGACGGGGAGCGCGTCGAGGCCGGCCAGCAGGTCGTCGAAGCTCTCGTAGCCCGGGTCGTCCGACCAGTCGTCGCACTCGTCGTCGTCACAGGCCACGTCGAGGGCGTTCGCGGCGCGGAGCGTGAACGACCCCCCGGTCTTCGCCTTCTTCGACAGCTTCACGGTGAGCGGGTCGCCGTAGGCCTTGCCCTTCGGCTTGTCGTTCCTCGAGACCGTGTACACCGGGCGCAGCTGGTAGGTGCTCGCCGCCTTCAGCTTCGCCCCGCTGAGGTAGCTCCAGGTGCCCGTGCTGCCCTGCACCTGGATGCCGGAGGCGCGGTAGGACAGCGCGTCCGCGCTGAGCAGCTTCAGGGTCACGGTGACGCCGGTGATCGTGACGTCCTCGACGTCGTTGTTCCCGATCGCCCACACGTCGTCGGCAGGTCCGGTGGCCGCGGCATCGGGGAAGAAGGAGGAGTCCTCGGCGAAGACCGAGTTGGTCAGGCTGCCCTTCGCGCCGCCCTCACGGGTGAAGGCGATCGTCCAGCTCACCTGGGCGGTCCCGGAGGCGTACTGGTCCAGCTTCTCGTAGGCGGCCTGGCCGACGAGGGCCGCGACGGCGGAAGCCGTCACCTCGGGATCGGCGACGTCCATCACGTAGCTGTCCACCTGCGCGCCCGAAGCGTTCTGCACCCTCACCGTGACCGGAACCGAGGTCGTGTGGCCCAGCGTCCCGCGGACACCGAAGTAGCGGTCCTGGGTGATCGTGCCGACCGGGTTGCCGATGGCGGAGACCTGCTTGTACGACCCGTAGCTGCCGGTGGAGTCGGGGACGACCAGCGCCGTGGACGCGTTCGCCATGAACAGGTTGGTCTTCCCGACGAAGTCCATCGGGTGGCCGAATGCCCACACCGTGTCGCCACAGACGGCCGTCACGGTGCCGATGGCGCCGGCGATCAGGTCGCCGCCGGTGTAGGTGACGGCGATGGTGCCGCCGGCGACCAGCGGCTCGGTCAGGCTGGCGGAGGCGGCCGCGGCGGGCAGGAACGTCCCGCTGCGCAGGGTGGCCGCCGCCTTGGCCGAGCTCGGCGTGCGCGCCAGCGTCCGGTTGGTGAACGCGTTCTGGTGCGAGCCTGCCGGCCCGGCGACCTTGACCGTCTTCGCCGGGGCGAAGCTGCCGCCGCGGAGGGCGGAGCTGGCTGCGGCCGATGTGGTGCGCAGATTCGAGGCCGTCGCCCGGATCCTCGCCGACGCGGTGCCGAGTGCCGTGGTGCCGATGGTCTTCATGTACTCGGCCGGCGTCACGCCCGCCACCGGCAGGTTGTCGGCGTTCAGGGAGTAGGAGACCGCGCCGATCAGGCGCCCGTCGGTGGTGTAGACCGGGGAGCCCGACATGCCCGCCCAGATGCCGGCAGGTTTCAGGCCCGCGGTGCCGTCGATGACGGGGCTGCTCAGGGTGAACAGCAGCAGGTCCCTGCCCTTGCCCAGGCCGTCGGCGATGTAGCCGGTGTAGGTCCCGGTGAACCCGGTCGGGGTGGTGCCGCTCGTCACGGAGAGCCCGGTGACGGCCGTCCCCGCGCTGAACGCCTCGACCTCTGAGACGGGTGCGTAGGGGACGGTGTTGTCGGCGCAGAAGTAGCTCGTCGCGGCGTGCGCGGCCGGCGCCCCGATGACGCTGAGGCCGATCGCCAGGGCGCCGGCAGCGAGACCGGCCAGCAACCGGGACGAGGAGGAGGTGATTCCTCCGGACGGGTGGGTCATGAGTGGTTTCCCTTCGTGTGGTGCGACACGTCGCCTGACCACTGTGAACCGTGTCGCCCGGTTCCAGATACGACACGCAGGAAATCGGACGGATTCGTGCACGCCGGGCCGCCGCCCCGCACGCCGGGCCGTCCGCCGGGTGCGCGCAGGCAGGTCAGGCGCGGGAGCGGCTGATCTCGTAGAGGGCGATCGCAGCGGCGACCGAGGCATTGAGCGACTCGACGGCGGAGGTGATCGGGATGTTCACCAGCACGTCGCAGTTCTCGCGCACCAGCCGGGCCAGGCCCTCGCCCTCGGAGCCGACCACCAGCAGCACCGGGCCGTCGATGCCGGGGAAGCCCGCGACGTCTGTCTCGGAGCCACCGGCCAGACCGACCACGGTGAAGCCGGCGTCCGCATAGGCCCGCAGCGCGCGGTTGAGGTTCGTCACCTGGGCCACCGGGACGCGGGCCGCCGCGCCCGCCGACGTCTTCCAGGCCGCCGCTGTCATCTGCGCCGACCGTCGCTCGGGGATCACCACGCCGTGCGCGCCGAACGCGGCCGCGCTGCGGATGATCGCGCCGAGGTTGCGCGGGTCGGTGATCGAGTCGCAGGCCACGACCAGGCCCGGGGTGTCGGAGTCGAGCGCGTCGGCGAGCACGTCGTCGGCGTCCGCGTACTCGAACGGCGGCAGCTGCAGCGCCACGCCCTGGTGGACGCCGCCGCCGGTCAGCCGGTCGAGTTCGGGACGCGTGGCCTGCAGCAGCGGGATGCCGTGCTCGGCGGCGAAGGTGAGGATGTCGCGGAGCCGGTCGTCCCGCTCGACGCCGTCGGCCACATAGGCGCGTCGCACCGGAAGGCCCGCCTGCAGCGCCTCGAGGACGGGGTTGCGTCCGATCACCCAGTCCGAACCCGCCGTCGCCGTGCGGGAGCGGGACGACGAGCCGCCGGAACGGGAGCCCTTCGGCTTGCCTCCCGTCGTCCGGCCCGGCTCGTCGGGACGGCGCTTGCGATAGGCCTTGTGGTAGGGCCGATCCTCGGCCTTCGGCGTGGGGCCCTTGCCCTCGAGACCGCGGCGGACGCGTCCACCCGAGCCCGCCGGAGTGGTCTTCCCCTTCTTGCGGACGGCGCCCTTGCGCTGGCTGTTACCCGGCATCTGCCCTCACTTCTCCAGAGACCAGCGCGGGCCGGTCGGGGTGTCCTCGACCTTCAGGCCGATCGTGGCCAGCTGGTCGCGAATCGCGTCCGCCGCCGGCCAGTCCTTGCGGGCCCTGGCCTGCTGGCGCTGCTCGAGCAGGGCGGCGACGAGCCCGTCCACCACCGGCTTCAGGTCGTCGCTCGCCGTCTGGTCGGACCATTCCGGAGCCGCCGGGTCGAGCCCGAGGACGCCGAGCATCGCGCGGACGGACGCGTAGGCCGCCAGCGCCTTGCCGGTGTCGCCCGCGTCGAGCGCGACGTTGCCCTCCTTGATCGCGCCGAACAGGACGGCCAGCGCCCCGGGAGTGCCGAGGTCGTCGTCCATCGCTGCGGCGAAGGCGGCCGGGAGCACCTCACCGGGCGACCACGCCGTCCAGCCCACGGACATCGTCCCCGCCCGGTCCAGGAACGAGTCGATCCGGGCCAGTTGCGCGGCCGCCTCGCCGAGCGAGGCGTCCGACAGCTCGATCGCCGAGCGGTAGTGCGGTCCGGCGAGGTACAGCCGGACCGCGCGTCCGCCGTAGGCCTCGACCGCGGCGAACACGTCCGCGGTGTTGCCCAGCGACTTGCTCATCTTCTCCCCGGCCATGGTGACCCACGCGTTGTGCATCCAGTAGGAGGCGAAAGGCCGGCCGGCCGCGCGGGACTGGGCGAGCTCGTTCTCGTGGTGGGGGAACCGCAGGTCCAGCCCGCCGCCGTGGATGTCGAACGCGTCGCCGAGGTACTTGCCGGCCATCGCCGAGCACTCCAGGTGCCACCCCGGGCGGCCGCGTCCCCACGGGGTGGCCCAGGCCGCGGTCTCGGGGTCGCCCGGCTTGTGGCCCTTCCACAACGCGAAGTCGCGGGGGTCGCGCTTGCCGCGCGGATCGGCGTCCTCGGCGGGCTCCATCTCGTCCACCTTCATGCCGGAGAGCTGGCCGTAGGCCGGCCAGGACAGGACGCTGAAGTAGACGTCCCCCGAGCCGTCGTCCGCGGCGTAGGCATGACCACGCTCGATCAGCTCCGCGATCAGGGCCACCATCTCCGGGACGTGCCCGGTCGCGCGCGGCTCGTAGGTCGACGGCCGGATCCCGAGCGCCCGGTACGCGCGGTGGAACACGCCCTCGAACAGGTACGCGTGGGCCCACCACGGGCTCCCGGCCTCCGCCGACTTGATCAGGATCTTGTCGTCGATGTCGGTGATGTTGGTGATCATCGTCACCTCGTTCCCGGAGGCCTCCAGCCAGCGGCGCAGGACGTCGAAGTTGACCTCCTTGCGGATGTGGCCCAGGTGCGGGGACGACTGCACGGTCGGCCCGCAGCAGTAGATCGAGACCTTGCCGGGCTGCAGCGGCTGGAACTCGACCACGGCGCGGCGCGCGCTGTCGTACAGGCGGAAAGTCACCCGGGCAGTCTATCCAGAGCGGCCGGGTCCACCCGACGGCGCCAGGGTGTCCCGATCGCCTCGTCGGCGGGGTTGCCGGGACGCGTTCGAGGCGGGGCGTCAGCGGTGGCGGGCGCGGAGGGCGTCGATGTCGAGGAAACCGGCGGGAACCTCCGGCTCCTCCTCCGCGGCGGTCTCCCACGGGTCGATCGGCATCGGCCCCTCGTCGTCCACAAAGCCCTGCGACGGGTCGTACGGGTTGGCGAACTGCCGCTCCTCCCCGATCGGACGGGTGTCGTTCATGGCCTCGTCCGGCAGGCGGCGCAGGATGTCGTTCACGTAGCCGTGGGCCGCCTCCACCAGCGGCACCTCGCGGTTCTGCCGCTGCGACGCGTACCAGCGGTAGTCGAGCACCTCGTGGTAGAGCTGGGCGCTCTCCCGCTTGCCGCGCAGTTCGGGCGGCACGGCCGTCACGACGGGCTGGAAGCATTCGGTCAGCCACTGGTGGGCGACCACCGCCTCGTCCACGTGACCCTGGTTCGTCCTGGCCCGGAACGTGTCGAGGTCGTTCAGCAGGCGGCGGGCCTGGTGCTCCTCCACATCCAGCCCGGTCAGGCGGAGCAGGCGGCGGGTGTGGTGGCCGGCGTCCACGACCTTGGGCTGGATCTTGATCCGCGACCCGTCGGGCGAGGTCTCGATCGACAGCTCCGCCACGTCGAACCCGAGCGCGTTCAGGCGCCGCACCCGGTTCTCGATCCGGAACACCTCCTGGTCGGAGAACTCCTCCACGCCGGTCAGCTCCGCCCACAACTCGCGGTAGCGGGTGAGGATCGACTCGACCAGCTTCGCCGGGTCGAGGGAGGCGTCCAGCATCTGGCCCGCCTCGAGGTCGCAGAACTCGCCGTACAGGTTGGTGGTGGCAATCGTCAGGTCGTGCTCACGCTGCCCGGTGGTGAGGGTCTCGTGCATCTCGGCCGTCTCGGCGTCGACGAGGTAGGCCGCGAACTCGCCGGCGTCCCTTCGGAACAGGATGTTCGACAGCGACACGTCTCCCCACAGGAAGCCGACCAGGTGCAGGCGTGCCAGCAGGACGACCATCGCGTCCAGCAGCCGGCCCACCGTGTCCGGCCGGACGCCCTGGGCGAACAGCGAGCGGTAGGGCAGCGAGAACTCCAGGTGCCGCGTGATCAGGACGGGGTCCAGCGGGTCCCCGTCCCCACCGACGCGGCCGGTGACGACGGCCAGCGGTTCGACCGCGGGCGTGTCGGTGCGATGCAGGTCGGTCAGCATCCGGTACTCGTGAATGGCCAGTTCCTCGATGACCTCCTTGGCGGCGTACACCGAGCTGCCCACCTTGATGAAGCGGACGACGTGGCGCGAGATGCCGCGGGGGAGCGCGACGAGGTGCTCGGTCGGCCACTGCGCCAGTGGAAGCTCCCACGGCAGCGGGATCAGCCGGGAGTCCGGGCGCGAGGAGAGGAACCGGGGCACGCGTCTTTTGTACACCATGGGTTCCATCCCGGCGTCCGGGCGGGGTGCGCGCGTTCTGCGGCCGTGCCCGCGCGACCCCGTCCGGACCGGCCCGAGCGCGGATGCGACGCTGAACGGGAAAGGGGACGGTCCTGCGAACGGGAAAGGAACCGTCCCCTGAACGGGAAAGGAACCGTCCCCTGAACGGGAAAGGGGACGGTTCCTTTCCCGTTCAGCGGGCGGGTCAGGCGCGGCGGCGGCGCACCAGCCAGGCTCCGGCGGCGAGGAAGGCGAGGCCGAGGACGGCCAGCCCCCCGCCGGCGAAGCCGGTGTAGGCCAGGTTGCCGCTGCCGGCGTGGCCCGGATCGGCGAAGGTGTTCACGGCGGTGATCACCAGCTCCTGCACGGTGTCCGGCCGGCCCGGGAACACCGACAACGCACTCGAGGCGCTGTCGTGGTCGACGGAATGCTCGTCCGCGCCCCCGGTGCCGGACTCGGTGGCCCAGCAGCTCGTGCCGGCCGGGAACAGCAACGGCTGGCCGTCGTCGCCGGCGATGGTCGTCGAGCCCGCGCCAACGATGCTCACCACGCCCGAGTAGGACGTCGTCCCGCCCGAGGCCACGCACGTCACCGTGAACAGGAACCGGGTGTGGGTGTGGGCGGCCGCGTCGGCCCCCTTCACCTGCTTGGTGATCGTCAGGGTCCCCGCGGAGTACTCGTTGACCACGTCCGCCTGCAGCTCCACCGTCCCGGTGGCCACGACGACGCTGGAGAGGTGGTCGGCGCCCGCGGCGTCGGTCTGGGTGACCTCACAGTGCGCGCCGACCGGGATCGGGGAGAAGGCCGCTGTCGCCACGGCGTCCGTGGCCGCGGCGAGGGTCCGGGCGCCGACGCCGTTCGGGTCGAGCGTCACCGTCTGGTGGAACGTCCACCCGGCGGCACCCTCGAGCGTGCAGTCGACCGAGAACGTGGCCGGGCCGGCGAACTGCCGGCCGACGCCGGTCACCGCCCAGTTCAGCACCAGCGAGCCGGTGCGGAAATCGTTCGTGACCGTGATCCCCGACGGGTTGGCGCCCACGATGACCTCGTCACCCACGCTGACCTGGTCGGACGGGATCGCCAGGCTGCTGCCGGTCTCCGCCGCCGCGCAGCTCGCACCGAGCGGGAGCCCCGTGTACTCGACGCTGCCCGCCCCGGTGATCGTGCGGATCGCACCGCCCGGGATCGTGACCGGCTCGGCCACGCCGTCCACCAGTGCGGTGCAGGACAGGGTCACGGTGTAGCTGCCGCTCGCATAGGGTTCGGCGTCGCTCGCCTCGCCGTCGACCGTGATCGCCTTCGTCACGACCACCGAGCCGACATCGAAGGTGTTGGACATGGTCACCGCGCTGCCGCCCTCGGCGATGGTCACCTCGGCCGGGTCGGCGGCGATGGTGGCCCCGCCGGTCCCGGTCTCGGTCACCGTGCAGTCGGCGCCGACCGGGACCGGTCCCAGCGGATCGCTGACCAAGCCGTCGGCGACGCTGAGCGAGAACGTGGTGTCGAACACGTCGTGCGGCGTGTCCACCCCGTCCTCGGCGAGGGTGCAGGTCACCGCGAACGTGAACGGGAACCTCGCATGGGCGCCCGCCCCGTCGCCGAGGACGCGCTTGGTCACCACCAGCGTGGCGGTGATGAAGTTGTCCACCACTCCCACGGTCGTCGGGTGCTGGCTGTCGCCGGTCACGGTGACGCCGCCCGAGCCGATCCCGGACGGG
>NZ_JASGES010000007.1:0-3118 GCF_047606205.1 Propionicimonas sp. | reverse complement strand
GTCCTGGTCGGCCGGCTCAGCCGCGGCCTGATGGCGGCGGGCCACTCGGGCGCCTCGCCGGCCGCCGTCCGCGCCGCGCAAGCCACCGACGTCCCCGCGCCGCGACTGGCCGCCCAGGTGCCCGCCTACGGTGGCGGGACGGCCGGCCAGACCTACGGCTACGACGTCGCGGACGAGGGCGGTGACCTTCGGTGACCGCGTCCCAGGAGCCGGTACTGCCCCAGGCCTCACCGCCGGCGCGGCTCGCGCCCGAGCGATCGATCGGCGAGTTGATGGGCGACGTGACCCGGGACCTGTCCACCTTGCTGCGCCAGGAGGTCGAACTCGCCAAGGCGGAGTTGCGCGAGTCGGGAACCCAGGCCGGCAAGGGCGTGGGCCTGTTGGCCGGGGGCGCCGTGGGCGCCGTCTTCGTGCTGCTGTTCGCCTCGATCACCGCCTGGTGGGGGATCGGACTGTGGGTGGGCAACGTCTGGTCGGCCCTGATCGTCGCCGCGATCTGGGCGGTCATCGCGGTGATCCTGGTTCAGTCCGGCCGCTCGGAACTGGCCCGGGTACGCGGCCTGCCGATGACCGCGGAGACCGTCAGCAAGATTCCCAATGCAGTGAAGGGCAACGAGGAGGAGAACCGATGACCACCGATCCGTCCGAGCTGAGGGCTCGGATCGAAGACACCAGGGCGAGCCTTTCCGACAACGTGGATGCGCTCGCCGACCAGGCCAACCCCGCCCACATCGCACACCGGCAGGTGAGCAAGGTGAAGCAGGCCGGCAGCCGGCTGCTGGACCGGGTGCTGGGTGCCGCGGAGGAGGTGCGCGACGCAGCGGCCGACAAGGCGCATGAACTCACCTCCCAGGTGCGCGACGCCACCGACGAGGTCGGCGATCGGGCCAGTGCACTCGGCCACGGCGTGGGCGATCTTCCCCGGCAGGCGGGCAGGCAGGCGCAGGGAAACCCGCTCGCCGCCGGTGTGGTGGCCTTCGGGATCGGCCTCCTGATCGCCGCCGCCTTCCCCGCCTCCCGCACCGAGGAGGACCTCGCCCGGAGCGTGAAGGAGAAGGCGCAGCCCTTGACCGACCAGCTCGGCGCGGCGGCCAGGGAGGTCGCGGGCAATCTCGCCGAGCCGGCCAGGCACGCAGCCGACTCCCTGAAGGATTCGGCAGGCGAGGCGGTGGCCAACCTCCAGGAGAAGGGCGGCGCGGCGGTCGAGGAGGTCAGGGACGTGGCGAAGGACTCGGCCGAGGAGGTCGGCGACGGCGTCCGGGACGCGACGGCCAGGGTGAAGGACGACGCCCACGACGCGACCACGTAGGCCGCACCTCCGGCCGGTGATCGACGGCCACAGCGCCGTGGTCGGCGAGGCCCGCTCCGTGCGGACGCATGAGGCGGGCCTCGTTCGGGTACGTCCGCGATCATGACCGAGAATCTCGAGCAGCTGGCCGCAGAGTTGAGCCGGGTCGACGAGGCGATCGCCGTGGCACCGCTGTACGCCGAACCCGGCAACCCCTTGTCCGGGTTCAGCGACGAACTCGTCGAACTCGTCCTCCGCGAGGAGGAGGTCGTCGATCTCCTCGCCCAGTCCGCCCGGGACCGGATCACTGGCGAGTGACCCGTCTGCGGCCCGCCCTCGACGAACCGGTGCCCGCGCCCCGGCTCAGGCGTCCCCGGAGCACACGTCGAGATCCCTCACCGCCGGTCCTTCGAGGACGCGGCCCGAGGCGTCGAAGCGCGACCCGTGCAAGGGGCAGTCCCACGACTTCTCCAGGTCGTTCCACGCCAGCACCCCACCCAGATGGGTACAGACCGCAGAGACCGTGCAGGTGCGCCCGTTCACGGTCGAGCGGGCAGCCGGACGGCCGGAGCTGCGTCCCACCTCGCCGTCGCCTTCCGCCGGGGGATTCCGGTGGAGCGCCCTGGTCTCGGCGGCCACCCAGCCGGTGGTCATCCTGGCGGCCACCACGGCGGTGAACCGGCCGGCTTCGCCGAGTCCCGGGCCATGGGCGTCGTGCAGCACCCGCGCCCACCCGGGAACGTCGCCGACGAGCTTCCCGGCCAGCTGCAACGCCGCCGCGACGGCATTTGCCATCCCCCACTTGTGGTAGCCGGTGGCGACCTGGATCCGGCCGCGACTCCACGGCAGCACCCCGACCAGCGGCATGCCGGCCGCCGGCGCGTAGTCCTGGGCCGACCAGGCATGCGTCCGCGTGGCCCCGGGGAAGACGCCCGCAGTCCAGCTTTCGAGGTCGGCCACCCGCCGGCGCGGCGATCCACCGCGGCCCGTGTCATGGCCGTTCCCACCCACGAGCAGCACCTCGCCGTCAGGTCCTGGCGCGGTACGCAGCGACCGCGAGGGATGATCCACCGAGAGGTACATGCCCTGCGGGAGATCGGACAGGCCGCGGAAGGCGAGGACGTAGGAGCGCTCGGCCTTCACCCGGGCGAAGTGGCCGCCGCGGTCGAGGATGGGGGTGCCGGTGGCGAGCACCACGTCGCCGGCGCGGAGTTCGCCGCCGGTCGTCGCGATCCGCACGCCCGTGGCGTCGACCTTGACGTCCTGCACGCGGGTGCCGGTGTGGATCACGCCGCCATGCGCCAGGAGCTCCTCCTGCAAGAGGTCGAGCATCAGGGTCGGATGGACCTGCGCCTGGTCGCGAAGGCTGATCGCGCCGGCCACGTCGTACGGCAGCCCGGTCTCCTCCGACCACTCGACCGGCAGCCCTGCCCGTTCGCAGGCCTGGAGTTCGGCGTCCAGGACGCGCAGTCCCGCGGCGGAGTTCGCGCAGGTGTAGGCGGTCCTGACCTCCGAGCCCCGGCCGGCCAGCACGTCTCGCAGCCACTCGGCCCCGGCCCGGTTGGCTTCGACGTAGGCCCGCAGCACCTCCTCGCCCTGCACACGCCACAGCCTGCTCAGCAGATCGCCCTGCAGCAGGCTGAGTTTGGCGGTGGTGTTGCCGGTCGCGACGGCGCCGAGGGTCCGCGCCTCGACCAGGCCGACCGGTACGCCCCGTCTGGCCAGAAGGACGGCCGTGGCCACACCGGTGAGCCCGGCCCCCACCACCACGACGTCGTAGTGGGTGTCCGGCCGGAGCTCGGCGCCCCGGTCGGGGATGGGGTGGGTGTC
>NZ_JASGES010000006.1:0-11423 GCF_047606205.1 Propionicimonas sp. | reverse complement strand
TCGTCGATGCCGTCGAGGTAGTCGGCTGGGTCGAAGCGGGTGTACTTGTCAGCCTTGGTTGTCATCTCCATCCTCCTCGTGCCATTCGTCGGCGAGCTGGTGTGCCCGGTTGATGTCTGCTTGTTGGGTGGACTTGTCGCCGCCGCACAGCAGCAGGACAAGTTGGTCGCCGTCTTGTAGGTAGTAGACCCGGTAGCCCGGGCCGTAGGTCAGTCGGAGTTCCCAGACGCCACCGCCGACGGGTTTGGTGTCGCCGGGGTTGCCGTGGGCGAGTCGGTCGATCCGCTCGACGATCCGCAGGCGTGCCTGCCGGTCCTTGAGTTTCCTGAGCCATCGGTCGAAAAACCTGTGTTGTCAGGACCTCGACCATGTGTCGACTATAGCTGACACATGGTCGAGGTGGAAGGTCCGGAGTGCCTGGCTGGGTTCGGTCGTACGCTCGGTGGGTGGATGCCGATCGCCGCGAACTGCATCGCCTGGTTGACGCGCGCCGGACGACCAGGTGACGCTGATGCTCGCCGATCTGCGAAGCCGACTTCGCGCCGAGGTCGCCGAACGGCCTTGGCCGCCGGCCTTCTTCGGCATGGGGGTTGAGAAAGACGGACGCACCGATCTGTCCGAGCGCGTGGACGAGATCCTCGCCGCCGGCTTCGGAGCGCCACGGTCATGAACACCAGCGGACGTACATCGGTCGGGAAGCGGTGGCGAATCCTACCCCTCATCCGCCCCAGAAGGGCCGGCGCACGGTCAAAGAACTGCGCAAAACCCCTAGTGGGAGGCTATTTCGCTCGTGCCCCGCGGGAGGTTCAACTCCTCTCTCGCGCACCGTAAGGTGCCTCTGGCTAGGGGACACGCTGTCAATCGCGTAGAGGTATTGCACCTGTCAGCGTCGAACCTGAGAATGGCGAATCGCTCTGACAAGGCCTAACGCACCATTCTTCTGGGCTCCCAAGTGTTAGGCGCCTCGGTTGCGACAGCTTCCCGCTTAAGGAAGATGGTCTGACAAGCGGCTTTGCCCTCTGCGTCGGCTCGGTGAGTCCGCGAGAAGTTCGGCTGCCCCACGGCTGCCCCACGGGACAGAAGCCTCGAATCGTCGTCCCACTAGGGCTGGAGGCCGGCACGGCTGGACGTCTGCCCCACGTCTGCCCCACGGCCCGCCAGAAGGCCGCTGCCCCCTGCCGACGACGGCGCCCGATCACGATGTCGAATGCGTGATCGCAGCAACGTGTGCACCGCGGTGCCGAACGGGGCCTCTCGGAGCATGTGTACCTTGTCGACGCTTGGCCGGCACGGCACTAGCCTGTGGATGAGAACGGTGCGATTCCCGCCGCTGTTAGGAGCGTGGTGTCGAGTTTCTTCCTGCCAAGCGATTCGAGGAGTCGCGCACCGCGGATGGCTGGGGAGCCCTGTCATGTGTTCTTCGACCGAGTGGAAGGCCCGTTCTGGGATGAAGTCCGACAGGTCGCAGATGACTTCCTCAGCCACGTGCCGAAGCAGGCTCACAAGGACATCGTCGAGCGGTGGCGCTCCGGTGACGATGCCGCTGGGACCTCTGCGTGGTGGGAGGTGTATCTGCACGAATGGCTGATCAGGTCCGGTTTCGCTGTCCAGCTTCACGAAGTGCAATCGAACGGTCGAGCGCCTGACTTCAAAGCTGAACGAGACGGTTTGACGATCTACGTCGAGGCGACCGGTCCCGGGGTTTCACGCACGCAACGCGCCCAGGGCAACCGGCAAGAAGACCTGTACAAACAGCTCAACCAAGTAAGAAACGACAGATACTTCCTCTGGATCAAGCGCCTGGAGGTCGGCTCGGCTCCGATTCGATACAAAGGCTGGCGGGCCGCGGCCGAGCGGTGGTTGAACGACCTTGGCGACGGTGATCCCGAAGCGCCTGCCGAACCCCTCGTCCTGAAGGCCGACGGTTGGGTGGTCGAGTTGGCTGCGATGCCAAGACGAGCTCCTGCGGATCCCGACCTCGGCCCCCGGTCGATTGGGGTCTACCCGATGGAAGGTGGCGTCCGCGACGACGTTGCTGCTGCGAAGCGCCTTGTGGGGTCCAAGCGCACGGCCTACGGCGACCTCGACGGGCCCTTGGTCGTTGCTGCTTGGTGTCACGGGATCTTCTATAGACCGGACGAGTGGCGAGCTGCCCTGCTCGGATCAATCGTCTCCAGCTACACGGCGAACGGGACAATCGAGCCTGTCCGACGAGAGTACGACGGCCTGTGGGGCGGCCCCGGGGCATGGAAGGACACACACGTCGGAGGGATACTGATTGGGGTTGATCCCAGCCCTCACTCGATCACTCGCTCGATACCTCAGTGGTGGGCCCACCCTGCCGGCGGGCTTCAGGGCACGCAGATCAGTGCGTTCCTCGAGGCATATGTAGATGCGCCACACGCCGAGCTGGCTGCGTCGGCCTCCGTGACGCCGTCAGACTTCTTCGGTCTTTCTGATCCTTGGCCCGCAGTCGAGGATCCTTGGAGTCGCAGACGAGACCACGGGCAGCACGCGGAATGACCAGTCTGGCTCAGCTCTAGAAGGGCTGCAGGTCGCAGGCGTTGTATCAGTCAATGCGCAGCTATCGAACTGGACGATCCGCCTCACCGCGGACGGCGCAGCCACGGGCGGGTGCACCCAGCGACGGAGTGTCCGTCAGTCAGTGAACCCCATCTGTCGGTAGGCCACGCGGCGCCGGGAGTACTGGGCATTGAGGACGGGGACCCCTGTGTCGAGGTAGTCGTGGACGATCACGTGAGTCTTTCCTTCGTGTCGGCGCAGCGCGCGTCCAACTGCCTGGACGACGAGGCCGGGGTAGGAGATCGGTCCGACGAGGAAGACGGTGTCGATGATGGGCGCATCGAAACCCTCGCCGCCGTAGGGGACGGTCGTCATCACCAGGAGCGCATCTTCCGGATCAGTGTCCGCGATGCGCTCCCGGATCGCGGCAAGTTCTCTCGCGCCGGTGCCGCCGCGCATGATCAGGGCGTCGGCTTGCGGCAGGAGCGCGGCGAGTGCGGTGAGGTGGTCGCGGCGACGGGAGAGGACCAGGCACTTGCGTCCCTGTTCGAGGGCGGCCGCGATGTCGAGTGCGATCTGGTGGTTGCGATCCGTGTCGGCGGCGAGCAGACCGCCCAGTTGGGTGATCGCTCCGGGTTGGGCAAGGTCCAGGTCGGTAGCGCATCGGAAGGTGGTCTCATGCAGCTGCAGGTCGCGGTGTGGGCCGTTGTACGGCGTCACGAGGGTGGCTTGGCTCGGCAAGGTATCGGTGATGACGTGGCGGATCGGGCCGAGCTGCCAGTTGGTGACCTGCTCCAGACCGTCCTTCCGCTCTGGTGTTGCGGTGAGGCCGAGCCACCACGCTGCGCTGATCTGTGAAACGACGCTCTCGTAGGACCCGGCGGCGATGTGGTGGCACTCGTCGACGATGACCTGGCCGTAGCCAGCAGTCAGTTCTGCGATTTCGGTGGCGCTGAGGCGGGCCAGCGACTGCAGCAGCATGATGTCGACCTGTCCTCGGGTCTTGACCCGGCCGCCGCCGAGTTGTCCGGCTTTGATGCCGAGGAGGGTTCTGATCTGTTCTCGCCATTGCGCGGCCAGGGCGGTCTTGTTGATCAGGACGAGGGTGCTGACGGCGCGTTCGGCGATGATCGCGCACGCCATGACCGTCTTGCCTGAGCCGGTTGGCGCGTGCAGGATGCCGTCCTGATGAGCGAGCATCGTGTCCACAGCGGTAGTCTGACGAGCGTCGAGTTCTCCGAGGAAGGGCGCGTTGAGTTCGCTTCCCGGGCTCCGCTCGTCAACGCAGGCAAGCTCGCTTCCGGCTTGAGCGACAAGGGTCGCCGCTTGCTCGCGCAGGCCTCGCGGCAGGAGCAGGTCGCCGTTGACGGCGACGTCGAAGCCCTGGATGAACCGGGGGATGTTCCAGGTCGAGCGCCGGGCACGCTGTGCCTCGTAGAACCCGGGGTTGTGGATCGTGGCTGCGTGCCGGAGTGCCGCCGACAGTGCCGGCGGCAGGTCCTCGTCGCGGATCGTCAACCGGGAGCCCAGGGTTGCTCGCACCTGGGCTGGTGGTCGTGGTCGGACAGTGGTCGCAGGGGAGGCTTCTAGCTGGGTCACCTCAGGGCCGACGCTGATCCGGTCGCGTCGGCCGGCCGCGGTCACTTGGCGTGGGGTCATCCGGTCGAGGCGGGAGAGGTATTCCCACTGGTCTGGCCACGGCTCCCACGTGGCGAGGTCCACGAACAGCGTCGTGCGGCGTTCAGCGCGGCGCCGTCCGTTCAGGGGTGCGGCGATCAGGTTCCCCACGCCGGACGAGCCCACCGGGACGGTGTCCTGGTTCGGGAAGAGCCGGTCGTAGCTGGACAGCGGCATCGACCCGCGCAGCCCCATCGCGCGGTGAATGCAGGCCGTGCCCATCGCGCGGGCGTCGGCGGCGGGCACCGGGTCGGTGAAGAACGTCCACACGTGCGCCCCGCGTCCCGACTGTGAGATCTCAAGACCGCACGGCACCCCAAGCGACGCTGCAGCCTTCACATACGCGTGCGCATCCAACATCGCCTGGGGCCCGTCGAAGTCGGCGGCAAGCCACCAACAAGTCGCATCCGGCAGCAACGGATACAGGCCGATGAACAACTCAGTGTTGCTCAGATGACGGGCGATCACCTCGGCGGTCAACGGTAGGGGCCGACGGTCCCACAATGAGCCCTTGCCGAACTGATCGCGGGTGGCCGGCGACCAGCCCTTGGTTCTCTTCCGGGGATTCTCCCAGCGGTACGCGTAGACGTCGCGTCGAGCCGCGAACAGCTGCATGTAGAGAGCCAGCTTCGCCTCCGGTGGCGAGGCGTTCGTCACCAGACCTGGATCGACCGGGGCCAGCGTCGGCTGCTCGGGTGGCGGTTCGACTCCGTTGGTTATCCGGAGCAGGCTCCGCAGCCGCTGGTTCTCCGCACGAAGCTCGGCGAGTCGTCGCTCGAAACCGCTGAACCTGTCCGGTTCCGGCATCAGCCCGCACCGATCCATTCGATCCAGGCCGGGCGCGTGGCTTCTTCTGCAGTCACTCCGACGGCCCCGGGGTCAGGCCACTTCGTGAAGGGAGAGTCGCAGTCCGAGAGCGTTGGTGACCTTGAGGACGGTGGACCAGGTGGGGTTGCCGTCTGCGGAGAGCGCCTTGTACAGGCCGTCGCGGCTCATGCCGACCCGTCGGGCGAGTTCGCTCATGTTGCGGGAGCGGGCGATCACACCGAGGGCGCGGGGGACCGCGGTCGGGTCGTCTTCGGACTCCTCCAGGGCGATCTGAAGGTACGCGGCAGCGTCGTCGATGCCGTCGAGGTAATCGGCCGCATCGAAGCGGGTGTACTTGTCAGCCTTGGTTGTCATCACCGTCCTCCTTCTGTTGCCACTCGCCGGCGAGTTGGTGCGCTCGGTCGATATCTGCTTGCTGGGTCGACTTGTCTCCACCGCAGAGCAGCAGGATCAGGCTCCCGTTGTCCTGCAGGTAGTACATCCGGTAGCCCGGGCCGTAAGTCAGTCGCAGTTCCCACACGCCCTGGCCGACCGGTTTGGTGTCGCCGGGGTTGCCGTGGGCGAGCCGGTCGATCCGCTCCACGATCCGCAGCCGAGCCTGACGGTCCCTGAGCTTCCTGAGCCAGCGGTCGAAGACCTGTGTCGTCAGGACCTCGACCATGTGTCGACTATAACTGACAGATCTATCGGAGGGAAGTGCTACAAGGAGTCGGGGACGGCGGGCTTGCGCTCGAAGCGCCGATGCTGATCGGCGCGAATCGCACGAACTGATTGACTCGCTCCCAGACGATCAGGTTCCTTGGTTCCTGGCGTTCTCCGAGATCGGCTCTGTGGCCAGGTCCGCGAGCGCCGTTTGGCGCGGGCTTTCTTGGGATTTGGAAAAGACCGCGGCAGGTGCCCGGCGAAATCGGCGTGACCAGCTGACCCACATCTGCCCCACGGAGCTAGCCAGGTATAAGCAAGAACTGTGCATAATGCCTAGTGAGGGGCGTATTCATTCACGGTCCGAGGGAGGTTCAACTCCTCTCTCGCGCACTCAATGAGCGATGTTGTAACCCGGGCCTGAAGAAACAGGTCTTGGGTCGCAGCACCGCTCTTGTCATTGGTAGGCGTGTGGTTCTCAGCCCGCGCGATGGCCTGCTGCGTGGTCGCGTCGTCGAGGAGCGTGGCGAATGGCGCGGAGCCTGGCTCTGTCAACCAGAGAGCAATGCCCTGTGGCACGTCTCGAGCAGATCATGAAGATTCGATCGTTGCTTGGCGTCAAGATTTTCTGTCATTCTTTCAACAACCCCGCTGACAGCAGCACTCGCTTCGGCCAAGAGGTCCTCGGCCCGAGTGGCGGGCATTGCGGAGCGCTCTCTGCGTGGCCCCGGTTGTTCGGCGCGATCCACCAGTCCCATCTTCTCTAGCCCCTGCAGCATCACGTTCATCGACTGGCGCGACACGAAGCTGCGCCTGGCAAGTTCGGAACTCGTGATCCCTGGCTCATCGGACAGGTTGCGCAGGCAAGCGTACTGGGCAACGGTCAGACCGAGGGGCCGGAGAACTTCATCCATGCGCTGGTTGAGTACCGCCTGGGTCGCCTTGATGAGCACGCCGAGCTCTTCGGGAGTGGGGGTCAACACCGCTTTCATGTCAGCATCTTGACACAGCGGCACTCAATGTGTCAACATATTGACATGACTGATTTGCATGCCCGCACGCACGGCCCTGACTTCGTATCGTTCCAGGTACGAGACCTTCAGGCATCAACAGACTTCTACGAGAACACAATCGGACTGACACGAGTGCCCGCACCGAACCCCGAGGCGGCTGTCTTCACGAACGGCTCGGTCTCCTTCGCTGTCAGGACACCATTGCCCGGCGTCGACCTCGATACCCTCGGACAGCTCGGCGCTGGCATCGGCGTGTGGTTCCAGAGCGACGACACCATTGCCGTGCACCAGAAACTAGTCGATGCCGGAGTGACGATCGTGCAGGAACCATTCGCAGGGCCGTTCGGCACCACGTTCTCATTCCGGGATCTTGATGGGTACGTCGTCACGATCCACGACAAGGCATGACAGGCTCAACAATCACACTGCCCTGGCCGCCCGGGTGCTCCCTGGCGGCCAGCAGTCGTTTCGTGATGGACTTCCCCGCAAGCCAGGGCGGTGAAGCGGCACCGGCACCGAACCTCGCATTCGCGTTCGATCAAGCCGGGCAACAGGCCGGCGTGCGAGTCACCCAACACCGGGTGTGAGCGCCTCGGTGACTTCGCTGAGGTCGCGCGCGTTCACCTGTGCCCATCGTTGCTCGTTCACAGTGGGTTGATTGAGGAACGTGGAGCGTGTGCGGACGGTGCGCATCCCCTCTTCCGGTCGATAGCCGAGTCGCGGAGTACCGACTTCCGCAGCCAGGCTCCAGACAGCCTGGAAGCCGCTCGGCACCCACGAACAGGTCGATCACCGTGGCGTAGGCGTCTCGGGCCAGCCGCTCGGCCAGGAACAGGTCAGGGTTCACCGCCGAGATGCCGACACTGGCGAGCCCACGGGAGGTTCAACTCCTCTCGCGCGCACCGTAAAGTGCCTTTGACTACGGCAAATGCATCTTCAAGCGGCGATCTTGGGCCCGAATCCCTCTCCATCTGGCATGGATGATGGGTCGCTTCGGCCTCAGATTCGGCCGTCGCCCACAAAACGCCGGCCTTCTCGCCGAATCTTGGTGACCCGGGTACCGGCCGGGCATACCCCGAGCGCGACGGTCGCACCATCTCCCCCACCTTCTGGGGCTCCATCGAACCGGGCACGATTCACATCTGGACGAGCGGGAAGGTCCTTCTACGATGGGGCGATGGCGCTGCTGGAGCGTGATACCGAGCTCACGGAGATCTCGGACTTGCTGCGCATGGCAGCTGAGGCCGAGGTTCACCGGCCGCGTAGTTCGGTCGTGCTCGTTGCTGGTGAGGCGGGGATGGGCAAGTCGGCCTTGTTGCGTGCTGCGGCCGCTACGGCCCAGGAGATCGGGGCGGACGTGTGGTGGGGCGCTTGCGATGCCCTTTCGACACCTCGCACGCTGGGCCCGTTCGTCGACATCGCCGAGGTCGAGGGAGTCGGCGAACTGATCGTCGCGGGCAACCTCTATGTCCGGCTGGCCGGACTCCTTCGGCGCCTGCGGGAACGTGACAAGCCCCTCCTGCTCGTGATCGAGGACGCGCACTGGGCGGATGCGGCCACTCGGGACGCGCTCACCTACCTGGGACGCCGCATCAATGACACAAGGGCTGTACTGGCTGTCAGCTTCCGCGATGACGAGGTCGATCCGCAGCATCCGTTGCGTCCGGTGCTCGGCCAGCTCGTGGCTCAAGGAGCGACGCGACTCGAACTGTCTGGACTCTCGCCGCAGGCTGTGGGCGCACTGGTCGGCGAGCGGCGTGATGCCGCGGCTGTGCACCGGGTCACGAAAGGGAATCCGTTCTATGTCACCGAGCTCGCGGCGACGGACGGCGACCTGCCCGCCACCGTCGCTGATGCGGTGCTTGCCCGGGCTTTCGATCTCCCACCGCAGTCCCGGGCAGCACTCGACGTCGCCAGCCTGCTCCCGGACGGGGCGGAGCTCGATCTGGTGCGGGATGTCGCCTCCGCCGACAGCGCTGCGATCGACCGCCTGCTGCACCGAGGACTCCTCGTCGGAGGTGCCGGGGGGCGCCTCATGTTTCGTCACGAGATCGCCCGCCTGGCGATCCGGGATGCGGTGCCGGGTGGGATCGCGCAGGAACTGCACGGCAGGATTCTGGGGTGGCTGCGGCGACGGCCCACTGCGGATCCCGCACGCGTGATGCACCACGCCGTCGCCGCCGGCGACGAGGCAGCGGTGCGCGACTTCGCTCCCGTCGCGGCGGCGAAGGCGTCGGCGGCCGGCTCGCATCGGGAGGCGGCGAAGCACTGGGAGACCCTGCTCGCGCAGGTCCCGGACCTGGAGCCGCGTCGCCGGGCGGAAACGCTGCAGGCTCTCGCCGACGAGCTCGCGACGTGGGCGGGGGACGTCCGCACAGCCGAGGTGCGGCGACAGGCGCTGGCGGTCTGGGAGGAGGTCGGCGACAGGGCGAAGATCGGCACCCTCCGCGGCCTGATCGCGCTACGCCGCAACAGTGCCGACGGGCTGGCTGACGCGGAGGCGGCCGTCGCGTACTGCGAAGCGAACGCGACCGGGGCGCCGCTCGCCCTCGCCCGGGCCGCCCTGGCCTTCGACCACATGCTGGCCCGCAGAAACCGCGAGGCCGTCGAGATCGCCGAGCAGGCCGTCGCCGAGGCCGAGATGATCGGCGACGCGTCGGCGCTCGGGATGGCGCTCAACGCGCTCGGCTCGGCGATGTTCTTCATCGATCCCGACCGCGCGCTCGGGCCGCTGACGCGTTCCTACGAGATCGGCGTGTCCGCCGGGGACGATCACATCGCGGCACGCGCGATGCTCAACATCGGATCTGCCGCCGGCGAAGCGCGCGCTTACGCGATCGCCGTGCCGTGGCTGGATCGGATGATCGCCTGGTCTACCGACCGCGATCTCGACCAGTCGCGCGACTACTGCCTGGCCTGGAAAGCGCGAATCCGGCTCGAGCAGGGACGGTGGAGCGAAGCGGACACGCTCCTGGAACGACTGTCCGCGACGGACGACCTGATCAGCCGCATCGTCGCTACGACGGTGCTCGCCCGCCTGAGAGTCCGTCGCGGCGACCCCCTCGGCACGGCGCTCGAGGACGCCGGGCGGCTCGCCGAGCAGGTCGGTCACCTGCAGCGCACCTGGCCCGCCGCCGCGGCTCGAGCGGAGTGGCTGTGGGTGCACGGACGGGAGCGAGAGATCCCGGCGGTCGTCGAGCCGGCGTTCGCGGCGGCGAAAGAGGTCGGCTTCGACTGGCCGATCGGAGAGCTCGGCGGCTGGCTGGTGCGGGTCGGCGAGCTCAGCACCGAGGATCTGAGGATGGCGCTGGCAGCTGTCCCGGGCACCGCCGACCCATACCGCCGGCAGTTCGCAGGCGACACCTCCGGCGCGCTCGCAGCCTGGGAGCTGCTCGGCTGCCCGTTCGAGGCCGCGATGACCAAGCTTGACTCCGACGACAACGCTCTACGGGCGGAGGCCGTGGGCGAGCTGCGACGCCTGGGGGCCCGAGCGTTCGCCGATGCGGCCGCCCGCCGCCTCCGCATTGACGGCGTGACGCACATTCCGCGTGGCGTCCGCCCTCGCACTCTCAACGACCCTGACGGTCTCACCGTTCGCGAAGGCGAGGTGCTGGCGTTGCTCGCGGAGGGAAGGACGAACGCGGAGATCGCCAGCCGCCTCCATCTCTCCGTGAAGACAGCGGGCCACCACGTCTCCGCGATCCTCGCAAAGCTTGGCGCCCGGACCCGCACCGAAGCCGCCGCGATCGCCCGAGAGCGGGCGGGCGCAAGTTAGGGAGAACGCCCTATACCGCGGGCATCGCCGGTCACCCAGGCTTGATGCAGCGGGTCGGCAGGGAGCCGACCACCGAGCCAAAGGAGCATGACATGCCTCGCTACCTGGTCGAAAGGACCTTCCCGGAAGGTCTGGAAATCCCCACGAACAACGACGGCGCAACCGCGCTGATGGGCGTCGTCGGCAACAACGCCAACGAAGGCGTCACGTGGGTCCACTCCTACGTCAGCAAGGACAAGAAGACGACCTACTGCATCTACGACGGCCCGACCCCGGAGGCTGTCCGGATCACAGCGAAGAAGAACTCGCTGCCGATCGACTCCATCACCGAGGTCGAAGTCCTCGACCCGTACTTCTATCACTGACGCGAGCGGAGCCCGACCAGCCTGGGTCGGTTGCTGAAGCGAGCCGGCCACCGTCGTGGACGCCACCGACCTGGCCGATGCCGGCTCTCCGCGGCACGACCGTTGTGGCGCTCTCGTTGGCGCTCAGCCCTGGTTGCTCGCTGCTGCGCACCCCACCGAAAGGAGTTCCAATGATTGCGCCACGCTTGTTCACGATCCAGCGGGCAGACCGGGGCCAGCTGTCCACGATGGCGGCGCCGCGCGCAGGCGGGTGCCTGCAGGAGGAGGTGCGGGCCGTCAGGTTCATGGGCGTCGACACACTGGTCAGCATGCTCACCGAGCAGGAGAACGGGGAACTCGACCTGGTCGACGAGGCCGAGGCGGCTACGGAAGCCGAGTTGCGGTACGCCACACTTCCGACGCCTGATCGCGAAACGCCTGCCGAGGACCCAACCAGGGCGCTCGCGCGAATGCTGGCCGATGACCTGCATGCAGGCCACGGTGTCGCCATTCACTGTCGTGCCGGCATCGGCAGGTCCTCCGTACTGGCAGCGGCTGTGCTCCAACTCGAAGGCGTACCGGCCGACGAAGCCTGGAATCTCATCTCCCACGCACGGGGAC
>NZ_JASGES010000005.1:0-4695 GCF_047606205.1 Propionicimonas sp. | reverse complement strand
GACCAGCGGGCGCCAGCCGGGGACGGTTCCTGACTCGGTCCAGGCGCCTGGGCTGGACCGAGTCAGGAACCGTCCCCACATCCGTCCCCATGGGCTGGACCGAGTCAGGAACCGTCCCCGCATTCAGCTGGCGGGTCTCTGCCCGGCGAGGATCAACTCCTTCAGCTCCGCGACCGCGTGGTCGAGGTCATTGCGGCTGACGGTGCGCTCGCCCTGCTTGAGCGAGACCACGATGTCGCCCTCGGGCTCGAGGGCCGCCTTCTCCACCTCGCCGACGGCATCCGCACCCTGGTGGCGAAGCGCGAGGTCGAGCTCACCGCGGGTGATGCCGAGCCGCGTGAGCGCTGCGTCGTCGAGCCGCCCGTCGACGATCAGGTCGGTTCCCCGTCCCACCAGCAGCAGCCGCCAGAACGGGCTGCGCACCGAGACGCGGTCGAGGAAGCCGTTGAAAGCGATCAGGACGACCGCCCCGATCAAGCCACCCAGGACGGAGTTGTCCGGACCGATGATGGAGTTCTGCACGACGTTACTAAGTAGAAGTACCACCACGAGATCGAGAGAGTTCATTTGGGCGAGCAGCCGTTTGCCCGCGACCCGCACCAGGACGGTGATGCCGAGGTACACGACAACCGTCCGCAAGACCTTTTCCCACAGCGAGATATCGAGCGTCAGGAAGGGTGCCAACCAGTCGGGAATCGTCATGACGTCACGCTAGCGAGCACCCCGCGGACGCGACCGCGCCCCGCCGGAACCTCCTCCGCCCTCAGCCGGAACTCACCACGCCCGAGGGCTCGTCCAGCGCGCGGTTCAACTCCGCCAGCACCTCCCTGCGCTCGGGGACGCTCAGCCGGGAGAGCAGTTCGAGCGCCTCGGCGGCCACCTCGGCGACCTTCGAACGCGCCGGCCGGTACAGCCAGGCCCGTCCGTCCAAATTCCTCACCACGGCGCCCTTCTTGGCGAGCCGGTCGAGCACGGTCATGACCGTGGTGTAGGCGAGATCACGATCGGAGGAGATCTCGTCGTGCACATCGCGCACGGAAAGAGCGCTGGGGTGGGACCAAAGAATGTCCATCACCGCCAGTTCCAACTCGCCGTTCACGACCACGGCAACCATGCTAAGGCCTCGATTGCGGACTACGACACCCCGTAGTACATTGCGCGCCATGAGCGCGGAAACCCTTGCCAGATGGCAGTTCGGGATCACGACTGTCTATCACTTCTTCTTCGTCCCGATCACGATCGCCCTGTCGCTGCTGGTCGCGGTCATCCAGACAATTTGGGTACGAACCGGTGACGAAAAGTTCCTCCGCCTGACGAAGTTCTTCGGCAAGCTCTTCCTGATCAACTTCGCGATGGGCGTCGTCACCGGCATCGTCCAGGAGTTCCAGTTCGGCATGAACTGGAGCGAGTACTCCCGGTTCGTCGGCGACATCTTCGGTGCCCCGCTCGCGCTCGAGGCCCTGCTCGCCTTCTTCCTGGAGTCGGTGTTCATCGGCCTGTGGATCTTCGGCTGGGACCGCCTGCCGAAGAAGGTGCACCTGGCCACCATCTGGATCGCCGCCATCGGCACGATGCTCTCGGCGATCTTCATCCTCGCCGCCAACTCGTGGATGCAGAACCCGGTCGGCGCCCACTACAACGCCACCACCGACCGCGCCGAGATGACCTCGCTGCTGGACGTGCTCACCAACCCGGTCGCCCTCGTCACGCTGCCGCACGTGCTCACGGCCGCGTACCTGACCGCGGGCGGCCTGATCCTCGGCGTGGCCGGCTGGCACCTCGCCAGGCTCGGCACGCCGGACACCGAGAAGCAGATCGAGGACGCCGCCGCCTACCGCTGGGCGACGAAGTTCGGCGCCTGGGTGCTACTGGCCGCCGGCGTCGGCAGCCTCATCACCGGCGACATCCAGGGCAAGATCATGACCGAGGTGCAGCCGATGAAGATGGCCGCGGCCGAGGCGCTGTGGACGACCGAGCAGCCCGCGTCCTTCTCGATCCTCACCATCGGCAGCCTCGACGGCAAGAGCGAGGTGTTCTCGATCAAGGTGCCCTACGTGCTGTCCTTCCTCGCCACCGGCGACCCGAACGGCAAGGTCTACGGCATCAACGACCTCGTGCAGAAGATGAAGTCCGAGGCGTTCACCAACTCCAACGTCCAACTCCAGCAGGAGGTGTCCGACCGGCTCGCCAAGGTGGGCGTCGAGGACTGGGTGCCGAACCTGCCGGTGACGTACTGGAGCTTCCGCCTGATGATGGGGCTCGGCTTCCTCGCCATGGCGATCGGCCTGTGGGCACTGTGGGCGACCCGGAAGGGCAACCTCCCGAAGCCGGGCGGGCTGTGGACGGCCGCCATGTTCGCCGCCCCGCTGGCCCCCCTGTTCGGCAACTCCTTCGGCTGGATCTTCACCGAGATGGGCCGCCAGCCGTTCATCGTCTACGGCGTCCTGCCGACCGCGGCCGCGTCCTCACCCGGCGTGACCCCCCTCGAGGTCGGCCTGTCCATGGTGCTCTACACGATCATCTACGGCGCCCTCGCGGTCGTCGAGGTCGGCCTGCTGATGCACTACATCAAGCTCGGGCTGCCCGACGTGGTGGAGCCACGCGTGCTCGCCGACGACGACGCTCCCCTGACCTTCGCGTACTGAGAGGCGACGAACCATGAACATCATCCTGGAAGTTCCTCCCACCGGCGCGGCGTTCGGCCTGCAGGTCCTCTGGTTCATCCTGATCGCCGTGCTGTGGATCGGCTACCTCGTCCTCGAGGGCTTCGACTACGGCGTCGCGATGCTGATCCCCTTCCTGGGCAGGAACGAGAAGGAGCGCCGGGTGATCGTGAACACGATCGGGCCGGTCTGGGACGGGAACGAGGTCTGGCTGCTCACCGCGGGCGGCGCCACCTTCGCCGCCTTCCCAGCCTGGTACGCAACGCTGTTCTCCGGCCTCTACCTGCCTCTGTTCCTGGTTCTGGTCGGCCTGATCATCCGCGGCGTGGCGTTCGAGTACCGCGCCAAGCACCCGGAGGCGAAGTGGCGCAACGCCTTCGACTGGATGGCGGCGATCGGCTCGTTCATCGTCCCGCTGGTCTTCGGCGTCGGCTTCGCCAACTTCATCCTCGGCCTCCCGGTCGCCACGGATACGGCCAGCCCGAACCTGTTCGTCCTCACCCCGAGCCCGTACTTCTGGCAGCTGTTCAGCTGGTTCGGCCTGCTCGGCGGACTGACCCTGGTCGCCCTGTTCCTGTTCCACGGATCGCTGTTCCTCGCGCTGAAGACCAAGGGCGTCGTGCACGAGCGCGCGCAGGCGTTCGCCAGCAGGGCCGGCCTGGTCGCGATCGGCCTCGGCGCGATCTTCCTGGTCGCGCAGAACCTGCTGCACCCGATCGGCGTCCTCGGCTGGGTGTTGCTGGTGCTGGCCGCCGCGGGCCTCGCCTCCGCGTGGTGGTTCAACGGCAGGGGCAGGGACGGGATCGCGTTCGTCTCCACCACCGCGACCGTCCTGTTCGTGGCGGTCGGGATCTTCGCGACCATGTGGCCCGGCCTGGGCTTCATCGGCGTGGACGGGGCCGCGTCCCCGATCAACGCGATGAACGCCTCGTCCAGCCAGCTCACGCTGGTGCTCATGACGGTCGCGGCGTGCGTCTTCGTCCCGATCGTCCTGGCCTACACGGCCTGGGCGTACACCGTGTTCCGCCGTCGGCTCGGCGTCGAGAACATCCCTGACGACGAGCCGGCCACGCCAGCACTCGCTGGCTGATGGCGGGGCCGATCGACCCCCGCCTCCTCCGCAGGGCCCGCGCGACCAGGGGCTACCTGGTCGCCGGGGTCGCGGTCGGCAGCACAACAGCCATCCTGACCATCGCTCAGGCATGGCTGTTGTCGCGTTCCCTCAGCGACATCTTCGCGTCCGGGACCCTGGCCACCCTCGGGTGGGCCGTCGCAGGACTCGCGCTGGTCTTCGGGCTGAAGGCCGTGCTGGCCTGGGCGAACGAGTGGCTGGCCCAGCGGGCGTCCGCAGCGGTGAAGTCGCAGCTGCGTCGCGACATCATGGCCGCGCGGCTGGATCGTCCCCTGGACGCGACATCGTCCGGCGGCCTGGTCACCCTGGTCACCCAGGGCCTGGACGCGCTGGACGGCTACTTCAGCAAGTATCTGCCGCAGCTGCTGCTCGCGGTGACGGTGCCGCTGCTGGTCGGGGTCGCCGTGCTGACCTCGGATCTGCTGTCGGCGGTGATCCTCGCGCTCACCCTGCCGCTCATCCCGCTGTTCATGGCGCTGGTCGGCTGGACCACCGAGGCCATCACGAAACGCCGCTGGGCCGTCCAGACCCGGTTGGCCAACCACTTCGCCGATCTGATCGCCGGCCTGCCCACCCTGCAGGTGTTCGGACGCGCGAGGGCCCAGGCGGAGGGGCTGCGACGCAGCGAGGCCGCCCACCGGTCGGAGACGATGCGGACGCTGCGGGTCTCGTTCCTCTCCGCTCTCGTGCTGGAACTCCTGGCCACCCTCAGCGTCGCCGTGATCGCGGTCACGATCGGCTTCCGGGTGGTCTACGGGCAACTCGACCTCGCCACCGCGCTGTTCATCCTGATCCTCGCGCCGGAGGCGTACCTGCCGGTGCGGCAGGTCGGCGTCCACTACCACGACGCCGCCGACGGTCTGGCCGCCGTGGAGTCCGCCTTCGCCCTGATCGACCCGG
>NZ_JASGES010000004.1:0-12973 GCF_047606205.1 Propionicimonas sp. | reverse complement strand
CGCCCACCTTCTGGAACCAGGTGATCCGGGTGGGCGGCCAGGTCGTCCGCACGATGTGGGGGACGGCCAGGAAGTAGCCGGACCGATGGGGGACGGTTCTTTTCCCGTTCGCCGAACCGTCCCCTTTCCCGTTCGTCGAACCGTCCCCTTTCCCGTTCGTCGAACCGTCCCCTTTCCCGTTCGTCGAACCGTCCCCTTTGCCGTTCGCGGGACCGTCCCCTTTGCCGTTCGCGGAACCGTCCCCCGACGGGCAAACGGGGACAGACCCGCGAAGGGGAATGGGGACAGACCAGCGAACGGGAAAAGAACCGTCCCCTCCTGCCGGGGGTCGGCGGAGGCGAGCGCCGGTGGGGCCGTCCTCGGGTGGGCGTCGGCCCGGTGGTGGCGAGCCCGGGGGAAGGTCGCCGCGGCGGCGCGCGGGCTCGCGGTGCGCGGGCTCAGGAGAGCTCGGGAAGGGGGACGGACGGGTCGGCGAGCGCAGCGGTCGCGACCACGGCACGGCGGCGGATCAGGTCCTGGACGGCGTCCATCGTGTCCCAGGTGTTGACGTGCATGCCGGCGAGCAGGCGGACGCCGGAGCCCTCCGGCACCACCCAGAACGCCATGAACTCGCCGTTCCTGGGGTCGCCGCGGACGACGAGTTCGGCCCCCGCGTCCGGCGGGACATAGCCCGCGTACTCCAGGCCGGCGTCGTACTGGTCGGAGAAGAAGAACGGCACCGGGTCGTAGATCACGTCGGCCCCGGCCATCGAGCGGCCCGCCGCCAGACCGCCGTCCAGCGCGTTCGCCCAGTGCTCGACCCGCAGCCTGCGTCCGAACAGTGTGCTGTCCCAGCGCGCGACATCGCCGGCCGCCCACAGCCCGTCCACGCTCGTGCGGAGCCTGGCGTCGGTGAGGACGCCGTCCTCCACCTGCGCACCGGCGGACGCGGCCAGTTCCGTCCGCGGACGGATGCCGACCCCGACCACCACGACGTCGGCGGGGATGGTCACGTCGCCCTCGGTCACCACACCGTTCACCCGGCCGTCACCCGTGAACGCCACCACGCCCGTCCCGAGTCGCAACTGCACCCCGTGCGCCTCGTGCAGCTGGGCGAACCACGCGCCCAGCGTCGGGCCGACCACACCCTCCAGCGGAGCCGCCTGCGGCTCGATCAGCGTCACGCGGCAGTCGTGCGCACGGGCGGCCGCCGCCACTTCCAGGCCGATCCAGCCGCCGCCGACGACCACGACGTCGCCGCCCTCCCTGAGCCGCGAGAGCAGGGCCAGCGACTCGTCGATCGTGCGCAGGTAGTGGATGCCCGGCAGGTCGGCACCGGGCACGCCCAGCCGGCGCACCTGCGAGCCGGTGGCGACCAGCGCTCGGTCCCACGGCAGCAGTCCGCCACCATGCAGCGTGGCCGTCCGCCCGACCGGGTCGATGGACGCGACCGGGTCGCCGAGGACGAGGCCGACCCCCTGGTCGGCGTACCAGCTCGCGGGATGCGGGAACACCGATTCGATCTCGGCCTTCTCGCCAAGGACGTCCTTCGACAGCGGGGGACGCTCGTAGGGCAGGTGCGCCTCCTCGGTGACCAGCCGGATGTCGCTGTCCCGGTCGTGCTCGCGGATGCCCTCGACGGCCTTCGCGGCGGCCAGCCCGCCGCCGATGATCAGGTATCGCACACTGCCCCCTTACCCAGGCGGAACCGTTTTCCCGCGCGTGGGACGGTCCTGCGACCAGCCGCGGAGGAGGTCGTCCAGCGCCCCGGTGAACCAGTCGACGTCGCGGGTGGTGAGCACCATCGGCGGCTTCACCTTGAGCACGTTCTGACGCTCGGAGGTGGCTTGGTCGATGACCCCACGGTACCGCAGCGCCTCGCACAGCAGCGCGGTCTCCCTCGCGGCAGGGGCGAGGGTCTCGGTGTCGGTCACCAGTTCGATGCCCTGGTAGAGGCCGCGGCCGTGGACGGCGCCGATGATCGGGTGCCGCGCGGCCAGCTCGGCCATCCGGTCGCGCAGGTGGGCACCGACGACGCGGGCGTGCGCCATCAGGTCCTCGCGCTCGATCACGTCCAGTACCGCGATCCCCGCCGCGCAGGCGGCAGGTGAACCGGCGGTCGTGGAGAAGAACAGGCCCTCCCTGGCGAGTGCCTCGCTGAGCTCACCGCGGGTGATCACCGCCCCGATCGGGAACCCGTTTCCCATCGCCTTCGCGCAGACGAGCAGGTCCGGCAGGGCCCCCTCCGCCTCGGCGGCCCAGAAGCTGTCCCCGGTGCGTCCGAAGCCGACCTGGACCTCGTCCGCGATCGCCACCCCACCGGCGGCGTGGACGCGCTCGATGAGCCCGGCGAAGTACCCCGCCGGCGGCACCACCCCACCGGCGTTGCCGAGGATGCTCTCCATCACCACGGCGGCGGGCGGGCGGCCGCTCGCCTGCATCCCCGCGATCAGGCGGTCCACATCGGCCAGATAGCCGGCGGCCGCGGCCGCACCGCGGTGGGTGCCGCGATAGGGGTTCGGGGACGCCGCGATGCTGACCCAGCCGGGGCGGCTCCCCGCGGCGTGCGGGTTGTCGTAGGCGGAGGTGGTGATCGCGTCGGAGGCGGCCGACCAACCGTGGTAGCCCTCGCGGTGCGTGATCACCTGGCGGCGTCCGGTGGCAGCCTTCGCGATCCGCAGCGCCAGGTCCATCGCCTCGGTCCCGCTGTTGACCAGCAGCACGCTGTCGTAACCGCCGCCCCAGGTCGTGGCCAGCAGCCGCTCGGAGTAGTCCGCCAGCACCCGGTACAGGAAGCGGGAGTTCGTGTTCAGCCTGGCCAGTGCGCGGTCGACCGCCTCCCGCACGGCAGGGTGCGAGTGGCCGATCGCCGCCACGTTGTTGACGAGGTCGAGGTGGACGCGTCCACCGGCATCGACCAGGTACGCACCCCAGCCGCGCACGATCTGGGGCGGATCGGCGTAGTAGCGCTCGGTGTTGCCGGGCAGGAAACGGTTCCTGCGCGCCTGCTCCGACCGCGCGGCGGCCTCCGGGGTGGACGCCGCCGGCTCGGCGACACCCAGAGCGGTGTTCGTGCCACGCACCAGCGGAGCCCAGCCCGGGGCGACGTCGGCCGTGCAGAAGGCGGGCGCGGCCGCACCGGCGGTGCCGAGCTGTACCTGCGCACGGGCCAGGCCGCCGCTGAGGCCGGCGAGCGCCAGCAGCTGCCCCGGCTCGACGATCGTCCCGGGAACGATCCCCGCGGCGGCACCGGCGCCCAGGATGCGCAGGACTGTGCCGCCGCCCTCGAGGGTTGCGATGAGTCGGCTCTCGCCGGCCTCGGCCACGACCAGCCTCGCGCGGGCCTCGATGCCGAACGGCCTCGCTGCGACCAGCTCGGCGACCAGCGCGAAGGTGGCCAGCAGGGACGGGCGGTCGGACGGCCGGCTACGGGTGAGCCGGTACTCCCCCTGCGGAACTACCACCACGTCCTGGCGACCGGCGAGGGCACCGGCCAGGACGGCGGCCTCCGCCTCGCCGGCCGCCCAGCCACCGCCGTCGAGGGCCGGGGAGTCCGCGGCGAGGCTCAGCACCGGGAACTCCGGCTGCCCCGGAACGGCGAGGAGCCGCCCGCCGTCCGCGCCTGACGCGGTGCGACCGAGGCCGGCCAGGAGGAGGTTCGCCATTACCGGCGCCGGCAACCGTGCCGCCGCTTCGAAGCAGGCCTGTTCTGCGGCCATCCGGGTGCGCGCGTAGTCGTTGGCAGGGTCGACGGCCAGCTGCTGCCATCCCGAGACCACCAGCACCGCGCACCGGAGCTGGACCAGCGGCCACACCGCCCGTAGTTCATCGTCGGACAGCCCGGTTTCGGCGTCGAAGGCCGCGACCATGTCGGCGAGGACGCCGAGATCGTCGAGGTCGTGGTGGAGCATCGAGGACAGCGTCACGGCGAGTTCGCCCACCCGCCAGCTGCGGGTCAGGTCACCGAAGTCGATCACGCCGCGGACCCCGGCGTCCGCCTCGTCGGGCACGACCACGTTGTCGTCGGTGATGTCCCCGTGGATCGGCTGCCGGGGCAACCCGCCGGCGAGCGCCGCGACCTCGGCCCAGGCGCTCTCCGCGACCTCGCTCAGCGACGCCCTGTCCTGGACGGGGACGGCGCCCGCCAGCGCGCGCACCACCTCGATCGCGTGCTGCAGGTTCCACTGCGAGCCGTGTTCGCCGGTCAGCCGCAGCGGGCCGAGCGCCGCGCAGACCCGCCCGGCCACGCCGGCGAGCGAACGGGCGACCGCACGGGAGAGGTGCCCGGCGTCGACGAGCTGCCGCCCGGTGACGAAGCTGAGCAGCACGACCAGGTGCTCGGTGCCGTCGGAAGCGGCCCAGTGCTGGACGAACTCGCCGTCGGTGCCGGGCAGCGGCCGCGGGGCGTCGATCCCCGCGTCGGCGACGGCCGCCATCGCGGCGAGCTGGTCGGCGACCCGGGCACGTCCCGTCGCGGCGTGGAAGACCTTCAACACCCTGGTGCCGGCCGGGGTGTCCACGGCGTAGTTGCGGTCCTGCTGGCTGCCCAGCTCGCGGGGGTCCGCGTCGATGCCGTAGCGCCGCCGCAGCAGCGTCGCGGCCGCGGCGGCGTCCACGGCCGGGCGTCCGGTGCCGTAGCTCCCCGCCAGGCCGCTCACCGTGGGGCGGGCCGGGTCAGGCGTAGTTGCCGGAGTGCAGCACGGCGGCGTACTGGGCGCGCTCGTACACCGAGGTGTCCGGGACGGAGGCCGCGCTCATCGAGCCACGCAACTGGGCGATGCTCTCGTACTCGTGGGCGGTGAGCCACTCCTCGGCCTCGGCCAGCATCAACGTGATCGCCTCGGGGCCGCGACGGAGGATCGCCGACGCCGTGCAGGCCACGTCCGCCCCGACCAGCAGCGCCTTCAGCACCTCCGCCCCGGAGTGGACGCCGGAGGTGCAGGCGAGGCTGGTCTCGGGCAGTTGCCCGCGCAGGATGCCGAGCCACCGCAGCACGATCCGCTGGTCGTCCGGCTCGGAGAGGTCGGCCCTGGCCAGCAGCGCGAGCCGCTCCAGGTCGATGTCGGGGGCGTAGAACCGGTTGAACAGGACCAGCCCGTCCGCTCCGGCGTCGACCGCCTGCGCGCAGAACGTCGACATCGCCGCGTAGTACGGCGACAGTTTCACCGACAGCGGGATGTCGACGGCGATCTTGACCGCCTCGATCGCGGCGAGGTGGCTGAGCTCGAGGTCGGCCGAGGACACGGCCGGGTCGGTGGACATGGTGTAGAGGTTCAGCTCCAGCGCGTCCGCGCCGGCGTCGGCGAGCTCAGCGGCATAACGCTGCCACGACCCGGGCCGGGTCGCGTTGAGGCTGGCGATCACCGGGATCCGCAGTTGCTGCTTGGCCTTGCGCAGCAGGCCGACGAACCGTCCGGCACCGAGGTCGGGCTGGTCCATGTCCGGCAGCGGCGCGCCGCTGAACTCGACGAAGTCGTCGCCGGTGCCGAGCAGGTCGGCCAGCCGGCCCTCCTCGGCCAGCACCTCCTCCTCGAACAGGCTCGGCAGGACGACGGCGGACGCGCCGGCGGCCTCGAGCTCCAGCAGCGAGTCGAGCCTGCCGGTGAGCGGACAGGCCGAGGCGATCACCGGGCCGGACAGCGGCAGCCCGAGGTAGGTGGTGGCCAGCTGGGGCCTCATGGTTCCTCCTTGACCGCCGGCAGTACCCGTTCCACACCGGCCAGTTGCGAGTAATAGTGCCAGCGTTCGTCGGCATCCGCTTGGGCCAGCGCGGCCAATTCCTCTGCGCGGGCGGGATTCGCCCTCGCCAGCATGGCGAACCGGGCCTCTCCGAGCATGAACTCGCGCACCGGCGTGCTCGGCGGACGGCTGTCCAGGTGCAGCGGATGGCCGTCGCCGCCGGGACGGAACCGGTACAGCGGCCAGTACCCGCTGCTCACCGCCTCGGACTGGTGGCTCATCGAGGTGGCCATGTCGATCCCGTGCGCGATACAGGTCGAGTAGGCGATCAGCAGCGACGGGCCCGGCCAGGCCTGCGCCTCGAGCATCGCGCGCACGGTCTGCTGCTGGTTCGCCCCGATCGCCAGTTGGGCGACGTAGACGTTGCCGTAGGCCTGGGCGAGCATCCCGAGGTCCTTCTTGGGTGTCGCCTTGCCCGCGGTGGCGAACTTCGCCGTCGCACCCCTGGGGCTGGCCTTGGACGCCTGGCCGCCGGTGTTGGAGTACACCTCGGTGTCCAGGACGAGGATGTTGACGTTGCGTCCCGAGCTGAGCACGTGGTCGAGCCCGCCGTACCCGATGTCGTAGGCCCATCCGTCGCCGCCGACGATCCACACCGACTTGTCGACCAGCTCGTCGGCCAGCGACAGCAGCCGCTGCGCACGCTGGGTCACGCTCCCCGATGTGCCCTCACCGGACCGAGTTGGGGACGGTTCCTGACTCGGTCCACTCCACGTCTGGACCGAGTCAGGAACCGTCCCCAATTCGGTCCGGACGCGGCTGGCTGAGGCTGTCGAAACCAGCCCGGGGGTCTCGACAGGCTCGACCGGCCGATGGGTTTCGACGGGCTCGACCAACCGAGCTTCGGACGCGTGGGTCGCCAGCACACGCTTGAGCTCGGCGACCCGGTCACGCCGGGCGGCCAGGCCGGCCTCGTCGGCCTGGTCGGCGCCCAGGATCGCGTCGGCCAGCTCGCTGCCGACCTCGGTGCGCAGTTCCTTCAGCAGCCGGATCGCCTCCCCGTGCTGCTGCTCCCACGCGATCCGCATGCCGAGGCCGAACTCGGCATTGTCCTCGAACAGGGAGTTCGACCAGGCCGGGCCACGCCCTCCGGGCCCGGTCGTGTACGGGCTGGTCGGCAGGTTGCCGACGAAGATGGACGAGCAGCCGGTCGCGTTGGCGATGATCATCCGGTCGCCGAACAGCTGGGTGAGCGTCCTGATGTACGGCGTCTCGCCGCAGCCGGAGCAGGCCAGCGAGAACTCGAACAGCGGTTGCAGCTGCGCGACCCCCTTCACCTGGTCGAGCCGGACCTGCGTCCGGTCGGCCTCCGGCAGGCCACCGAAGAAGTCGAAGTTCGCCCGCTCCCGCTCCCGGTGCTCCCGCGCGGGTCGCATGTCCAGCGACTTGTGCTTGAACTCGCTCTTGTCGCGGGCGGGGCAGATGTCCGCACAGATCCCGCAGCCCGTGCAGTCGTCCGGCGCCACCTGGACGATCAGCCGCCGCCCGGGATGGGCCCGGTCCCGGTACTCCTTGTCCCGGAAACCCTCCGGTGCACCGGCCAGGTCGGCGGGGTCGGCGAGCTTGATCCGGATCGCGGCGTGCGGGCAGACGACCGCGCACTTGCCGCAGTCGATGCACAGGGACGGGTCCCACACCGGCAGTTCGGCGGCGATCCCCCGCTTCTCCCACTTCGCCGTCCCGGTGGGCCACGTCCCGTCCACCGGCAGCGCGCTCACCGGCAGCAGGTCGCCCTCTCCGTGCAGCATGGCGCCGGTGACCCGCTTCACGAAGTCGCCCGCGGCGTCGGGGAGCGGCGGCAGCCGGTGGCTGTGGCTGGAGGGACGCAGCCCGGCCGGCAGCGCCTGCAGCGCCCCGATCGCGGCGTCGACGGCGGCGAAGTTCCGCTCGACGACCGTGCGCCCGCGCAGCCCGTAGGTCTTCTCCACCGAGGCCTTGATCGCCGCGACCGCCTCGTCGGCGGGCAGCACGCCGGACAGGTAGAAGAAGCACGGCTGCATCACGGTGTTGATCCGCTTGCCGAGCCCGGCCGCCTTCGCGACCGCCTCGGCGTCGATCACCCAGGTGCGCAGCTGCTTGGCGGCGATCTCCGCCTGCACCTCCACCGGCAGATGCTCCCAGGTGTCCTCGCCGTAGGGGGAGTTGATCAGCAGGGTCGCGCCGGGCCGGGCCACGTCCACGGTCCTCATCGAGGTCAGCAGCCCGAACTGGTGGACGGCCACGAAGTCGGCCGCGCCGACGAGATAGGTGGAGCGGATCGGCGCGGTCCCGAACCGCAGGTGCGACACCGTCACCGCCCCGGACTTGCGCGAGTCGTAGACGAAGTAGCCCTGCGCGTGGGCGCCCGGGCGGGCGCCGATGATCTTCACCGAGTTCTTGGCCGCGCCCACGGTGCCGTCGGAGCCCAGGCCGAAGAAGACGGCCGACACCGCGTCGTCGGGGACGCGGAAGCCGGCGTCCGGGGTCAGCGAGAGGTGCGTGACGTCGTCGGTGATGCCGACGGTGAAGCGGGCTCTGGGACGCGCCGTCGCCAGCTCGTCGAAGACCGCCTTCGCCATCGGCGGCGTGAACTCCTTCGACGACAGGCCGTAGCGGCCGCCGATGACCTTCTCCACACCGCTGCCGGCGGCCGACGCCAGCGCGACCAGGACGTCCGCGTGCAGCGGCTCGGCCGGGGCGCCGACCTCCTTGGTGCGATCGAGCACGGCGATCGAACGGGCTCCTCGCGGCAGGGCGGCGAGGAACGCCGCGGTCGGGAACGGGCGGAACAGCCGGATCGTGACCAGGCCGACCTTCTCCCCGCGCCGGAGGAGCTCGTCGACGGTCTCGGCCAGGCAGCCCGCGGCCGAGCCCATCACCACGACCACGCGCTCGGCGTCGGGAGCGCCGTGGTAGTCGACCAGCGAGTAGCGGCGTCCGGTGCGCCCTGCCAACTCGTCGAAGACCTCGGCGACCACCTCGGGCACCGCGAGGTGGAACGGGTTGGCGGCCTCCGCCGCCTGGAAGTAGGTGTCCGGGTTCTCCGCGACGCCGCGCACCACCGGCGCGTCCGGGGTGAGCCCGCGGGCCCGGTGGGCGAGCACGTCCTCCTCCCGCACCAGCGCCCGCAGGTCGGCCTCCTCCAGCAGGTCGATCGTGTTCACCTCGTGGCTGGTCCGGAAGCCGTCGAAGAAGTGCACGAACGGGACCCGGGTGCGCAGCGTGGCCGCATGGGCGACCAGCGCGAAGTCGTGGGCCTCCTGCACGCTGGAGGCGCACAGCATCGCCCAGCCCGTGGTGCGCGCGGCCATCACGTCGGAGTGGTCGCCGAAGATGCTCAGGGCGTGCGTGGCGACGGTCCGCGCCGCGACGTGGACCACCGCGGGGGTCAGCTCGCCGGCGATCTTGTACATGTTCGGCAGCATCAGCAGCAGGCCCTGCGACGCGGTGAACGTCGCGCCGAGCACGCCTTTCGTTACCGCGCCGTGCAGCGCGCCGGCCGCGCCCGCCTCGGACTGCAGCTCGACCACGTCGGGGACCGAGCCCCACAGGTTCGCCCGGCCCGCCGCCGACCACGCGTCCGCCGCCTCGCCCATCGCGGACGACGGCGTGATCGGGTAGATCGCGAGCACCTCGCTCAGCGCGTGCGCGACCCGGGCCGCCGCCTCGTTGCCGTCGATGGTGGCTCTGGCCGGCCGCTCTGGTTCGGGACTCACCTGCACATTCTCGCCTGTCACAAGGGCTGGCGGCCCACCGTCCCGACGATCCCGGCGCGGTAGGCGGCACTGCTGAACTTGTCGTACTCGGCCTGCGCGGCCTCGATCCGTCGCGGCACGTCCAGGCGCTGGGACGGCTCCTCGTTGCCGGGCGTGGAGACGAACTTCTGCAGCGCCTTCAGGCCGGCCTCGGCGCGGGTGACGGCCGCTGCCTGCTTGGCGTCCAGGCGGGCGGCGTACCAGTCGGAGGCGAGGATCGACTCCCTGCCGAACAGGGCCCGGAACTCCGGGGTGTCCAGCGTCCACCCCTCCGCGGACGTGCCGTGGGCCATGATCTCCAGCAGCGCCCTCAGCGGCGGGATGGCCAGGCTGATCGTGCCGTCGTCGAAGTAGGACTGGGCGACCCGCTGGTGGGTGGCGACGATGACGTCCACCGACTCGGCGAAGACGTCGGGGTCCTGGAGTTCGGGACGCAGCATCTCCGGGGTGAACACCGCGTGCGGGTGCAGGAAGATCCGGCCGAAGTAGGTGCGGGCGAACGCCTGCGTCATCCGGTACCCCAGCCGGCTGGCCAGCACTGTGCGTCCGTGGTGCTCGAAGTCGGGAATCGGCTCCAGCGCACCCTCGGCGATCAGGTTCTCCGCTTTCCGCTCGGTCGGCGTCATCCGGCTGAACACCTCGGGCACGAGCATCGAGATGTCGTGGTCGACCCGCACCTGGGGGCCGACGTAGCCGGCGCAGGACACCCAGCCGTCGTCGCGGGTGAGCGCGAACGACAGCAGCGCGGCGTTGAGGTCGAGCACGGCCGGCATCGCGTTGAACGGGCCCTTGGTCATCGCACCCTCCGAGCCCGCCCCCGTGGTGGAGGGCGACTTGCCGGTCATCGAGGAGATGAACTCGGCGAACAGTTCGGGCAGCTCCATGTAGTGCAGCGGGTTGTACGAGCACAGCGGCGGGACGGGTCCGTCCGGAGGGTTGTTGCGCCGGCCGGCCGCAACCACGTCCACCGGCAGCGGCAGCGGTGCGCCGGCCGGCAGCTTGCGGACGAGGTGGGAGGCCAGGTCGGAGATGGCCGTCGCGACGGCGTTGGTCCGGTCGGGCCGCTTCTGCAGGTACCGCGGGTTCTTGCTCGGCGTGCCGTTCACCAGGCGCGGGTTCGCCGACGAGACGAAGTAGGCAGGGGAGGAGTCGGGGTCGGAGTCGGCGAAGTCGCTGATCAACTTCTGCATGGGCTCGGTGAACTGGCTGAACGCCACCGCGTCGTCGCGCATCGCGACCGCGTCGGCGTGGCTGAGCGGCTCGAAGTTGGACAGGAACGTGCCGGGCTGGGACAGGTCGCGCTCGGTCTGCTTGTCGTAGCCGCGGTGGATCGCGTCGTCCGGTCGCTGGAACAGCAGCTCCTCGCAGTTCTCGACCAGCTTGTAGGAGCGGTCGGTGTCGAGGTCGACCATGCGCCCGCTGATCACGACGGAGGCGGTGATGTCGTCCTCGGTCTGCACCTTCACGGCCGGGTTGAAGTCGTGCCGCAGGCCGAACAGCCGCCAGGACCCGTCGGCCTCGAAGCCGACCCGCAGCATGTTCACCATGATCTTCTCCCCGTCCAGGCGTAGCTGGACGCCGCGGCGGCCGTTGATGATCCCGACGGTGAAGTGGCTGCGCCAGTCCGTGCCCCACTCGGGCCGGTAGAACCGCTTCACCACGTAGACCAGTTCGCTGACGTGTTGCGGGATCGACTCCAGCCAGGCGTTGTACTCCGAGGAGTACTCCGCGCCGGGGGTGAGCAGCTTGATCACACTGCCGATCGAGCGGTTCCCGGCGAGCAGCCGGCGCTGGTCGGTGCCGCGCAGCGCCGGATCGGCGAACCGGTCGGAGAAGTCGCGCTCCAGGATCGCGGCCACCGCGTCCATGTCGGCGTCGAAATCCGGGGTGTAGACGTTGCCGAAGATGAACGCGTCCGTGATCGCCTTGGATATCTCGGACTTGCCCCCGCCCGAGACCGTCGCCGGCTTGTGGCAGGAGGTCGCCATCGCCACGGTGCCGCGCAGGCTCCACTGGGTGCGGTCGGCGGCCTGCTGGAGCATCTCGACCTGGTACCCGTCCGGGGTGAGGTAGGACGTGTCGGCCCGCAGCGCGATCGTGCTCTCGCTGCCGTCGGGGTTCGCCCAGGTGATCGACCGCGTCCGCAGCGAGAAGTGGGAGTCCATCGGCACCAGCACGATGTGGGGCTGCTCGGAGTCCACCGCGTGGCCCTGCGGTTGCAGCCGGAACCGCTGCGGGTCCCGCTCCAGCACCTCCGTCAGGGTGTGCACCTCATCGCTCCGCGCGCTGACCGTGTACTCCTGGCCCAGGTTGTAGGACGGGAACACCAGGGCGCCGCCAGCGTGCTCCTCCTCCGCGTTCCCGAACAGGTTCGCCGAGTAGGAGATCTGGGTCTTGACCTCCTTCTTGCAGTAGCCGAAGTAGTTGTCCGCGATCACGGTCACGATCACGCCACGCGCATCCCGCGCACACGCCTTGAACGCCTGGCCGCCGTTGTAGCACTCCTCCTCGGACTCCCAGCACATGCCGTCGCGCTTCTGCCGCACGGACGCCTCGCTCACGTGCGGCAGGCCCAGGCTCTTCTTGGTGACCTTCGTCAGGTGCGGGGCCAGGATGACCGCGCCGGTGTGGCCGGTCCAGGTCTCGGGGGCGAGGGACGCGTCGTTCTCGGGCAGGTACGGATCGCCGCCGTTGCCGAAGATGCCCTCCACGAAATCCAGGTTCGCCACCAGGCCGCCCGGCACGATGAACCGGGTCTCCATCCGCTTCTCGCGCACCCAGCCGGGCACCTCCGGGGCGACCAGCGGACGCAGCTGGAGCGACACGAAACACGCCGCCGGCTGGGCCTGGTTGGCGGTGTAGGGCAGCACGAGGTCCACCTCCGGCGGCTGGAACGCCAGCTCCAGGAGCTTCGCGAACACCGGCTTCGGCACGGCCAGCTTGTCGTCGGGGATCGGCAGCCCGCCCTCGGCCAGGTGGAACACCCCCGCCGTCGTCCGGCGGTCGTTCGCCGGATTGTGCAGCACCCCGTTCGCCAGCCGGTAGCTGCTCAACAGCGGGGAGGAGAACTCGTCGGCATCCAGCGGAAGCGAGAGCGCCCTGGCCAGGCCCGGCTCGTCCAGCACGAAGGTCCGCCGCGGCAGGTGCGGGGTGATGCCGGTGTCGGCCAGGAAGTCGTCCAGCCAGTCCTGGATGCGCTGGTCGGCCGCGCACAGCCGGTCGGACAGTCGCCGGCTCAGCTCGCGCTGCCGCGCGATGATCGGCGCGACGAGCTTCGCCGTCGCGGAATCCTGGATGTCCTCGGGCATCGGCAGGCCCAGCTGGGCGAGGCGGAAGTAGATGGCAGCGGGTTCGATGGGAGCCATGACCCCATTGTCGTGGCCCGTACGACCGCGCCGGACGGGTCTCGCTTCAGGGACCGCGACGTCGAACGAACGTGCAGCAGTGGCGCGGGCGTCCCGCAGTCCGGCCAGCCGACGGGGCGCGTCGGCCGCGCCGGCCCCGTGGTCCCGACCGGCGGG
>NZ_JASGES010000003.1:0-18158 GCF_047606205.1 Propionicimonas sp. | reverse complement strand
GTTCGCCTGACGGCGCGGAGCCGGCCCCGCCCGGGAGGGCGGGCGGCCGCCGCGATCCGGGCGTGGGCGGCGCGAGGGGCCGCCGTGATCGGGAGCGGTCCGGGTGCGCCACAATGACGCCGTGGCTGAACTGACCTACTTCACCGGTCCGATGGACTGCGGCAAGTCGACGCTGGCGCTCCAGGTCGCCTACACCGAGTCCCACGCGGGGCGGCAGGGACGGTTGTTCACCATGCTGGACCGTTCGGGATCCTCGGTGATCACCTCCCGGATCGGGCTCAGCGCACCCGCCATCGAGGTCACCGATGCGCTCGACTTCTGGCGTGAGGTCGTCTCCGAACTCACCTCCGGGCGGCGCGTCGACTTCCTGGTCTGCGACGAGGCGCAGTTCTACTCACGAGCGCACATCGACCAGCTGGCGCGGATCGTCGACGAGCTCCAGATCGACGTATTCTGTTTCGGCATCCTCACCGACTTCCGCACCGAGCTGTTCCCCGCGTCCCAACGCCTCGTCGAGCTGTGCGACCGGATGGAACTGCTCCAGGTGCGGCCGCGGTGCTGGTGCGGGGAACCGGCGACCCACAACGCCCGCACGGTGGGGGGCGTGATGGTCACAGAGGGCAGCCAGGTCGTCGTGGGGGACACGGACTCGGCCGAGGTCGCCTATCAGGTGCTGTGCCGCCGGCATCACCGGCGCAGGGTGACCGCGCAGGTGGCGGCGGTCACGCTCAACCCCGAGCCGCTGCCGTTCGAGTCCTGATCAGCGCTTGCCCGGGTTCTTGGGGGCGCCGAACATGATCTCGTCCCAGCTCGGGACCGACGCCCGCCTGCGCTTCGACCGGGAGGGGGCCGGCTCGGCCGGCTGCTCCTCCTCCAGGAGAGCTGGTTGCTCGGGCTCGGTCGGGGCCGTGGGGGTGTCCGCGCCGGGCCGGTCCGCCGGGGTGGGCGCCTCGGCCCGGCCGGCGAGGGCCTGGTCCTGCGCCGGCTCTTCGGGTTCTTCGGCCGCTTCGGTGGCATCGGCCGCCACCGGTGGCGTCGGCGGCACCTCGGCCGCACGGATCAGGCCCGCGTAGATCTGGACGGAGTCCTCGTCGAAGCTGGACAGCATGTCGTAGAGCACATCGAGGCCCGAGCCGGAGGAGGGGACGATGTCGTACACCCCGTCCACCTCGGCCAGTTCGCCCTCGGCGTAGGCGTCGTCGATCTCGTCGTCCAGGTCGTCCAGCGGAACGGTGTCGTTGGGGTCCTCGGGTTCGTCCACCCGCGGCTGCACCACCCGCACCAGGGCGAGATCGTCGTTGAGCCCCACGGTCGGCTCGGCCTCCTCCTCACGCCTGCGGCGCCCGGGCTGGGGCCCGTGGGACGCGGAGTGCAGCCCGAGCAGCCAGCGGGCGTCGTCGTTCTCGGCCACGGAGAAGCGGCTGCCGGCGTCGTAGGTGAACAGCGCGTCGCGGTGGGAGGAGCCGGAGTCGTACTCCACCCGAACCGCCCAGCGGCGTCCCTCGAGCCGCCAGGCGTCCCAGGTGAGCGTGTCCAGGTCGACCCTGCGGGTCGCGAGGCGATCGGTGACGACCTCGGCCAGCGTCCGGTGGGCGATGGTCTCCGACCCGCGGCGCACCGGGTGCGCCTGGGCCTGCCCCGCGATGAACTCGCGCTCGGCGATCACCGGAGCCGCGAACGGCTCCACCCAGTCGACCGCCATGCCCGCGGCCCTGGCGACGTCCTCCAGGCTCTCGCCGGACCGGACGCGTGCCTGGATCTCCCGCGGGGTCAGGGCGCTGTCCATATCGATCTCCAGGTGGCTGGCTTGTGGCGGCTGGCGCACCGCGTCCCCGTTGCCGCGGCCCCGGTATCGGTGAGTCATCGCCCCTTCTGGGTTTGTGTCTGCAGGTAACCTACCAACCCGACTCACCAACCGGACGGCGGCACGGCGACCACGCCGACGTCATCGATCCGGTGGGGGCGGCGTTCTTGCCGGGATGTGATATACACGCCTCGCACGAGATGCCCTCACGCCCCCAAGCAGGCACCGCGGAACGGAGATGGACCCACAGCTATGGCGACCGACTACGACGCCCCTCGCAAGACCGACGAAGAGAGTGAAGACTCGATCGAGGAACTCAAGACCCGGCGGAACGACAAGAACTCCGGCAAGGTCGACGAGGACGAGGTCGAGGCGGCCGAGACCTTCGAGCTGCCCGGCGCCGACCTGTCCCACGAGGAACTCACCGTGCGGGTGCTGCCGCGCCAGGCGGACGAGTTCACCTGCGCGTCCTGCTTCCTGGTGAAGCACCGCAGCCAGATCGCCGAGGTGCGCAACGGGCTGGCCTACTGCGTGGACTGCGCGGGCTGACCCCGCGGGCGTCCGGTCCGGCTCAGATCCTCAGCGTGGTCTTGCCGACCCCCGGTGCGGGGGTGCCCATCACCCGCGTCCACTGGTTGGCCGCGAAGCGGTTGACCAGGAGCTGGGTCAGGCCGATCCCGACAACGCTGGCCACGGCCCAGGTGAGGGCTCGCCGCAGCGGCACGTCGGGATCGTTCGGCTCTGGCGGGGTGTCCCCGGTGGCCAGCTCCCAGACCGCGTTGACGGCCTTGGCCGCGACCAGCGTGGTGAGGGCGCCGACGGCGCCGGCGTACAGGTTCCAGAGCAACTTCTGCGACGTGTTCACATGTCCTCCTGCTGCCATCCTGCCAAGCACCGCTAGCGTGGATCAATGAGCTATCGCGAAAGGTTGTCCGTCCCCTCCTCCTGGTGGGTGACCGGGCTGCTGGTGGCGCTGAGCTTCGTGACGGCCGTCGGCTTCTACATCGGCCCCGCCGTGGCCGTGGCGGCGGGGGTCGTGACCGCTGTCGCCGTCGTGCTCGCGCTGCTCTTCTACGGTCGCGTCGTCGTCGCCGTGGACGCGGGCGGCGTACGGGCGGGGGATTCGGTGCTGGAATGGCCCTACGTCGGCGAGGTGATCGTCCACGACCGCTCGGCGACCCGGAGCAGGCTCGGCCCGGACGCCGACCATGCGGCGTGGCTGGTCGTGCGCGGCTACGTCCCCGGTTCGGTGGAGGTCGTCGTCGACGACCCCGCCGATCCGCACCCGTACTGGCTGGTGTCCAGCCGGAGGCCGGCACAGTTCGCCGCCGCGATCACCGCGTCCCGCCCCATCTCGCTGGACGGGGAGGCCGGCCAGGGCCCGGCTAGACTGCCGCAATGATCTCGGCCAGCCCGGAGCGGGTTCGGGTCGGCCTGACCAGGCTCGACCCGGGGATGCCCGTGCCGCGGTACGCCCACCACGACGACGCGGGCGCCGACCTGGCGATCGCCGAGGACTGCGAGCTGGCACCCGGCGAGCGCCGACTGGTCGGCACGGGGGTCGCGATCGCGCTCCCGGAGGGGTGGGCGGGCTTCGTGCACCCACGCTCGGGCCTCGCCGCGCGGGCCGGCCTGACCATCGTCAACGCGCCCGGCACGGTGGACGCGGGCTACCGGGGCGAGATCCGGGTCTGCCTGCTGAACACGGACGCGTCGCGGCCCGTCCGGCTGGCTCGCGGCGACCTGATCGCGCAGCTGGTCGTGCAGCGGGTCGCACGGGCCGAGTTCGAGCTTCTCGACCACCTGCCACAGAGCGGACGCGGGGATCGCGGCCACGGCTCGACCGGCGGGGTCACGGAATGGGCGGCCCCGTCGGCCGCCGACAGGACAACAGAGGTGAACAAGTGATCTTTGGCCGTAAGCGCAGAGGCGTCGTCGACCCGGCGGAGGCCGAGGAGGAGACGCTGGAGGTCGCTGCCGACGAGGGCGTCGAGGCGGACCCGGCGATCCTCGACAGCGACGAGGCGGAGGCCCGGGAGGAGGCGGCCGACACCCCCGAGGAGGATGCGGAGGCCGAGGAGGCCGACCTGGAGGAGGCCGAGGACGCCCTCGACGAGGAGGAGGCCGAAGCCGCCGAGGTCGTCGACTGGCGCGCGGACGGCCCCTTCGACGCCGAGGAGGTGGAGCTCGGCGACGACCAGGTCACCCGGATCGACCTCGGCTCGCTGATCGTCACGCCGTGGGAGGGCCTCGGGCTGCAACTGCAGGTGAACGAAGCGACCAGGGCCGTGCAGGCGGTCACGGCCGTGTGGCGGAACTCCGGGCTCGAGGTGGCCCTGTTCGCCGCGCCGGCCAGCGGAGGGCTGGCTGACGAGCTGCGTGAGGACGTTGTCGAGGAGGCGGAGCAGGGGGGCGGCACCGCGACCCTTGCCGACGGCCCGTTCGGCGCAGAGGTGCGTCGCGTCCTGCCTCAGGAGGGGGCCGGTGGCGAGCAACTGTTCCACGTCTCGCGGATCTGGTTCGCCGAGGGGCCACGGTGGCTGCTGCGCGGCACGCTGCTGGGCGAGGCCGCCATCGGGGACGCGGAAGCGCCGCTGGTGTCCCCGTTCGTGGAGTTCTTCCGCAATCTCGTCGTGCGCCGCGGCGGCAAGCCGATGGTGCCCGGCGAGCTGATCCCGATGACGTTGCCAGAGTCCCCCGGGGAGGACTGATGGCGAGCGCGAATCCGTTTCTGAGGGCGCTGCGGCGCCTCGGTGCGTCCAACGCGGAACTGGAGTCGGAGGCGCGCCAGAGGATCGTCCAGTCGGTGGGTGCGACCAGGGTCAGCGAGCTGCAGGACCGGCAGTGGGCGCGGCTTCGCGGCACCATCTCGGTGCTCACCATGAAGCCCCGTAGCGGGACGCCGTGGCTGGAGGCGGAGTTCAACGACGGCTCCGGCACCGTCACCCTGATCTGGATGGGGCGCCGTGCGATCCCCGGCATCGTCGCCGGCCGCGAACTCACCGTGAGTGGCCGGGTCTCCTACGTGGACGGCCAGCGCCGCCTCTACAACCCCTACTACGAGCTGATCGCCGGCTGAATCCGGCCGCCCCGCCGCCGCGACGGATCTTGGTGCCGCCCGTCAGCAGGCCTCACCCGGGACCCTCCTTCCGCGGGGCAGGCGGGCGCGGTCAGCCGGCGTCGGCCGAGCGGAGGTTGCGGGGCACGAGGTACTGGGCGAGTTCGGCCTCGTAGCTCGGGTCGGAGACGAACAGGAGCTCGTCGTTGGCCTCCAGCGCCGCGTCCCGCTCGGGAGCGCGGGCTGCGCCGTCCCTGATGATGGTGACCAGGACCGCGTCGCCGGGCAGGTTGAGGTCGGCGATCCGGGTGCCCACCCGCGGCGACACCTCCGGCAGCGTCATCTCGACCAGGTTGGCGTGGCCGCCGCGGAAACTGAACAGGCGGACGAGGTCGCCGACCGTCACCGCCTCCTCGACCAGCGCACACATCAGTCGTGGCGTGGACACGGCCACGTCCACGCCCCACAGGTCGTCGAACATCCACTCGTTGGAGGGGTGGTTCACCCTCCCGACGGTCCGGGGGACGCCGAACTCCGTCTTGGCCAGCAGCGTGTGGACGAGGTTCGCCTTGTCGTCGCCCGTCGCGGCGATCGCGACGTCGCACGAGTCGAGCGCCGCCTCCTCGAGGCTGGCCAGCTCACACGCGTCCGCCAGCAGCCACTCGGCCTCCGGCACGCTCTCGGGCTTGATCGCGTTCGGGTCGCGATCGATCAGCAGGATCTGGTGGCCGTTGGCGATCAACTCGCGGGCGATGGAACGCCCGACGTTGCCGGCCCCGGCGATGGCGACGCGCACAGCTGGTTTCCTCTCAGTGCTCGACCGGCGGCCGGCCCAGGACGTCCTCGACGTCCGGCACCTGCTCGTTGGTGACGGCGGCGTAGATCAGGTCCCCGTCCTGGAAGACGGTGCCGTCGCCCGGCACCATGCCGGTGCCGAACCGCATCAGGAAGGGGATCTTGCAGCGGGCCGCGGTCTCCATCGCCGCGACCTTCGTACCCACCCAGCCGGTGTTCACGTGGACCTCGTTCAGCCGGACGCTGCCGGAAGGGTCGCGCCACTGCGGTTCCGAGCCGGACGGCAGCAGCCGGCGCAGCACCTGGTCGGCCGCCCAGCGGACGGTGGCAACGCTCGGGATGCCGAGCCGCTCGTACACCTCCGCGCGGTTCTGGTCGTAGATGCGCGCGACGACGTTGTGGACCTCGAAGGTCTCCCGGACGACCCGGGCGGCCAGGATGTTGGAGTTGTCGCCACTGGAGACGGCGGCGAAGCCGTCCGCGCGCTCGATCCCCGCCCGCTGCAGGACCTGTCGGTCGAAGCCGACGCCTTTCACGGTCTTGCCCTGGAACTCGGGCCCGAGCCGGCGGAACGCGTCCTGCACGATGTCGATCACGGCCACCGAGTGCCCGCGGTGTTCGAGGGCCCGCGCCAGGGACGAACCCACGCGTCCACACCCCATGATGACGATGTGCACCGCACCTGCCTCCACTCTGCGCCCGATCTGCCGCGCAAGACCCTATCCGGAGGGCCGACCGGCACGAAACCGACGCTACACCGGCGAATGGTTCGTCACACGTGGTGGAGGGCATAGGGTTCGGTTTCGTGAACGCCACTGACTTCGTCAAGCGGATGCTCGTCGGGCGAAAGCTGGCGAGTGCGCAGCTGGGAGAGACCCTGCTGCCGAAGCGGATCGCGCTGCCCGTCTTCGCCTCCGACGCGCTGAGCTCCGTGGCATACGCCCCCGACGAGATCCTGCTGACCCTGTCCCTGGCCGGGGTGGTCGGCTTCGCCTTCTCCTGGCAGATCGCCCTCGCCGTCGCCCTGGTCATGCTGCTGGTGGTGCTGTCCTACCGCCAGACCGTGCACGCCTATCCTTCCGGCGGCGGCGACTACGAGGTGGCGACGGTGAACCTCGGGCCGACGGCCGGACTGGTCGTGGCCAGCGCGCTGCTGGTCGACTACGTCCTGACCGTCGCGGTGTCGGTGTCATCGGGTGTCCAGAACGCCAAGGCGATGTTCCCGTTCCTGCAGGGCAACGAGGGCTGGGTGGCCGCGGTCGTGATCGTGCTGTTGATGACGATGAACCTGCGCGGCGTCCGGGAGTCGGGTTCGTTCTTCGCCATCCCGACCTACGGCTTCATGATCGGCGTCCTCGGCATGACTGCCTGGGGCCTGTTCCGCTACTTCGGCCTCGGCGAGCACCTGCAGGCGCCGACGGCCATCTACGGCGTCCAGGGCTCGGACTCCTACGAGCCCTTCGTCGGCCTGGCAGCGGTGGTGCTGCTCGCTCGCGCCTTCTCGTCGGGTTGCGCGGCGCTGACCGGCGTCGAGGCCATCTCCAACGGCGTCCCCGCCTTCCGCGAGCCGAAGAGCCGGAACGCCGCGACGACGCTCGCCCTGCTCGGCAGCGTGGCGATCACCATGCTCGGCGGCATCATCGTGCTCGCCAACCTCACCGGCCTGAAGCTGGTCGACCCGGACGGTCACTCCAGCTTCACGCTGAACGGCAAGGTCGTCGACGTCGCGCACGAGACCGCGATGGGCCAGCTCGCGCGGACGATCTTCGACACCTTCCCGGTCGGCTTCTACTTCGTGATCACGATGACGATGGTGATCCTGTTCCTCGCCGCCAACACCGCGTTCAACGGGTTCCCGGTGCTCGGGTCGATCCTCGCCAGGGACGGGTTCCTGCCCAAGGCGCTGCACACCCGCGGCGACCGGCTGGCCTACTCCAACGGCATCCTGGCCCTCGCCACCGCTGCGATCGCCCTCGTGCTCGTCTACAACGCCAGCGTGACCGCGCTGATCCAGCTCTACGTCGTGGGCGTGTTCGTCTCCTTCACCGTCAGCCAGTTCGGCATGCTGCGGCACTGGACCCGGCACCTCAAGACCGAGAAAGACCCGAAGGTCCGCGCCCACATGCAGCGTTCCCGTGTGATCAACGCGGTGGGGCTGACCGGCACCGGCCTGGTGCTGGTGATCGTGCTGGCATCCAAGTTCATCTACGGCGCATACCTGGCCGTGCTGGCGATGGCGGCGATGTTCCTGCTCATGCGCAGCATCCGCAAGCACTACGAGAAGGTCGCCCGCGAGGTGGCGGTCGCCCCCGCCGACGCCCGCATGCTGCCCAGCCGCGTCCGGGCGGTGATCATGGTGCAGGAGGTCAACAAGCCGACCATGCGGGCCGTGAACTTCGCCCGCGCCACCAGGGCCAGCAGCATCGAGGCCGTGACCGTCTCGGTCGACGACGCCGAGACCAGATCGATCGTCGCCCAGTGGGACGCCCAGCAGCTGGAGATCCCGCTGAAGGTGATCGCCTCGCCCTACCGGGAGGTGACCGGGCCCTTCCTCAACTACGTGAAGGGGATGCGCTCGGACAACCCGCGCGACGTGGTCTGCGTCTACATCCCCGAGTACATCGTGGGGCACTGGTGGGAGCAGATCCTGCACAACCAGACCGGCCTGATCCTGAAGGCGCGGCTGAACTTCATGCAGGGCGTGATGGTCACCTCCGTGCCGTACCAGCTCGCGTCCTCGAAGTACGCGCTGAGCCGCGCCCAGCGTCACACCGCCGCGGCGTGGCGCCGTCCGGGCACCGGCCAGGTGCGGGTGGGCGACTCCGCCCGCGAGCCGTCGCGCAAGGAGTGAGCGTGCTGGAGCCCGGCGACGTCCTCGAGCGTGTCGAGATCGGGCCGGTCGCACACGGCGGCCATTTCATCGCCCGCCACGAGGGACAGGTGCTGTTCGTGCGGCATGCCATCACCGGCGAGTCCGTCGACGTCCGGATCACGGAGGTGGGCAGACGGTTCGCCCGCGCGGACGCGGTCGCGATCCGCTCGGCCAGCGAGCACAGGGTGGAGCCGCCGTGCGCGGTCGCCGGACGCTGCGGCGGGTGCGACTTCCAGCACGTCGAGCCGGCCTTCTCCCGCGAGCTGAAGCGGCGGGTGGTGGCAGAACTGCTCGGCCACCTGGCCGGCGTGGAGTTCACCGGTGAGGTCGAGGAGGTGCAGCCCTCCCCGCTGGGGTGGCGCCGACGGATGCGGTACCACCGCGACCCGCGGGGACGCGCGGGGCTGCGCGCACACCGTTCGGCAGAGGTCGTTGCGCTGCCGACCAGCGGGTGCCTGATCGCCGACCCGGGGATCGCCCGGCCCGCGGCCGGCCGGCCCGCGGCCGGTGATCTGCTCGCGGTGGCCGCCGAGTCCGGTGCACTCCTCCTTGACCCGCCTGACCGGCGCACGGTCACCGAGCAGGTGGGCGCGCACAGCTTCGAGGTGGCCGCTGCCGGCTTCTGGCAGCCGCACCGGCACGCGCCCGAGGTGCTCACCACCCGCGTGCGGGACGGGCTGGCCCCGCAACCGGGCGAGACCGCCCTGGACCTGTTCTGCGGAGTCGGCCTGTTCGCTGCCAGCCTGGCCGACGCCGGCGCACACGTGTGGGGGATCGAGGGCGACCGCCGGGCGGTCGAGCTGGCCCGGCGCAACGTCCCGTCCGCGAGGTTCTCCTCCGGCGACGTGCTGGCCCGGATGGACAGGGTGCCCGACCGCGCCGACGTGGTCGTTCTCGACCCGCCACGGACGGGCGCCGGCGCACCGGTGATCGCTGCCGTCGCCGCCCGACGTCCCCGCGCGATCGCCTACGTCGCCTGCGATCCGGCCGCGCTGGGCAGGGATCTGGCCACCGCCTCCGGGCTGGGTTACCGGACGGTGGCGGTGAACGCCTACGACCTGTTCCCGCTGACCCACCACGTCGAGTGCGTGGCTATCCTGGAAGCACGATGAGCACCGTCACCCGTGAGCGCCGCACGCGTCCGGAGGCGAAGTGCCCGCTGCGACCGGGCGACATCTGCAACCTGTGCCAGCTGAACGTGACCGGCCCGCAGGACTGTGGCCTGGTCTACCTGGTGATGTCCGACCCCGACCTCCGCGAGGAGTGGGGCGAACGTCGGCACGCCGGCCACTGACGCCGCCGCGAGACGACCAGAGCCGGTGCGGAAAGGCGGCCGCGGCGCGGATCGTGTCGGCTAGCCTCGGAACCGACGGGTATGGGATATTATCTCGACATCAAGATATCTCCGGCGGCTCCAGGAGGACCCATGAGCATCGACAGCTTTTCCTCGGCACAACAGCTGAGCGTGGCCGGGAAGGACTACCAGATCTTCCGGCTCGACGCCGTGGAAGGCTCGGCGACGCTGCCGTTCAGTCTCAAGGTGCTGCTGGAGAACCTGCTGCGTACCGAGGACGGGGCGAACATCACCGCCGCGGACATCGCCGCGCTGGGCTCCTGGGACCCTACCGCCGAGCCGAACCGCGAGATCCAGTTCACCCCGGCGCGGGTGATCATGCAGGACTTCACCGGCGTCCCCTGTGTGGTCGACCTGGCCACGATGCGGGAGGCGATCGCCGACCTCGGCGGGGACGCGACGAAGGTGAACCCGCTGTCGCCGGCGGAGATGGTGATCGACCACTCCGTCGTCGCCGACCTGTTCGGCACCCCGGATGCGTTCACCAGGAACGTGGAACTGGAGTACCAGCGCAACCGCGAGCGCTACCAGTTCCTGCGCTGGGGTCAGACGGCGTTCGACGACTTCGTGGTCGTGCCGCCGGGCACCGGCATCGTGCACCAGGTGAACATCGAGCACCTCGCCCGGGTGGTCTTCCCGCGTGTGGTGGACGGCGTCCTGCAGGCCTACCCCGACACCTGCGTCGGCACCGACTCCCACACCACCATGGTCAACGGGCTGGGCGTCGTGGGCTGGGGCGTCGGCGGCATCGAGGCCGAGGCCGCCATGCTCGGCCAGCCGGTGAGCATGCTGATCCCGCGCGTGGTCGGCTTCAAGCTGAGCGGCAAGCTGCCGGAGGGCACGACCGCGACCGACCTCGTCCTGACGATCACCGAGATGCTGCGCCAGCACAAGGTGGTCGGCAAGTTCGTCGAGTTCTACGGTCCCGGCGTGGCCGAGGTGCCCCTGGCCAACCGGGCCACCATCGGCAACATGAGCCCCGAGTACGGCTCGACCATCGCGATCTTCCCGATCGACGACAAGACCGTCGACTACCTCCGCCTGACCGGACGCAGCGACGAACAGCTGGAGCTGGTCGAGGCCTACGCCCGCACCCAGGGACTGTGGCACGACCCCGACCACGAGCCCCGCTACTCGGAGTACCTGGAGCTCGACCTGTCCACGGTGGTGCCGAGCATCGCCGGGCCGAAGCGCCCGCAGGACCGCATCCTGCTGAGCAGGGCGAAGGAGTCCTTCGAGGACACGCTTCCTGCCTACGTCTCGGACGCCACGAAGCCCGCGCAGGTGAGCCTGGCCAGCGGAGAGGAGTTCGAGCTGCCCAATGGTGCGGTCACGATCGCGGCGATCACGTCCTGCACGAACACCTCGAACCCGAGCGTGATGGTCGGCGCGGCGCTGGTGGCCAAGAAGGCCGTCGAGAAGGGTCTCAAGCGCAAGCCGTGGGTGAAGACGTCGCTGGCCCCTGGTTCGAAGGTGGTCACGGACTACTACGCGAAGTCCGGTCTGGACACCTACCTCGAGGCGCTCGACTTCGACCTGGTCGGCTACGGCTGCACGACCTGCATCGGCAACTCCGGCCCGCTGATCCCCGAGGTCTCGCGCGCGGTCAACGAGAACGACCTGGCGGTCACCTCCGTCCTGTCCGGCAACCGCAACTTCGAGGGCCGGATCAACCCCGACGTGAAGATGAACTACCTGGCCAGCCCTCCGCTCGTGGTGGCCTACGCGCTGGCCGGGACGATGGACATCGACCTCACCTCCGAGCCGCTCGGCAAGGACACCGAGGGCAACGACGTCTTCCTGAAGGACATCTGGCCCAGCCAGGCCGAGGTGGACGAGGTCGTCGGATCCTCGATCTCCGCCGAGATGTTCACCTCCCGCTACGCCGACGTGTTCGCAGGGGACGACACCTGGCGCTCGCTGCCCACCCCGACCGGCGAGACCTTCGCCTGGGACGGTGAGTCGACCTACGTCCGCAAGCCCCCCTACTTCGAGAACATGCCCGCCCAGCCCGTGCCGGTGACCGACGTGAGCGGTGCCCGCGTGCTGCTGAAGCTCGGCGACTCGGTCACCACCGACCACATCTCGCCGGCCGGCTCGATCAAGGCCGACAGCCCCGCGGGGACCTACCTCACCGCGCACGGCGTCGAGCGCAAGGACTTCAACTCCTACGGCTCGCGGCGCGGCAACCACGAGGTGATGATCCGGGGGACGTTCGCCAACATCCGGCTGCGGAACCAGATCGCCCCGGGCACCGAGGGCGGCTTCACCAGGGACTTCACCCAGCCGGACGGCCCGGTCGCCACGGTCTTCGACGCGTCGGTGAACTACCAGGCCGCCGGTGTCCCGCTGGTCGTCCTGGCCGGCAAGGAGTACGGCTCCGGCTCGTCGCGGGACTGGGCGGCCAAGGGCACGATGCTGCTGGGCGTCAAGGTCGTCATTGCGGAGAGCTACGAGCGGATCCATCGTTCGAACCTGATCGGCATGGGCGTCCTGCCGCTGCAGTTCCCCGAGGGGCAGAACGCCGACTCGCTCGGGCTGACCGGTGCGGAGACGTTCAGCGTCGAGGGCATCACCGGGCTCAACGAGGGCAGCACGCCGAAGACCGTGAAGGTCACGGCGACCGGCGATGGCGAACCGGTCGCCTTCGACGCGATCGTGCGCATCGACACTCCCGGAGAGGCGGACTACTACCGCCACGGCGGCATCATGCAGTACGTGCTGCGCTCGCTGCTGTCCCGGTAATGGGACGTCGGAGGGCCCATTCTCCGACCGGCGGCGCCGCGGCGGTCGTCGACGACCTGCCGATCTCCGCGCGGGTGGCGTGGTCCTACGTCGCCGCGCTCCTGGCGGGGATCGGCACGGCCCTGCTGGTCGTGCTGTCGAACCAGACGCTCGCCGTGATCGTCTGCAGTGGTCTGGGCTCGACCGACGACGCGATCGCCGACTGCAAGCTCGGGTTCGGGATCTGGACCGCCGTGATCGGCTACGTCGTCTGCCTGCTCCCGGCCGTGCTGCTGCTGAGGCTGGGCTGGTGGATCTGGGTGTCGATGGCCGCGCTCGCCGGCCTCCTGGTGTCGACCGACGCCGTGACCCAGTGGTGGTGGTGGGCGGCGGCGGCGCTGGTGCCGGCCGTCGCCGCGCTGATCAGCGCAGAATGGGGCGCCGGACGGGTCTTCCGGCGGGTCCAGCTCGGAGTCCTGCTCCTGCTGGTCGTGGCCGCGGGCGTGCTCCTGTGGTGGTGGTACACCCGCACCTGAGTGGTGTCAGCCGAGCCCGAGTTCGCGTGCGCGAATTGCGAGGGTGACCCGGTTGGTCGCGCCGAGCTTCGCCATCAGCGCGGAGACCTGGTGCTTCACCGAGGATGGCGAGAGGTAGATCGTGCGGGCGATCTGGTCGTTGGTCCGGCCGGCGAGCAGCAGTTCGAGGATGGAGTTCTCGGCATCGTTGAGCTCCACGGCCGGGGCGCGCTGCTGCGGCGGATCCGCGGTCAGCGCCGCCCCCGCGCCGGCGAGGACGGACACTCCGTACCTGGCCGCCTCGATCGCGTGGACCAGGCCGGGTACGGGCAGGTCCTTGGGCAGGAAGCCCGCCGCGCCGGCGCGCAGCATCTCTGCGGCGGCGGCCGGGTCGGCCAGCGAGGTGAGGGCGAGGATCCGGGTGGCCGGAGAACTCTCGCGCAGCGCCCGCACCGTGGCGGGCCCGTCCATCAGGGGCATCGAGATGTCGACGAGGGCGACGTCAGGAGGCTCGGCCGCCGCGGCCGCCGCGGCCTCGGCGCCGTCGGCGTGGGTGGAGAGCACGCGGATCCGGCCGGTTCCGGTGAGCAGGTCGGCGAGCACCGTCCGCACGAACAGGTCGTCGTCGACGATGAGGATGGTGGTCAGACCGCCTCGAGGGTGGGCACGGTGATCCGGGTGATCCACTGCTGGCCCTCCTTTCTGGCCTCCAGCATGCCCCCGACCGCCGCCAGGCGCTCGCTGGCGCCCAGGAGACCCATGGCGCGCGGGCCGGAGCCGGAACTCGTCGCCGCCACGTCGTTGATGAACGCCAGATCGATGCCCTGGGCGTCCACGCTGGCGACCATGATGCAGGGCCGACCGCGGGGCGCGTGCCGCCGGATGTTGGCCGCGGCCTCCAGTGCGACGGCACCGACGACCTCGCCCACCCGGGCAGGAACCCGGTCAAGATTGCCCTCCAGCGTGACGGTGGGCGGGTGCCCGGACTCGCCGAGGTCGTCGATCACGCGCTGCAGGGTGGTAGCGAGCGAGCCGTCCGAGGTGATCGCAGGAGTGCTGTCCGGCTCCCGGAGGGCGCTGAGCAGCCAGCGGAGCTCCCCGGAGGCCTGGCCGATCCCCTCGGCGAGCGGCTCGAGGGCGCCGACGTCGCCGGCCGCGGCGGCGGCGCGTGCTCGCAGCGTGAGGTGGACGAGGCTCCGGGCGAGGCTGTCGTGGAGGTCGCGGGCGAGGCTCAGTCGCTGCTGGGCGAGCGCGGCTGCCCGCGCCTGCGCCTGCGACCGTCGGATCGCCGTGAAGGCGTTGCCGATCAGCCACATGATCACGATCAGGGCGACCCAGACCAGGGATCCGAGCGCGGCCGTCGCGCCGAACCCGTAGTCGCGGACCTGGATGGCCGCGAGGACCACTCCGTAGCAGATGCTCATCACGAGGCGCACCCTCTGCTGCCCCCGCATCCCGGCACCGAGGATCACGATCAGGCCCGCGTACTCACCCATCGCCATCCACTCGTGCGGGGCGAGCAGGTAGCCGGCCGTGAGCACGCCCACGGCCATGGCTCCCGCGCGGGGCCAGCGGGCCGCGGCCGCGGCCGCGGCGCAGGTGGCCACGTCGACCGCGATTCCGATCGGGGAACCGAGGGTGGCGCCGAGGGCCACGCTCAGGACGGCCAGCAGCGCGGCGAGGACCAGATCGATGGTTCCGCTCGCGGGACCGGGCACGCGTGGGGGGCGCATGGTGCAATGAAACCGCCTGCGCGGTCAATGAGCCAATCGAGCCACTCCGTGACCGAGTGGCCGCCCGCCTCGCCCGATCGGGCAGAATCGGCGCGATTCCCGGGGCCGACCGGTCAGACTTCGGGTCAGGTCGCGACAGGGGCGCTCGCGGGCTGCGACGCTCGGGACATGTCGATCCGCACACCGGGCCGCGGGAGTCGCAGCCCTCTCCTCACGCAGGGCATCGTCGCCGCCGTCGCCGGCTCGGTGCTCGCCGTGTCGGTCGGCGTCCCCGTCACCACCCAGGGCTTCTGCGACCTCTTCCCGTACTGGCCGGGTTGCCCGCGATGAACAGCTTGCCGATTACCCACCCCTGAGTGGAGGCGGCGCGCTCGTCGCGCCGCCTCCACAGTCACGGAACAACGCCATGACAACTGCCGCCTTCCTTCTCGGAGCAGCCGTCCTCGGCCTGGTGCTGGTTGCGCGCAAGGTGCACCGCTGGTGGTTCTCGCTGGCCGTGCTCCTCGCCGTCGCCGTCCTCCTCCTCGGCAACCCGGTGCCGGTCGCCGCAGAGACGCACACGAAGGCTCTCGCGCAGGCTGTCGGCCGCTTCGCCTAGAATCGAACGGACGGGCGATTCGCGGCGGAGGTGGGTGATGACAGGGGTGCCGAGGGGTTACGCGCCGCCGGGCTGGCCGGCTCAGGTGCATCCACCCGGTGCGCAGGGCTGGGAGGTCACGGCCAGCACCTTCCTGCTCGACTGCTGTCCGTCCGACTTCCGTGGCTACGCGATCCTTCGCCGACATCCGGTCGTGCTCGCGCGGTTCGCCGCGGAGTTCGTGGCTGCGCAGGCGAGGGCTTCCTCCGACGGACTGGGCCGGCTGCGGCTCGAGCTCGCCGACCACGTCGAGCCCGAGGTCGTGCAGGCGGCGGTGGAGGCGTGGGAGGAGCAGGCTGCCCACCTGCAGCGGCTCACCCGTGAGGTGGGCCTGGTGGAGCAGGCGTTGCGTGGCCGGGTCTTCGTCCGGCGGCTCACGTAGACTCGGGCGGTGCCCATGCTCGACGCCATCAACACCCCCGGCGACCTCAGGGAGCTGACCCCCGCACAGCTGCGGCAGCTGGCCGAGGAGATCCGCGCCTTCCTGATCAGCACGGTCAGCCGGACCGGCGGCCACCTCGGGCCGAACCTCGGGGTCGTGGAGCTCACCATCGCGTTGCACCGGGTGTTCGACTCCCCGCACGATGCGCTCGTCTTCGACACCGGCCACCAGAGCTATGTGCACAAGATCCTCACCGGGCGCCGCGAGCAGTTCGGCTCACTTCGGCAGCCGGGCGGGCTGTCCGGCTACCCGAGCAGGGCGGAGTCCCCGCACGACTGGGTGGAGAACTCGCACGCGTCCACCGCGCTGTCGTGGGCGGACGGGCTGGCGAAGGCCTTCCGGTTGCGCGGCGAGGACCGGCACGTGGTGGCGGTGGTGGGGGACGGTTCGCTCACCGGAGGGATGGCCTGGGAGGCCCTGAACAACATCGCCGTTGCCGCCGAGGAGAAGCTGGTGATCGTCGTCAACGACAACGGCCGCTCCTACACCCCGACGGTCGGCGGCATCGCCACCCAACTGTCGGCGCTCGGCACGCAACTGTCCGCCATCCGCACGGACCGTCGCTACGAGCGGTTCCTGCGCCGGATCAAGGAGGCCCGGCGGCTGCCGCTGCTGGGCCAGGCGGTCTACGGGCTCCTGCACGGCCTCAAGACGGGAGTCAAGGACGTCCTTGCGCCCCAGGGCATGTTCGCCGACCTGGGCCTGAAGTACGTCGGACCGATCGACGGGCATGACGAGGAGGCCGTCGAGGTCGCCCTGCGGCAGGCGAAGGGTTTCGGCGGGCCGGTGATCGTGCACTGCATCACCAGGAAGGGCCGGGGCTTCAGGGCGGCGGAGGAGGACGAGCAGGACCGCTTCCACGCCGTCGGGCCGATCGACGAGGTGACCGGGGCGTCGCTGGCCGCCGTCGGTGTCCGCACCTGGACCGACGCGTTCGGCGAGGAACTCGCCCGGATCGGGGTGACCGACGAGCGGGTGGTCGCGATCACCGCCGCGATGCTGCACCCGACCGGGCTGGACCGGTTCGCACGGCTGTTCCCCGAGCGCACCTTCGACGTCGGCATCGCCGAACAGCATGCCGTGACCTCCGCGGCCGGGCTCGCCGCGGGTGGCCTGCACCCGGTGGTCGCCGTCTATGCGACGTTCCTGAATCGCGCCTTCGACCAGGTGCTGATGGACGTGGCCCTGCACCGCCTCGGCGTGACCTTCGTCCTCGACCGGGCCGGCGTGACCGGTCCGGACGGGCCCAGCCACAACGGCATGTGGGACGCCTCGATCCTCGGGGTGGTGCCCGGCCTGCGGCTCGCCGCCCCGCGCGACGGTCAGCGGCTGGTGGAGGCACTGCGACGGGCCGTGGCGGTCGACGACGCGCCCACGGTGCTGCGGTACTCCAAGGATCCGCTGCCGCCCCCGATCCCCGCCATCGGACGCCGGGGCAGCGTGGACGTCCTCGCTGCGGGCGAGAGCTCCGAGGTCCTGGTCGTCGGCTACGGCGCGCTGTGCGGAACGGCGCTGCAGGTGGGGGAGCGGCTCGCCGCGCAGGGCATCGGGGCGACGGTGGTCGACCCCGTGTGGGCACTCCCGGTCTCCTCCGACCTGCTCGGCCTGGTCGCCACCCACGACCTGGTGGTCACGATCGAGGACAACGGCGTGGCCGGCGGCCTCGGCTCTCAACTCTCGCAGGCCTCCCGCGCGGTCGGCATCGACACCAGGGTGCGCGAGTTCGGCATCCCGAAGGCGTTCCTGCCCCAGGATTCGAGGCGTGGCCTGCTCGAGGCGTCCGGCCTGGACGCCCCGCAGATCGCCCGCAGCATCGTGGAACTCGTCGCCGCCACGCAGGCCGCGTCCCGCTGAGGTCGGGTCAGTCGGTCCAGTGGTCGACGATCACGGGGACGGTGAGCTCCCGCTGCCAGGCGCGGGCTCCGAAGGCGGCGAGCCGTGCGTCGGCCTCCGCGGCATCGATGGTGGCCGGCGAGTCCCACAGGAGACGACGGAGGTGGTCGGGGGCCAGCAGGTTCTCCACCGGCAGTTCAAGTTCCTCCGCCCTCTCCACCAGGGCCGGCCGGACGCGGTTGAACCGGGCGAACGAGTCCGGCCAGCGGCGGTCCCAGGACCGCGGCAGCGGCGGGCCGTCCGGCGCCACGTTGCGGGGCGGCAAATCGGCCCGGCCGAGGGACGCGGCACGATCCAGCGCCTCCAGCCAGCGGGCCTCGTAGCGGGCGGC
>NZ_JASGES010000002.1:0-17568 GCF_047606205.1 Propionicimonas sp. | reverse complement strand
TGATGACCAGACGTGCTTTCGACATGACCCAGCCAACACCGCAGGTTCAGCCGTCCTCAATCAGTTGATACCGACCCGTCCTGCATGTCTTGAGACATCTGTCCTGCATGTCCTGAGCCAGAACACTATCCCCGCTACGAGAAAGAGGCTCTGACTGGAGTAACCAGCCAGAGCCTCTTGGCCTTCCCGGGGTCCGTTACCGTCAGGGTCACCGACACTCGCCTTCCAGGCTGCTGATCGCCGTGACCGGAGTCGATCCGGGCGAGGCAATGGAGATTGCGCCGGCTGTGCGTGCTCGGGTGGAGCAGATCGCGGGTTCACCGCTGACCCGAGTTCCTCCGGGCTGACGGACCTGTCGCCGATGACCCTTCGTCGTTGACCTCGCCTGGTCCCAACCGTGACCGCCACCGCGCATCGGACGGCGGTGGGCGGGCTAACGGATCGAGAGGGTCGTGCCGCCGGGCAGGGGCTCTGCCGCGCCGTCGCCGGTCTGCGCGGTGATCAGGCACGCACGTCCCGACGCGGCGTCGGCGGTGATGATCATGGCCCGAACCGTGGAGTCTGATGCGGGACTTCCCGTCGGACCGCCGGCCCCCGTCGTCACCGTGTGCGGAAACGTGCCGATCACCTTGATCAGCAGTTCCCGGCCAGACGTGCACGGATAACCGGTGTTGGAGTCCTCGGTCGTTCCCGCACGGGCGATGGCAGAGGCAGCCGACACCGTCGCGCCCTGGTCTGCGATCACCTGCCTGGCCAGTGCCACTGCTTCCGTGACCTCGTCCTGGGTCAGGGACGCTTCACCGGCATTCGGGCCGGCCTGAGGCATTCCCGCCGAAGAACAGGCAGCGAGCAACGGCAGAAGCACGAGCGATACGAGAAACCGCTTCAGGACACTCTCCGGGCGAGCCACATTCCACGATCCCACGTTTGCCCTCGGCCCGGTCACCGAATTCTCCCGTGATGCTCGTCGGTGCCACCGCGAGCGGGCTGACCCTTCCAGGTCGTGCTTCCAACCCTCGCAGCGCGAGGTGGTGCCGGTCACGAACGAACTCGGCACGACAGTCACTGCCGGCACTGACCCCCGCCAGACCCGGGGCGGTGCGGCCGTCTGGCTATTGCTATTAGCTTTGCGGCTACTTAGCATAGCCACATGACGCCGACTCCGGACCGGGTACCCGCAGCCACCCGCTACCTGCAACGCCACGACGGACGGATCGCCTACGAACTCCGCGGCAGCGGCCCGCTGGTCGTTCTGGTGCCCGGGATGGCAGACCTCCGCTCCTCCTACCGCTTCCTCGCCCCGGCCCTCGTCGAGGCTGGCTACACGGTCGCCTCCACCGACCTGCGGGGCCATGGCGACAGCGACACCACCTTCGGTGCGTACGGCGACCCCGAGACGGCATCCGACGTGGCGGCGCTGATCGCCGAGCTCGGCGGCCCGGCCGTCATCGTCGGGAACTCGCTCGCCGCAGGTGCCGGCGTGATCGTCGCGGCCGATCATCCAGACCGGGTCTCCGGTCTCGTCCTCATCGGGCCGTTCGTGCGCAATCCGCCCACCGCAGCGCCGCTCCGGGTGATGTTCCGGGTCATGACCGCGACGCCGTGGGTGGCCGCCGTGTGGGGCGCCTACCTACCCTCGCTCTACGCGGGGCGCAAGCCGGACGACTTCGACGACTACCGGGCCGCCGTCCTCACCGCGATGCGGCGCCCCGGCCACCGACGGGCCTTCTCCCGAACCGCCCGCGAGGCCGACCACGCCCGGGCCGAGGCACGCCTCGGCGAGGTCGACGTCCCCGTGCTGGTCGTCATGGGCGAGAACGATCCCGACTTCGCCGATCCCCCCGCCGAGGCGCGCTGGATCGCCGACACCCTGCACGGCGACGTGGCCATGGTGGCCGAGGCCGGCCACTATCCCCAGTCGCAGCAACCGCAGGTCACCACGGAAGCGGTTCTCACCTTCCTCGGACGGCATGGTCGTGGCTAGGGCGGGCCTCACCACCCAGGCGGTCGTGGAACGCGCGGCCGAACTCCTCGAGCAGGACCGGTCCACCGAACTGACTCTCGCCGCGCTCGCCAGGAGCCTCGGTGTCCGGACGCCGTCCTTGTACAAGCACGTCGCGGGAGCCGACGATCTCCGCCGCAGCCTCATGATCAGGGCGAAGACCGCGCTCGCCGACGCGCTCGCCAGGGCGGCGATCGGGCGCTCGCGCGACGACGCGCTCCACGCGGTGGCGGCCGCCTACCGCGACTGGGCCCTGCAGCACCCGGCCCAGTACCCGCTCACCGTCCGCGCACCCCAACCTGGCGATGTCGACGACGAGCGGGCGAGCGCCGCGAGCCTCGAGGTCATCTACTCGATCCTGGCCGGCTACCGCCTCGCCGGCGACGACGCCGTCCACGCCACGCGACTCCTCCGCTCCGTGCTGCACGGCTTCCTCAGCCTGGAGAACGCCGGCGCCTTCCGGATCCCGCTCGACACCGAGGCGAGCTACACCCGGGCGGTCGACAGCGTCATCGCGGCGCTCAATGCGTGGCACCGGGGCTGACGCCCGCCACACCGCTCAGAGGTCGCACACCGCGCTGCCGCCGGCGAGCCGCGACCAGAACGGGACCTCCGGGGCCGCTGGCTGTTCGGGCAGCGGCACGCCGAGGAACTCGCGCTCGACCCAGGCCAACAGGTCGCGTCCGTAGTGGATGACGTCGCTCTGTACGACCGACAGCACCGGCGCCGGCGACGGGTACCGGCCCGGCGGAAGGTAGCGGTGCCCGTACAGCGGCACCAGCACCGGCCACGCCGCGAGCCGCACCGCCGCCCGTTCCTCCGCCTCGCCGGAGTCCTCCGGACGCGGCCCCCACGACCTGGGCCAGAAGCCGTTGTGGGAGACGTCGTAGAGCAGCCCCGCCACCGGCATCGCCAGCCGCTCGCGAACCACCCCGTCCGCGTCCCCGCGCCAGTCGACCCACCCCGGGCCGACCGGCAGCGCCCGCTGCAGGAACTCGGCGTGATCGGCGCAGAACTCCAGGCCCCAACGCGCCTGCACCCGGGCGAGCTCCGCGTCGCTCAGTCCCGGCTCACACCGGGCACCCGCCTCCCGCAGCGCGTCGACGGCCCGCCGGACGACATCGGTCATGGCCACATCATGGCCCCGGAATAGACTCCGCGAGGGCCGAGCGAGGAAACCGGAGGATCCACCGATGACCTACGACGTGGACGAGTTGCGCACGCACTTCCCGTCGCTGCGCTCGGGAGTCGCGCACTTCGACGGGCCCGGCGGCACCCAGACTCCGCGCGAGGTGGGCGAGGCCATCGCCACAGTCCTCACCGCTCCGCTGTCGAATCGCGGCACCCTCGCGGTCTCGGAGGCCAACGCGGACGCGGCCGTCGCCGCCTTCCGGTCCGCCTGCTCCGACCTGCTCGGCGTTCCCGCTCACGGCATCGTCCACGGCCGCAGCGCCACCCAGCTCACCTACGACCTGTCCCGCGCCATCGCCAAGGACTGGCGTCCGGGCGAGGAGGTGGTGGTCAGCCGCCTCGACCATGACGCCAACGTGCGGCCCTGGGTACAGGCGGCCGAGCGGGCGGGGCTGACCCTGCGCTGGATCGACTTCGACCCCGCCACCGGTGAGCTCGACGAGGACAGCGTCGGAGCGGCCCTGACCCCGAGAACCCGCCTGGTCGCGCTCACGGCGGCGTCGAACCTGATCGGGACGCGTCCCCCGGTGCGCGCCATCGCCGACGCCGCCCACGCGGTCGGCGCACAGGTGTGGGTGGACGGCGTGCACTACGCGGCGCACGGGTTCGTCGACGTCCCCGCGCTGGGCGCGGACTTCTTCGTGTGCTCGCCCTACAAGTTCCTCGGCCCGCACTGCGGCGTCCTCGCCGCAGCCCCCGACCTCCTGGAGAGCCTCCACCCCGACAAATTGCTGCCCTCCACCGAGGCGGTCCCCGAGCGGTTCGAGCTGGGCACGCTGCCCTACGAGCAGCTGGCCGGCGTGGCCGCCGCGGTGGACTTCCTCGCCGGCATCGCCGACCAGAACGCGCCCACCCGACGGGAGCGCCTCCGCCAGGCATGGGCCGCGACCGAGGCGCACGAGGTGCGGCTGCGGGAACGGATCCAGGACGGCCTGCGCGGCCTCGGGGACGCGGTGCTGGTCCACTCCCTGGCCGCTGACCGCACCCCGACCCTGCTGCTCAGCCTGCCGGGGCGCCGCACCGCCGACGCGGCCCGCTTCCTCGCCGCACGCGACGTCCTCGCCCCGGCCGGATCGTTCTACGCCTACGAGCCGTTCCGAAGGCTCGCCCTCGACGACGACGGCGGCCTGCGCCTCGGTCTCGCGCCCTACAGCACCGACGACGACGTCGACCGGGTACTGGGCGGGCTGCGGGCGTTCCTGTCCTGAGCGCGCGCTACCCTCGGGCATGGCCTTCGACGCTGAGCTCGCCGGACGGATCCGGGCCGCGCTGTCCTTCGTGGACGGTGTCACAGAGCAGCGGATGTTCGGTGGGATCGGCTTCATGGTCGACGGGCACCTCACCGCCGCGGCCAGCAGCCGCGGCGGACTGATGCTGCGGATCGACCCAGCGCTCGCGTCCGAACTGGTCGACGGGCGGTCCGTGCAGCCCTTCCGGATGCGTGGCAGGGACCTGGCCGGCTGGGTGCTGGTCGCGCTGGACGCCGTCGACGACGACGCCGACCTCCACGGCTGGATCGCCAGGGCGCGCGCCTACGTCGCGACCCTACCCCCGAAGTAGCCGGCGCCGGCTCGCCCGGATCAGGCCGACGCGGCGGCAGTCGCGAGGTACCGTCTCAGCTGGCCGACCACGAACGAGTGGTCGTCGAGCTGCGGGAGACCGGACACGCCGACCGCGCCGACCACCGTTCCGCCCTGCAGCCGTAGCGGCACCACCCCGCCGTGGGCGGCGTACTCGCCCGGATCCAGCCGGGCGTCGGCGTCGAAGTCCTTGCCGCGCTCGCGAAAGCTCTCCCCCACCGCCAGCGACGCCTGGCCGTAGCGCAGCGCGACCCTGGTCTTGCGGGCCAGCCACTCGTCGTTGTCCGCGCTCGAGCCGGGCAGGGCCGCGTGGAACGCCCGCTGCGGTCCGAGCACGATGCCGATCACGACCGGCAGCTCCTCCACCGCGGCCGCCTGCCGCATCTGCGCCCCGAGCAGCCAGGCGTCCTCGAGTGTGAAGTCGTCGAAGCGCAGTTCGACCTCCTCGTCCCTGAGCCTGTCCCCCAACTCGCCCACGTGTCATCCCTTTCCACTTGCGCCGACCCCTGACCGTACCCCCGGCGCGACGCCGGGTGGGAGACTGGCGCCATGCGCGTTCACCTCGGCTGCGACCATGCCGGCCTCGAGTTGCGGGACCACCTCGTGGACTGGCTGGCCCGTCATGGCCACGAGCCGGTCGACCACGGTCCCCGGGCCTACGACCCCGAGGACGACTACCCCACCTTCTGCCTGCGGGCGGCCGCCGCGGTGACCGCGGACCGCGCAGCGGGTGTGGCGGCGCTCGGGGTCGTGATCGGCGGGTCTGGCAACGGCGAGCAGATGGCCGCCAACAAGGTCGCCGGCGTCCGGGCCGCCCTGGCCTGGTCGGAGGAGACGGCGCGGCTGGCCAGGGAGCACAACGACGCGAACGTCGTGGCCATCGGGGGGCGCCTGCACACCGTCGAGGAGATGACCCGCTTCGTCGACATCTTTCTGACCACGCCCTTCAGTGGCGCCTCCAGACACGTGCGCCGGATCGAGATGATGGCCGACTACGAGCGCACCGGGGAATTCCCTCCCCTGCCCTGATCCGCGGGGAACACCCGCCAGCCCGCCTCGGTTGTGGGTTGGCTGTGCCGAACCTTTGCCCATACCGTGGCCGGACCCACGCGCCGATGATGAATCCCGACGGGGCCGTCCCGTCGGATCCCGCCACTCGGACCTGAGGAGGCAGCCATGCGCGCAGTCCGCGTGTCGATCGCCGTCGCAGCCATCGCCGTGGCGTCCACTCTGGTGGCCACCGCCCCGGCAGACGCCCACACCATCCGCAAGACCACCCCGTCGACGACGGTACTCACCACCGCGGTCGGCGCCCCGTTCAACCTCGACGTCAGGCACGGACGCGTGCTGGTCGCCGACGGGTCCGGACAGATCGGCAGGGTGAAGGCGGACGGATCGGTGTCCACGGTGGTCGCCGATGTGCCCGGCGCGTCCGGCATCGCCAGCTCCCGCGACGGGAGGTCGATCGCCTACACCACCTCCGTCGCCGAGGACGAGACCACCATCACGGCCAGCGCTCTCGTCGTCCACGGGCGGAAGAGCACGATCCAGGTCGACACGCTCGCCTTCGAGAAGGCCCACAACCCCGACGGGGCGCTCCAGTACGGCGTGACCAACCCCGACTCCTGCGTCGCCGGCACGCTCTCCGCTGCGGGCTTCCCGGTCAGCTACTCCGGCGGCATCGACTCCCACGCCTACTCCGTGGCCGCCTACCGAGGCGGCTGGGTGGTTGCGGACGCCGGCGCCAACGCCCTGTTCAGGGTGAGCCGGACCGGAAAGATCTCCACCCTCGCCGTGCTGCCCCCGCACCCCGCCGTGATCACCCAGGCGGCCGCGAACGCGTTCGGACTGGACGCCTGCGCGGTCGGCGTCACCTACGCCTTCGAGTCCGTGCCGACCGATGTCGAGGTGGGCCCGGACGGATTCCTGTATGTGACCACGCTCCCCGGCGGGCCCGAGGACGCTTCGTTGGGCGCCCGGGGGAAGGTGTTCCGGGTCAACCCGCGCAACGGCCACGCCGTGCCTGTGGCGTCCGGGCTGCTGGGGGCGACCAACCTCGCGTTCGCCCGCGGTGGCGGGCTCTACGTCACGGAGCTGTTCGCCGGCCGGGTCTCGCTGATCCGGCACGGACGGGTCTTCGCCTCCCTCGACCTGCCCGGTGCGCTGGCGGTCGAGGCGGGCCCGCGCGGCGATCTGTACGTGGCCACCGGTATCACCGCAGCGCCCTCCGTCCTCCGCGTGCGGACCGGTGGACGGGACTGGCACCGCTAGTCTCCTGGAGCGCAGGAACGGGCCCCGCCGAGCGGGCGGCGGCCCCCCGCCCGGTTGCCACGTCGGGACGCCGCCACGAGATGTGGTGAGATGATCTCGTGCCGGACGAACTGAACTATCCGATCCACCAGCGCAGCCTCGACAACGGGTTGCGCGTCGTGGTCAGCCCCGACCACAGCGTCCCCCTGGCCGCGGTGAACCTCTGGTACGACGTGGGGTCGCGGGACGAGCGTCCGGGCGAGTACGGCTGGGCGCACCTGTTCGAGCACCTGATGTTCTCCGGCTCCGAGCACGTCGCCAGCGGGGAGCACCTGAACACCCTCCAGGCGCTCGGCGGATCGGTGAACGCCACCACCTGGTTCGACCGCACCAACTACTTCGAGACGCTGCCGGTGGGTGCCCTCGATCTCGCCCTGTGGATGGAGGCCGACCGGCTCGCGACCCTGCCCGACCACCTCACCGAGGCCGGCGTGGAGACCCAGCGGGAGGTCGTCAAGGAGGAGAAGCGGCAGCGCTACGACAACGTCCCCTACGGGGACGCGATGCCGGCCCTGGTCGAGATGGTGTTCGGGCCCGACCACCCCTACGGCCACACCACCATCGGCTCGATGGCCGACATCGACGCGGCGACCGTGGAGAGGGCGGCGAACTTCTTCCGCAACCACTACCGTCCCGACAACGCCGTCCTCACCATCGTCGGCGACATCGCCCCGAAGGACGCGTTCAAGCGGGCCGAGAAGGCGTTCGGCCGCATCCCCTCGTGGAACCCCCGGGTGCGTCCGCCGGCCGTCCCCCTGCCGCCGCTGCCCCAGGTCGTCCAGCGCGAGGTGCGCGGACGCGTCCCCGCGGCGGCGTCGTACTTCGCCTGGCGCCTCCCCGAGCGGGACACGTGGGGCTTCGACGCCTGCGAGCTGGCCCTGTCGGTGCTGGGCGGCGGCCAGACCTCCCGGCTGCACCAGGAACTCGTCCGCAACCGGCAGGTCGCCGCGGGTGTCGGCGCGTCCGCCATGCCCCTGATCGGCGGCACCTCCTTCGGCGTGGCGCAGGTGCGCGCCCTCCCCGGGGCGGACGGAACCGAGGCTGCGGAGGCGGCGCTCGCCGAGGTGGCCCGACTGGCCGACACCGGTCCCACCGAGGCCGAGCTGGCCAGGGCGAAGGCGCAGTACACGCGTGAGTGGCTCACCGAGCTGGCGCGGTTCGACTCCCGTGCCGACCTGCTCGGCGCCTACGCGACGCTGCACGGCGACCCCGACCGCGTGAACCAGCGGCTGGCCGAAGTGGACGCGATCAGTATCGACCAGGTCGTGGACGCGACCAGCGCATTCCTCGAGCCCGGACAACGGGCTCAGCTCGACTACCGGCAGGAGGCCAGCGATGCGGAGAAGTGACCAGCGTCCGGAGGTCAAGGCACCGCCGCGCTGGCGCTTCCCCGACCCCACCCGGCTGTGGCTCGACAACGGGATGCAACTGATGGCGTGCCACCGCGAGGGCCAGCACGTCGCGGCCGTCTCGCTGGTGCTGGACGCTCCGCTGAACACCGAACCGGTCGACGTGGAGGGAGTGGCGACGCTCACCCAGCGCTGCCTGGACGAAGGCACCGCGACGCACCCGGGGCCGAGCTTCGCCGAAGCGCTGGAGGACATCGGCGCCGTGCTCGGCGGCTCCGCGGGCTTCTCGGGAAGCGAGCTCTCGATCGAGGTACCGGCCCGCAACCTCGGCCCCGCGCTGGACCTGCTGGCCGAAGCCGTCCGCGAGCCCGAACTGCGAGCCGACGACGTCGAGCGACACCGCAGGCTCCGCCTGGCCGAGATCGAGCAGACCCTGGCGAACTCCGCCCACCGGGCGGCGCTCGGGTTCCGCGCCGCCACCATCCCCCGGCGATACCGCTGCTCGCGCATGGTCGGGGGCAGTACCGAGTCCGTCTCGGCGATCACCCACGGCGACGTGCTCTCCTTCCATGAGCGCCACTACCGCCCCGACGGCGCGACCCTGATCATCTCCGGGGACCTGTCCGGCCGGGAGTTCGGACAGGCGGCGTCCGCCTTCAGCACGTGGACGAGCCCCGCCGAGGGCTATTTCAGCCACGAGGTCCCCGAGGCGCGCACCCCCCAGTGCTGGCTGATCGACCGGCCCGGCGCCGTCCAGGCCGACATCCGGCTCGGTGGCTTCGGCATCGACCGTGGCGACCCGCGCTGGGCCGACGTCCAGGTCGCCACCCACGCGCTCGGCGGGGCGTTCCTCAGCCGGCTGAACCGTGTCCTGCGCGAAGAGAAGGGCTACACCTACGGCGCCCACCTCGTGAACACGCCGATGCGCGACGGCGGCCTGCTCAGCCTGCAGGGATCGTTCCGCACCGAGGTCGTCCCCGACGCCCTGTCGCTGGCCCGGGACCTGCTCGACCTCACCGACGCGCCGATCACCCCGGCCGAGGTCGTCGACGCGGTCGCGTTCACCACGGGAGTCGCCCCCCTGCGCTACTCCACGGCGCAGGGCATCACCGACCGCATCTCCGCACTCGTCCGCGACGGCGTCAACGTCGAGTTCGTGAACGCCAACTTCCAGGCGCTCTCCCTGGTCACCCCGGAGTCGGCCACGCAGTCGATGCTGGAACTGCTCCCGCCCGACGCCCTCACCCTCGTGGTGGTCGGCGACGCCGCGTCCCTGCATGACGAACTGCTCGCCGAAGGGTGGCCGGTGGTCCTGGCGAGGTGAGCCCGGCGCCGCTCCGGCACCGCGCTACTTCACACCCATCTTCGCCAGGGCGTCGGCCAGCTGGGCCTTCGCGACCTCGACCTGCTTCTGGTACTCGGCCAGGTCGCCGTCGCGCAGGGCCTGGTCGGCGGCCGTGAACGCCTTCTGTGCGTTCTGCAGCGCCACCACGGCGGCCTGGTCGTCGGTGGAGGTCCCGCCCGGGGTGCTCGGCTGGGTCGGCGGGGTGCTCTCCCCGGGGTCCTCGCCCGTGCTGGCACCCGCATTGCCGGCGAACACCTGGTCCAGGGCCTCCTGCAGCGTCGTGGCGATCCCGACGTGCTCACCGAACCGCACCGCCACGTAGGCGAGCGCGGGGTAGGAGCCGCTGCCGGCCTCCCGCATCGTGTAGATCGGCATCACGTACAGCAGGCCTCCCCCGACCGGCAGGGTGAGCAGGTTGCCGTACTTGGCCGTCGCAGAGCCCTGGTTGAGGTAGGAGCGCATCAGGGTCGCGAACTGCGGGTCGGTCGTCATCGCGTTCGCCGTCTGGCTGGGGCCGGCGATCTGCTGGGTGTCCGACATCCTCAGCACCCGCAGCTTTCCGTAGTCGGAACTGGACGCCTCGGCGACCACCGACAGGTAGGCGGCGAGGTTCTGCCTGCCGTACGGCACGAAGACGGCGGTCTGGCTGAACACGGCCGACTTGTCGTCCGGCCACTTGATCGACAGATAGTAGGGGGGCTCCGCAGCGGTCGACTTGCTCGTGTCGCTCTGCCCCGGCATCGTCGCCACCGGGTCGGTCGGCACCTGCCACAGGTCCGACTGCTGGTACCAGGCATTCGTGTCGGTCATGTGGTAGCGGGTGAGCAGCTGCCGCTGCACCTTGAACAGGTCCTCCGGGTAGCGCAGGTGGGCCATCAGGTCGGGGCTGATCGCCGAGGTCGGCTTCAGCACACCGGGGAAGGCCTTCTCGTAAGTCTGCAGGATCGGGTCGTCGGGCTCCCACGCATAGAGCGTCACGGTGCCGTCGCTCGCATCCACCACGGCTTTCACCGAGTTGCGGATGTAGTTGATCGACTGGTCGGAGCCCGCGTCAGGGGTGGTCTGCGCGTCCGTGATCGCCTGGCGCATACTCACCGCCTCGCTGTCGGGGTAGTTGCGGGTCGTCGTGTAGCCGTCGACGATCCACACCAGCCGGTGATCGACCACCGCCGGGTAGATGTTCGAGTCCAGCGTCAGCCAGGGCGCCACCTCCTGCACGCGCTCCTTCGGCGTCCGGTCGTACAGGATCCGGGACTGCGAGTTCACCCGGTCCGACAGCAGGATGTTCAGATCGAGGAAGTGGGTCGCATAGAGCAGCCGGGTGAACCAGTCGCCCATCGGGACACCACCGGTACCCGCGTAGGTGTTGTTCGCGCCGTCGGGGGTATCGAACTCGATCGGCGCCTCGCCCTGCTCGCGTCCGACGATCGCGAAGGTGGAGGTGTTCTCGCCGAAGTAGATCCGGCCCTCGTACTCGGGAAGGACGCCCTCAGGCGGGATGTTCTTCTCGATCCAGACCGGGTCGCCGGACGAACTGCGCTGGTTGCCGTACGCGGCCACGAGGCCGTAGCCGTGGGTGTAGACGGTGTGCAGGTTGTTCCAGGCCTGGTCGGGAAGATTGGAGTAGTTGATCTCGCGCGCAGCCACCACCGCGTCGGTCTCGGTGCCGTCGATCACGTAGCGGTCCACGTCGAGGGTGGACGGGAAGGAGTACCAGCCGCGCAGCTGCTGCTGGTTCTCGAAGGTCGGCGCCACCACGGCGGGATCGATCAGGCGGATGCCCGGCAGCGTCTCCGCGTCCTCCTTCAGCTGCCCGGAGCTGACCGTGGTCTCCGCCGTGTACGGCTCGATCTCGACGTCGTCGATGTCGTAGGCCTGCCGGGTGGCCGTGATGTGGTTGGCGATGTAGGGGCTCTCCAGCACCGGCTCATTCGGCTTCACCTGGAAGCTCTGCACGATCAGCGGATAGACCAGTCCGAGGATCAGTCCGGAGACCAGCATCAGCACCAGGGCGGTCAGCGGCACCGTCCATCGCTTGAGGAAGCCGTTCGCGAAGAACACCGCCGCGCACACGAAGGCGATCACGGCCATCACGACCTTCGCCGTGAGCCGGGAGTGGTCGTCGGTGTACTGCAGGCCGGTGAAGAGGGTTCCCTGCTGGAGCAGGAAGCCGTAGCGGTCGAGCAGGTTCTGCAGCCCGTAGCCGATCAGGAGCAGGCCGGCCAGGACGGAGAGGTGGATCCGGGCGGCGTTGTTGCCCCCGCCGCGCCCGCGTCCGGACGCGATCCCGCCGACGGCGAAGTGGACGGCGGCGGCAGCGACCAGGCCGAGGAACACCGCGCCCATCACGAACGACAGGATGTCCTGCCAGATCGGGTACTCGAAGACGTAGAAGCCCACGTCGAGGTGGAAGTAGGGGTCGGTGCTGCCGAACGGGACGCGGTTCCACCAGGCGAGGTACTCCCGCGACTGCCCCACGGCCGAGGCACCGGAGACCAGCCCGAGGAACACCGCCGGCACCAGGATCGCCAGCCAGATGTTCGCCTCGAGCAGGTCGCGGTACCGGTCCAGGATCGCGCTCTGGCCGGTGCGCCGCGTCAGCGGGCGCACCCGGAAGGCGATCCACATGTTCCCGCCCACGATCAGCGCCATCACGAGGAAGAACGTCACGAACAGGATCACCTGCGCGGCCAGCTGGGTGCTGAAGACCTGCGGGAACGACACCGAGTCGAACCAGAGCTTGGTCGTCCACAGCTCCGCGAACACCACATAGGCGGTGACCAGCACGGCCAGCACCAGGATGGTCGGCAGCAGGGGGCCTCGTCGAGCCACCCGTGATGAGACGTTCACGTGTCCACTCCTCGTCGAGCCGCGTGGCGGGTCAGCGGCATCGGGTCACTCCAATGTATGCGCCAGCGCGGAGGCCAGCGCAGGGACGAGGTCGGCGCCGGAGAGCAGGTCGCCGTCCTCGCCGCGCACCCTCGCCACGCCGTACCGGTCGGAATCCCTGGTCACGCCGACCACGACCCGCAGGTCCAGCCGCCGCGGATGGGCGGCCACGACCCTCGCCGCCTCGTCGGGATCGGTCGGGAGCTGTTCCTCCGCGTCCGCGGGAAGGAAGGCCCGCTCCAGGGCGAGGACGCAACCGGCGACGGTCGGCGGCCAGGTGATCCGGGCGAGTGCCTCGGCCAGGTCGGTGCCGGGCCGGAAGTCCTCCTGCTCGATCGAGCTGAAGCCGTCCGGTGTCGCCCCGGACAGGTGTGCGGCGAGGCTGGGCTCGGCGGCCAGCAGGTCGGCGGTGCGGACGAGGGCGAACAGCCGGGCGGGCTGGTCCCAGCCCAGCCGGCCGACGTGGCGCTCCACCTCGACCAGGGCCGCGACGAGAGCGTCGTTCACGAGCACCCCGCGACCGAGCTGGCGTCCGGGGAGGCCTGCAGCGTGCGCAGCGCGGTGATCGCCTCGTCGAGGCTGTCGACGGGGACCAGCCGGATGCCCGCCGGCACCTGGCCGACGTCCACGCAGTTGTCGCGGGGCAGCACGAAGATGGACGCGCCGTCCCGCGCGGCCGCGGCAACCTTTTCCTGCGCGCCGCCGATCGCACCCACGGTGCCGTCGGCGGCCATCGTGCCGGTGCCCGCGATCACCCGGCCCGCGGTCAGGTCGTCGTCGGACAGCTTGTCGGTGATCGCGAGGGCGAACATGAGCCCCGCGCTGGAGCCGCCCACGGCGGGGTCGATGGCGAACTTCACGCTCGGCTTGTAGGTGTAGCCGGTGGTCAGCGAGATGCCGACGACCGGCTTGTCCGGGTTCGCCGTCGTCGCCCTGGTGGTGACCGACTCGCGCTGCACCTGGCCGTCGCGCATGACGGTGAACAGGACGGCCTCACCGACGTGGTGCGCGGCGACCGCGGCCTCGACGTCCTGCACGGCCGTGGTCGTCCTGCCGTCGACCGCCTGGATCAGGTCGCCGGGCTTCAGGATGTCGTTGGCCGGGCCGGAACTGGTCACCGACTCCACCATCGGCCAGCTGATCACGGGGATGCCGGCCTCGCGGAGGGCGGCGACCACCGCGTCGGACTGGGAGTCGGTCATCAACTGCGTCTCGTCCTGCGTGATGTTGGAGGGGTCCTGGCCCTCGCGGTAGACGGCCGACCGGGGCAGCACCTGCCGCGAGGGCAGCCAGTAGGAGAACAGCACCTCCGGGAGGCTGAGCGTGCTCCCCGGCGACGTCACCGCGACGGTCGTCATCAACAGGCTGCCGGTGGTCGGGTAGGTCCTGGTGCCGGTGATCGTGATCGGCTCGGTCGCAGCCCCGTCCGCCAGCAGATTGCTCGTCCCGCCCGGCGACCAGAGCACAAAGGGCACCGGCACGAGGGCGATCACCGCGGCGAGGACGACGAACAGCACGGCCGACACCGTGGCCGTCCACGTCTGCTTCGTCACGTCGCCTTCCGTTCCGGCCGCGCGGCCGCTCATGCTCCCCAAGACCCTACCCTGCCGGGGAGCCACGGCTTGGCGCGTGCGGGACAATGGAGGTCACGCCAGTTGAGGAGTGCTCATGACCGACCCGGCCAACCCGGACCGCCCCGATCCGGACGGCGAGGAAGAGGCGCTGCTGCGCTTCCTCGCGCAGTTCGGGATCAGCCCCGGTCCCGACGGGCGGCTCGACGTGGAGGCCCTGATGGGGCGCCTGCAGGGAATGATGGGAGCGTTCGCCACCCAGATGGCCAGCTTCGGCAAGTCCGACGAGAGCGGCATGAACTGGGGTTTCACCAAGGACGTGGTGCGCCGGCTCACCGCGGCGGCAGGTCCCGACCCGTCCGCCGGCACCGCCGAACTCGCCCGGATCAGGGATGCGGTCGCGCTCGCGGACCTGTGGCTCGACGAGGAGCTCGGCTTCCCGCGGCTGAGTTCTCCCGCGGCCGCCTGGACGCGGGCGGAATGGGTCGAACGGACCTGGTCCACCTGGCAGCAACTGGTCCGTCCCGTCACCGGCCAGCTGTCGGTCGCGCTGCGCGGGCTGGTCGACGCCAGGGAGTCGGCATCCGTCGAGCCGATGCTGCGGATGGCGCTGTCGGGGATGTTCGCGTCCCAGGTGGGCCAGTCGCTGGCCAGCCTCGCCCAGTCCGTGGTGAGCGCGGCAGACATCGGGCTGCCGTTGACCGGCGAGCCGCAGGTGGCGCTGCTGCCGGTGAACATCTCCGCCTTCTCCGAGGGCCTCGAAGCCGATCCTGGCGACATCCTGCTGTTCCTCGCCATCCGCGAGGTCGCCCGGCAGCGCCTGTTCGGGGCGGTCGGCTGGCTGGGCCCCCAGCTGCTCGCACTGGTCGAGCACTACGCGCGCGACATCGCCATCGACCCCGACGCGCTCGAACAGGCGATCGAGAGCCAGCTGGGCTCGGCGATGACCCCCGAGGCGCTCGAGGACGCCGGCCAGGCGCTGGCCGGCTCGCTGTTCGCCCCACAGGTGACCGAGGAGCAGCGCGAGGTGCTCGAGCGCCTGGAGACTCTGCTCGCCCTCGTCGAGGGCTGGGTGGACGAGGTCGTGGCCCAGGTCGCCGGGACGCGGATGCCCGCGGCGGCCGCACTGACCGAGACGCTGCGACGCCGCCGCGCGGTCGGAGGGCCGGCGGAATCCGCGCTGAAGTCACTGGTCGGGCTGGAACTGCGTCCCCGCCGGACCAGGGACGCGGCGAACCTGTGGGCGGCGACCAGGGTCGCCCGTGGCTCCGAGGCCCGCGACGCCACCTGGGACCACCCCGACCTGCTCCCGACCACCGCCGATCTGGCCGACCCGCTCGGCTTCGCAGCCGCCGGCCACACCGCCGGCGCCCCCGACGACCTCGACGCCGAACTCGCCCGGCTCCTCGACGAGGAGGGCGGCGGCGCCTGACCCGCGCTCCGGGGCCGGCTCCGGAGCGCGGTGCTCGCGACGAGGCAGGGGAGGAAATCCTGAGCTACCGGCGGCCCATGCCGATGGCGTCGCGATAGACGTGGGGTAGTCGGAGCGCACCGAGATCGGCGGGAGCGAACCACGCCAGGTCCCTGTGCTCCGCCGAGATGCGCAGGCCGGCCACGGCGCCCTCCTCGCAGGCATAGGCCACGATCAGCACCCGGTGACCCGGTATGACCTCCAGCGGCTCCACGAGCAGGAGCGCCCCGGGCTCGACCGCGAGGCCGGATTCCTCCTCGAACTCACGCACCAGTGCCTGATGGGGATTCTCGTCCGCTTCGAGCCGACCACCGGGCAGCTCCCACTCGTCCCGGTCGTTGAGAGCGAGCAGCACCCGTCCCTCCCGGCGCAGCACACCCTTCACCGACACCTCCCAGGTGCTCAATCGGGCTCCCCTCCGCCTTCGGCGTTCACCGCGTGTTCGTAGCCCTGCAGGAAGGCACGGGCGCGCTCGACCTGCGGGTAGTCCGCCAGGAGTTCGTGGAAGGCGCGCGAGTGGTCGGGGACGAACAGGTGGGCGAGCTCGTGCAGGATCACGTAGTCGCTCACCCAGGTGGGCATGCCACGCAGCCGTGAGGACAGCCTGATGCTGCCCTCACCCGTGGTGCACGACCCCCAGCGGTGGTTCTGGTTGTCGACCCAGCGGATCGTGAACGCGGGGAGCTCGGCACCCGTCCGGCCGGCCAGGTGGAGACGGAACAGGTCCCTCGCACGTGCCGCCAGCTCGTCACCGGACGCCGGCAGGGTGCGCTGCGCCTCCCGACGCAGGAACTTCTCCACCAGCGGGGGCAGCAGCTCGCGGACCTGCGCGGGAGTCATCCGCGCCGGCACCAGAGCCACCAGCCGGCCCCGCTCCCTGAACACCGTGTAGGTGCGCCGGCGTCGCGCGCTGCGCCGCACCTCCAGCTCTGGTTCTGCCATGCCGTCACCGTACGACACGCCGCAGACACCTCAGTTGACCATGGCCTGGGCGGGCACTAGGTTCTGAAGCCGAGGCCCCCAGTGGCCGGTCCGCTCGCAGGGGAAGGCAAGCGGAATCCCGGTGCCTGGGGGCTCTCGCACGCCGGACCCCCGACCGCTGCCGCAGGCGGCGTGCGGGGCATAGACTGACCGGCAGCCCGCCGCGGAGCCCCATCAGGGGGCGAAGCTGATCTACAGGAGGAAAAACGTGGCCAAGGACACCTACAGCGGTTCGTTCTACTGCGTGAAGTGCAAGGACCACCGTGACGCAACTGGCGATGTCGTGGTCAACGAGAAGGGCACCCGCATCGCCAAGGCGAAGTGCCCGGTCTGCGGGACCAACCTGACGCGGTTCCTGCCCAAGGCCTGATCCAGTACCTGCGAAGCGCCGGCCCCCGGAGGGGTCGGCGCTTCGCTTTCCCGGCCGTCCCGGCCCGGGTGGTGTTGTCAATATCGCCAAGGTGTTGTCCGTTCCCTGCGAACCCTTGCCCGCAGGCCTGGCCGCGCGCAGCCTTCTGCAGGTGACCATCGACAGCAGCACCCGGGTCCGCCTGGGCCGGCCGGCGCTCGCGGTGTGGCGCGCACCCGGGGTCCTGCAGGTCGGCCTGGACGACCCCGCGATCGTCCTCGAGGGCGTGCCGCGGGGGCTGGCGGACGCGGTGCCGTTGCTCGCCCACCCGTGCACGGCGGAGGAGCTCGCCACGCTGCTCCCCCGGCTCGACCCCGAATGGCTGCCCTGGCTGGTCCAGCGGCTCGACACCACCGGCCTGCTGACCACCACCGCGCCCCTGGCCGAAGCCTCGGTCCTCGTGGTGGGCGCAGGGCCGCTGGCCACCGCCGTGGCGGCCGCCGTCGGGGTCGGCGGCCGGCGCCCCGAGC
>NZ_JASGES010000001.1:0-10186 GCF_047606205.1 Propionicimonas sp. | reverse complement strand
CCCGCCGCCACGGCCGGACCGCCCGGCACGGCGGGGCGGGCGCGACTCCTGCGCCGCCGCATCCTCGCCCTCTCGGTCGCGATCGCCGCGGTCGGGCTCGGCGCCCTGCTGTCGCTGTCGATCGGCTCCAACCCGATCCCGCCCGGTCGGGCCTGGCAGCTGTTGCTCTCCCCCGACGGCAGCATGGAGGCGATCGTGCTCGCCGAGCAGCGCCTGCCCCGCACATTGCTCCTGCTCGTCGTCGGCGCCGGGCTCGGCCTCGCCGGCGCCCTCATGCAGTCGATCACCCGCAACCCGCTGGCTGAGCCCGGCCTGCTCGGCGTGAACGCCGGCGCGTCCCTCGCCGTCGTCCTCGCCGTCGCCGTCGCCGGGCTGTCCGGGGTGTGGTTCTACCTGTGGTTCGCCTTCGCCGGAGCCGCGCTCGCGTCCATCGCGGTCTACCTGCTCGGACGGGCCGGTTTCGCCGGCGCCACTCCCTCCCGGCTCGCGCTGGCGGGGGTGGCGATCACCATGACCGTCAGCTCCCTGGTCCAGACGGTGATCCTTGCCGACCAGGCGGCCTACAACGAGTTCCGGTTCTGGGCGTCCGGGTCGGTCGAGGGGCGCGGCTACCCCGTCCTGCTCGCGGTCACGGGCTTCGTCGTGGCCGGTGCCGTTCTGGCCATGACGCTCGCTCCCGCGCTGAACACCCTCGCCCTCGGCGAGGACACGGCGAGGGCCCTCGGCGTCCGGGTCGGGCTGACCAGGGGGCTGGCCGTCGCCGCCGTGACCCTTCTGGCCGGTGCGGCCACCGCCGCCGCAGGGCCGATCATGTTCATCGGGCTCGGCGTGCCCTACCTCGCCCGCGCGGCCTTCGGGCCGGACCAGCGCTGGGTGCTCCCCGGCACTCTGGTCGCGGCGCCCGCCGTCCTGCTGGTCGCCGACGTGATCGCCAGGGTGGTCGCCGCGCCGTCGGAAGTGCCGGTCGGCGTGCTGGCCGCGATCCTCGGCGGCCCGGTGTTCATCGCAATCGTGCGGCGGCCCCGGATCGAGGCGCTGTGAGCGCCGCCGCCCCCACCCGGGTCCGCCCCCGCCACCACCGGCTCAGCCTGGGGCCGTGGACGCTGCTGCTCGAGCGTCGCGCCGTCCGGGTCGCGGCACTGCTCCTCGGACTGGTGGTCGGGCTCGCCGTCGCGGGGCTGCTGATCGGCGACTACCCGCTGGATCCGATCGCGGCCGTACGCGCCCTGCTGGGCCTCGGTGAAGACCCGCTCGCCCGCTACTTCGTGCAGCAGCAACGGACCCCGCGCGTGGTCGCCGCCCTCGTCGTCGGCGCCGCCCTGGCCGTCTCCGGGAACATCTTCACCTCACTGTCGGCGAACCCGCTCGGCAGCCCGGACGTGATCGGCTTCACCACCGGTGCGGCGTCCGGAGCGCTGGTGCAGATCGTGCTGTTCGACGCCGGGCCCGCTGGCGTCGCCGCCGGCGCACTGGTCGGGGGATTCGCCACCGCGGCGGTGGTGTACGCGCTGTCGTGGCGGCACGGGCTCAGCGGCAGCCGGCTCGTCCTGGTCGGCGTCGGGACGTCCGCCGTGCTGCAGGGCGTGAACAACCTCCTGATCGTGCGGGCGTCGCTGACCGCGGCGCAGACCGCATCGCTGTGGTTGGCCGGCTCGTTCAACGCGACCTCCTGGGCTCGCAGCGGCCCGCTGCTCGCGGTGCTGCTCATCCTGCTGCCGCCGGCCCTGGCGCTGTCGCGTCCACTCGGCACGCTCGTACTCGGCGACGACCTGGCGGCCGGTCTCGGCCTGAGGGTCGAACGGACGCGAGCAGCGCTGGTCGCCGTCGGGATCGCCCTCGTCGCGATCGCCACCGCCACGGCGGGCCCGATCGCGTTCGTCGCGCTCGCCGCGCCGCAGGTCGCCCGCCGGCTCACCCGCACCAGCGGGATCGGCATGGGTACCGCGGCGATCACCGGAGCGGCGATGGTGCTGGCCGCCGACCTGGTCGCGCAGCGGCTGTTCGCCCCCACCCAGCTGGCCGTCGGCGTGGTCACCGGCAGTCTCGGCGGGCTCTACCTGATCTGGTTGCTGGCCACGCGCGCGAGGAGGGCCGCAGGATGACAGCTCACCGTCCGGTCCCGGTGCTGCTGCCGGACCCGGCGCCGCAGCCGCGGCTGGCCGGTCGCGGACTGCGGGTCGGCTACGGCGAACGGCTGGTGCTGGACGGCCTCGACGTGGCGATCCCCGACGGCGGCCTGACCGTCATCGTGGGTCCGAACGCCTGCGGCAAGTCGACCCTGCTGCGGGCACTGGCCCGGATGCTTCCCGCTCGCGGGGGCGTCGTCGAGCTCGACGGACGCCCGATCGGCGACTACCCGCCGAAGGAGGTCGCCCGCCGGCTCGGGCTGCTGCCGCAGTCGCCCGTCGCGCCGGACGGCATCACGGTGGCAGACCTCGTCGCCCGCGGCCGCTACCCCCACCAGGGAATCTTCCGGCAGTGGTCGGACCAGGATGCGGCGGCGGTCGAGCGGGCGCTGGCCAGGGCGGGGGTGTCCGACCTCGCCGACCGGCTGGTCGCCGAGCTGTCCGGTGGCCAGCGGCAGCGGGTCTGGATCGCGATGGCGCTGGCCCAGGACACGTCGATCCTGCTCCTCGACGAGCCCACCACCTACCTCGACATCGCCCACCAGGTGGAGGTGCTGCGCCTGGCCCGCGGCCTGCAGCGCGACGGCTACACCCTCGTCGTGGTGCTGCACGAGCTGCAGCTGGCCTTCCGCTACGCGTCCCACCTGATCGTGATGCGCGACGGTGTGGTCGTCGCGCAGGGCGACCCCCGCGAGATCGTCACCGCCGAGCTGATCGAGGACGTGTACGGCCTGCCCTGCCGGGTGATCGAGGATCCCGAGAGCGGGCGCCCGTTGGTGATCCCGAAGCTCGAGGAGCGCGACCGGTGACCGGGCATCGACCCACCCCGCCCAAGGTGCCGCGGCCCTGGCCGGCGCCACTGGCCTGCAGCCCGGCGATCTCCGCACTCGGCGACGCCGTCGCGGCAGACCCGTCGCGGGCGGGCCGGCTGGTCGCGGAGTTCTGGGCCGGGACACCCGCGCCGCTGGTCGAGACGGATCCGGCGGGCGAGTGCCTGGTCACCTTCACCAGGCACGATCCGGACGCGGAGCAGGTGCTCCTGTTCGTGAACCGGCTCACCGATGAACGCCGTCTGGATGACAGCCTGATGCAGCGCCTGCCCGGCACCGCACTGTGGCACCTGACCTACCGCATGGGCGCCGACTGGCGGGCGTCCTACGCCTTCCTGCCCCGGCCGGCGGGCGCCCGCGCCGCCTGGCGGGACGACGCCGACCAGGTTGCGATCCGGGCAGCCCTCGACCACGGACTGCCCGACCAGCGCAATCGGCTCACCTGCCGCAATCGCTCCGGACGCGAACTCTCCGTGGTCGAACTGCCCCAGGCGCCCGCCCAGCGGTGGCTGACCGGGGCCGCCCCGGCCGGCGAGCTGCTCGAGCACGCGCTCCCCGACGGCCGAACCTGCTGGACCTACCGTCCGCCCGGCGCCGACGGGCCGCTGCCCGTGGTCGTGTGCCTGGACGGCGAGGTGTGGCTGCGCACCCACAACCTGCCGGCGAGCGTGGACGCTCTCGTCCTGGCCGGGCTGATCCGTCCCCCGCTGCTCGTGCTGGTGCCGTCGGCCGGTCGGGAGGCGAGGTGGGCGGACCTCGGCGGCGACGCCCCGCTGGTCGACTGGATCGCGGACGTGCTGCTGCCGTGGCTCGGCGAGCGCTTCGACCTCGGCCCGGCCGCGACCGACCGGATCGTCGCGGGCCAGAGCCTCGGCGGCACGGTCGCACTGCTCGCCGCCACGCTCCGGCCGGACGCCGTGGGCGGCTTCATCAGCCAGTCGGCGTCCCTGTGGCAGCCCGGGGTGCTGGAGAGGGTCGCGTCGGGCCTGGGCGCGGGCACCCGCGGCCACCTCGAGGTCGGCCGCCAGGAGTGGGTGCTGCTCGGCCCGCACCGCGACCTGCGCGACCGCCTCGCCGCGCGAGGCGTTCGCCCCGGCTACGTGGAGTTCAACGGCGGCCACGACGACGCCTGCTGGCGCGGCGGAATGGCCGACGCCCTGCAGTCGGTCCTGGGAGCCGGTGATCCCCCGGCATCGCGGACCTGACCCGGACTCCGCGGCTCAGGCGTCCGCGGGCTTCTCGGGCACGAGGTCGTGGTCGAGGTGCGCGGACATCGCGTGGGCGGCGGCCACCGGGTCGCCGGCCTCGATCGCGGCGAGGATCCGTTCGTGGTCAGCGGTCCTGACCTCGTGGCTCGCCCCGTAGACGACGACCCCCGCGTCCACCGCCCGGCGCAACGCGGCCATCACGCCCGCGTAGAGGCCGGTGAGCAGCGCGCTCCCGGTCGCCTCGAGGACCAGGAAGTGGAACTGCCCCGGCGTCCGTCCCCGCTCCCAGCGCACCGGCAGGTCCGGGTCGGACGGACGGTCGTTCGCCAGCGCTGCCCGCAGCCCGTCCAGCTGCACGGCGGTGCGGTTGCGGGCGGCCTGCTGCGCGGCCTCCAGTTCGAGAGCGCGCCGGTAGCCGAGGATCTCGGGCACCTCGAAGTCGGCGATGTAGTCGGCCAGCACCGAGCTCACCGGCACCCGGGAGCGCACGAACGTCCCGCGGCCGGGCAGCGCCTCGAGCATGCCGAGGTTCGCCAGCGTCCGCACCGCCTCCCGCACGGTGGTCTTGCCCACGCCCAGCAGTTCCATCAACTCGGGCTCGGTCGGGATCTGCTCGTTGACCGCCCACTCCCCGGAGGCGATCCGGCTGCGCAGGTAGGCCAGCGACCGCCGCGCCCTGTCGGTGCCGGTACCACCCTGCACGGGGACCTCCTCGCTTGTGGACGGTCAGTCTAGGGGTGGGCTGTCGCGATCCGTCCACTCGACGCCCGGGGCGTGACGTCAGGGGCGCGCGGGACGAGCGCAGCGGCTGGATCGGGTCACACCGGGTCGGCCGGCCAGCGCGCCGCCGCGGCGAGCATGTTCTCCGGGAGCGGGACCGGACGGCCGGTGGCGTCGCCGCAGACCAGCACGGTCCTGGTGCGGGTGAGGACGGCGCCGTCCTGCGGGTCCTCGACCTGCGCGACGATCGTGACCGAGGTCCGTCCGACCCTGCCGATCGCCGAGCGCACCCGGTACGGCTCGGTGCGGTGGGAGATCTGACCGAGGTAGTCGACGTCCTGCCGGGCCACCATCCACAGCAGCCCTGCCGCTGCGGCGGCGTCCATGCGGGTGCTGCCGTCCTCGGCGGGGTTCATCCGGATCCGGGCCTCGGCGACGAAGTCGAACACGCGCACGTTGTTGACGTGGCCGTACGGGTCGAGGTCGGACCAGCGGACCACCACGTCGTAGGCGTGGGCGCGATCGCCCACCCGCTGGTCGCCGAGGCCACCGAACGGCTCCAGCGGCTCCGCCTGCGCGACGAACCACGCCCGCTCCGCGCTGGTCATCCGCCGCGGCCGCCCGGCCGCGTAGTCGTAGAGGCACAGCACCGACCGGGCCCTGGCCAGTTCACGGCCGTCCTGGACCACCGAGTAGCCGAGGGTGAACCGGGCCGCACCCACCGTGCCGACCCGCAGTTCGACCTCGACCGGGTCCACGCCGAACGACACCGGGCCGAGGTATTCGACCTGGTGGGAGACCACCATCGTCGATGAGCCGAGCAGGTGCGCGTTCGATCCGGACAACAGCCAGTCGACCCTGGCTTCCTGCAGGTAGTCGGCGACGACGGCGTTGTTGACGTGACCCTGGGCGTCCAGGTCGACCCAGCGCAGCGGGACGCGGCTGACGAACCCGCTCACTCGGCGTCCACCGGCTCCTCGTCGTACAGCGACTCCACGACGTCCGCGTACTGCTGGGTGACCACCTTGCGGCGGATCTTCATGTTCGGGGTGACCCCTCCGTCGTCGACGCTCAGCTCGGCGGGCAGGATCGCGAACCGCTTCACCGTCTCCCAGCGCTCGAGCTTGGCGTTGGCCGCGCCCATGAACCGCTCGATGGTCTTGCGGAGTTCCGGGGTCTGGGTGACCTCGGCGTAGTCCCGGTCGGCCATGTCGTGCCTGGCCGCCCACTTGGCGAGGTTGTCGCGGTCCATCGTCAGCAGCGCGGAGACGTACTTGCGGCCGTCGCCGACGGCGACCACCTGCGACACGTAGGGGACGGACGCGGCGATCACTCCCTCGACCTTGGCCGGGGCCACGTACTTGCCGCCCGACGTCTTCATCAGGTCCTTCTTGCGGTCGGTGATGGTGAGGAAACCGTCCGCGTCGAGCTTGCCGATGTCACCGGAGTGGAACCAGCCGTCGACCAGCACCTCCGCGGTGCGCTCGGGGTCGTTGTGGTAGCCCCGCATCACCGCGGGCCCCTTGATCAGGATCTCCCCGTCGTCGGCGATCCTCACCTGCGTGCCGGCCAGGGCGGCACCGACCGTCCCGAACCGGATCGGCAGCGGCAGGTTGACGCAGGTCACCGCCCCGGTCTCGGTGAGGCCGTAGCCCTCCACGACCATCAGCCCCGCGGAGTAGAACCACGCCTGCACCTGGGAACTCAGCTTGGCCGAGCCGGAGATGAAGAAGTCCACGTTGCCGCCGACGCGGTCCTTCAGCTTGCTGAACACCAGGTGGTCGGCGATCGTGTAGGCCAGCCGCATGGCCACCGGCAGCGGCTTGTCGGCCAGCCGGTACTCCCTGGACGCGCGCCCCACGGCGAACGCCCAGCGCGCGATGCGTCCCTTCACGCCCCCCTGCGGGGAGGACAGCATCACTGCGGCGCGCACCTTCTCGAAGATCCGCGGCGCCCCGCACATGAAGTTGGGGTGGACCTCGCCGAGGCCGGACACGATGTGATCGATGCGCCCGTCCACGGCGGTGGAGAAGCCGATGCCCAGCTGGATGGTCAGCAGGTCCTTGCCGAAGACGTGGGACAACGGTAGCCACAGGTACTGGAGCGCGGAGGGGCTGATCAGCTCCATCTCCCGCAGCACGACCGCCTGGTACACCCAGCAGCGGTGGGTCAGCTCGACGCCCTTGGGCAGACCGGTGGTGCCGGAGGTGTAGATCAGGGTGGCCAGGTCGTCGATCCCGATCGCCGCGATCGCACGGTCGACCGCCCCGGGGTCGGACGCGAGCAGGGCACGCCCCCGCTCGGCGAGCTGGGCGAGGCTGAGCACGCGCTCCCCGTCCCCGTTGCCGTCGAGGACGATGACGTGGTGCACCTGCGCCGCGGCCTGCGTGGACTCCTCCAGCTTGGCCACCTGCTCGGCGTTCTCCGCGACCAGCACCACCGAGCCCGAGTCGGTGACGATGTGCGCGAAGTCCCTGCCCTGGGTGTTGGGGTAGATCGTCGTGGTCGCGCCGCCCGCGCAGTTGATCGCGTAGTCGACGAGGATCCACTCGATCCTGGTGTTCGAGGCGATCGCGACCCGTTGCTCGGGCTCCAGGCCGATCGCGAGCAGGCCGGCGGCGTACTCGTCCACGCGGCGGCGGGTCTCCGCCCAGTCGATCGAGACCCAGGTCTCGGTGGCGTCGGGATACCGGAACGCCTCCTTCTTCGGGGTCTGCTCCACCCGCCACCGGAACAGCGCCCCCGCGGAGGGTGGTGCGCTCGCGACGAGTGCGTCGGCGTCGATGCTGGAAGCTCCCATAACCCTCACATCCCCCGTTGGACTGTCTCCGCAGTCTAGGGGGTCCCCGTCGCCGGCGTCCCTCCCCCGGCCGCGCCTACTGGTGCGGGGTGAGGATCTCCGCGCCGGCGTCGGTGATCGCCACCGTGTGCTCGACGTGCGCGGTGCGGCACCCGGTGGCGCTGCGCAGGGTCCAGCCGTCCGGGTCGACCGCGAGTTCGTCGGTGTCGCGCATCACCCAGGGCTCGATCGCCAGCAGCATGCCGGGCACCAGAGTGAGTCCCCGCCCGGGACGGCCGTCGTTGGCGATGTGGGGATCCTGGTGCATCGTGCTGCCGACGCCGTGACCGCCGAAGTCGGTGTTCACCCGGTAACCCGCATCGCGCAGCACCGACCCGATCGCGTGCGAGATGTCGCCGATCCGCCGGCCGGCGCCCGCGGACGCGATGCCCGCGGCGAGGGCTTCCCTGGTGACCTCGATCATCCGCTCGTCCTCGGGGTCGGCCGGTTCGCCCACCACGAAGCTGGTGGCCGCATCGGCCACGCAGCCGTCGATCGACACCGCGAGGTCGAGGCTGAGCAGGTCGCCGTCGCGCAGCGCATAGTCGTGCGGCAGGCCGTGCAGCACCGCGTCGTTGACCGACGTGCAGATGACCTTGCCGAAGGGGCCGCGCCCGAACGGAGGCGCGTAGTCCACGTAGCACGACTCGGCCCCGGCCTCGGCGATCAGCTCCCGCGTCCAGTCGTCGATCTCCAGCAGGTTGGTGCCAGGGACCGCCCGCGCCCTCAGCGCGTCCAGCGTCCGCCCGACGAAACGACCAGCCCTGCGGCCGGCCGCCAGTCCACGGTCCCCCATCACTTCGATCACGGGTGCTCCTCGTCGCTTTCTGCTTCAGGGGGGTGCCCGGTCAGCCTACGCGCCTTTCCAGGCCCGGGAGTCCGGCGTGGCATTTGTTGAACCGTAAACTTCTTTGATAGGGTTCAGTGCGTGACCACCCAGCTCGAACCCCGTTGGCTGACCGCAGAGCAGCAGCGTATCTGGCGCGCGTACCTGAACGGCGTCGCACTCGTGAACGAGCAGCTGGACGCCGACCTGCGGCCCTTCGGGCTCGACCTCGGCGAGTACGAGATCCTGGTGCACCTGTCGGAGTCCCCCGACCGTGCCCTGCGCATGTCGGACCTCGCCGAACGGGTGCGGCAGTCCCGGTCCCGGCTCACCCACACCGTCTCCCGGATGGAGTCGAAGGGCCTGGTCGCCCGGACGGCCTGCCCCTCGGACCGTCGGGGGGTCATCGCCGTGATGACCACTCGTGGCCACCAACTGCTGGTCGAGGCCGCCCCTGCCCACGTCGCCTCGGTGCGTCGAGTCCTGGTCGACCCGATCGCCGCGGAGGACTTCGAGGCGCTCGGCCGGGCGATGGAGGCCGTCACCCGCGTGACAGACTGAGGTCGTGCCGGTCGCCGCAGCCTTCACCGATCAGGTCGCTGCGCTGGCCTCGGCAGGATTCGCACTCGACACCTCGACCCTGGCCCGGGCCCTGCACAGCAGCGACGCGTCGCTGTACCGCGTCCCACCGGCCGCGGTGGCCCGCCCGGGTTCTGTCGCGGAACTCCGTGAACTCGTGGACGCCGCGCGTGCCGCGGGACTTCCCCTGACCAGCCGTGGGGCCGGCACGTCGGTCGCGGGCAACGCCATCGGACCCGGCCTGGTTGTGGACTGCACCCGGCTGGACGGCATCGCGCACCTCGACGGCACCGGTCGCGCGGCGATCGTCGAGCCGGGCGTGGTGCCCGCCCGGCTGACCGCGGCAGCGGCACGCCACGGCCTGCGCTTCGGCCCCGACCCGTCCACGGCAGACCGGTGCACGATCGGCGGCATGATCGGCAACAACGCGTGCGGCCCCCGCGCCCTCGGCTACGGCCGCACCGCCGACAACGTGCTCGCCCTGGACGTGGTCACCGGCACCGGAGAGCGGCTGCATCTCGGCCAGAGCGCCACCACCGCCGATTCCCCCACCCTGTCCGCCCTGCACGACCTCGTGATGGCGAACCTCGGGGTGATCCGCACCGGGTTCGGCCGGTTCCCGCGCCAGGTGTCCGGCTACAGCCTCGAGCACCTGCTCCCCGAGCACGGTTTCGACGTGGCCCGCTTCCTGGTCGGCTCGGAGGGCACGCTCGGCGTCGTCACCGGCGCCAGGGTGCGACTGGTGGCCGACCTGCCGCTGCGCGCGCTGCTGGTGATCGGCTACCCGGACATGGTCGGGGCCGCGGACGCGACGCCTGCCGTCCTGCCCTGGCGGCCGACCGCGGTGGAGGGGCTCGACCGGCGGATCGTGGACGTGGTGCGGCGACGCCTCGGGACCTCGGCCGTCCCCGACCTGCCGCGCGGGGAGGGCTGGCTGTTCGTCGAGCTCACCGACACCGACCCCGGTGCGCTCGCCGACAGGTCCCGTGCGCTGGTGGCTGCCGCGGGCGGGCTGGACGCCGTGGTCGTCACCGACCCGGCCCGGGCCGCGCGCCTGT